>NZ_AKJQ01000044.1:0-23015 GCF_000282255.1 Pseudomonas sp. GM25 | reverse complement strand
TCGATGAACTGAAGCGACCCGCCTTCGAAACCTACTTAACTCATTGAATCTCAAGGAGTTTTCCGTTTCGACTGCGCCGGAAGTGGGGCGAATTATAGACCTCTGGAATTCGCCGTCAACCCCTTATTTCAACTTTACTCAGATTTCAGCGAAATCCGTGCAAAAGCCTTCTTGCCGGCCTGACAAACGTGAGTCGCGCCCAGTACGTATATAAAGGAACGATCAACCACCTCACCATCTACACGCACACCACCGGAGGCCAGCAGATCACGAGCAGCCGCCGAGTTCTTCACCAGACCGGCCTTATTAAGGACAGCAGCAATCGGCATATCCTCGGAAGCAGTCAACTCGACCTCTGGCAGATCATCCGGCAACTCACCATCTTTCATACGGTTACCCGCACCACGGTGAGCATTGGCCGCAGCCTCTTCACCGTGGAAGCGCGCAACAATCTCTTCGGCCAGCTTGATCTTGATATCGCGAGGATTAGCGCCCGCCTCTACATCGGCACGGAACGCATTGATCTCATCCATCGAACGGAAGCTGAGCAACTCGAAGTAGCGCCACATCAACGCATCAGGAATCGAGACCAGCTTGCTGTACATGACACCCGGCGCTTCCTGGATACCGACGTAGTTGCCCAGCGACTTGGACATCTTCTTCACGCCATCCAGACCTTCAAGCAACGGCATCGTCAGGATGCACTGCGCTTCCTGGCCATAACCACGCTGCAGCTCACGCCCCATTAGCAGGTTGAACTTCTGATCGGTACCACCCAGCTCAACGTCAGCGCGCAAAGCAACCGAGTCATAACCCTGAACCAGCGGATAGAGGAATTCGTGAATGGCGATCGGCTGATTGGTGGTGTAGCGCTTGTCGAAGTCATCACGCTCGAGCATGCGAGCGACGGTGTACTGCGAAGTCAGACGAATAAAGTCCGCAGGCCCCATCTGATCCATCCAGGTGGAGTTGAACGCGACTTCGGTTTTCGCCGGATCAAGAATCTTGAACACCTGAGTCTTGTAGGTCTCGGCGTTTTCCAGAACCTGCTCACGGGTCAAAGGAGGACGCGTGGCGCTCTTGCCGCTCGGGTCACCGATCATTCCGGTGAAATCACCAATAAGGAAGATCACCTGATGCCCCAGCTCCTGGAACTGGCGCAGCTTATTAATAAGCACAGTGTGACCAAGGTGCAGGTCCGGCGCAGTTGGATCGAAGCCGGCCTTGATTCGCAGCGGCTGGCCACGCTTGAGCTTTTCGATCAGCTCGGACTCGACCAACAGTTCTTCCGCACCACGTTTAATCAGCGCTAGCTGCTCTTCAACCGACTTCATAACAGACCCGCAAGGCTCAGATTCAAAGGGAACCAACCATACAAGATCGCGCACCAAATACAAGTTTTGCCCGGCGCACGGACGCCAATCCACAGACAGGGCGTCCACAGACTTGCTTCAGGGATGATTTGGTTATATTTTATACAGTTATTTCATCTTCATCATGTCATTCATCTTTTCCAATTCATCTTTTTCAAAGTCAAATTACTTATGACCACTGAACCGTCTAAAGCGCCACCGCTTTACCCGAAGACCCACCTGCTCGCCGCGAGTGGTATCGCCGCCCTTCTCAGCCTGGCGCTCCTGGTGTTTCCATCCAGTGATGTTGAAGCCAAAAAGACAACGCTGAGCCTTGAACTGGAAAGTCCTGCTGAACAACTGACACAAGATCAAGACGCTGCCGAGGCGGCTCAAGCCACAAACGAATCCGTAGCCTCTCCTTTCGCGCAGATCGAAAACAGCGCCGAAGAGACGCAGGAAACCGCTCAGGCTGCACCAGCGCCGACACCGGTAGCTGAAGAAAAGAAGGCTCCAAATCACAGGGAAGTGATCGTCTCCAAGGGCGATACGCTTTCTACACTGTTCGAGAAAGTCGGTCTCCCGGCCGCGGCCGTCCATGAAGTGCTGGCCAGCGACAAGCAAGCCAAGCAGTTCAGCCAGCTCAAACATGGCCAGAAACTCGAATTCGAATTGAATCCACAAGGCCAGCTGACCAACCTGCACAGCAAGGTCAGCGACGTTGAAACCATCACCCTGACCAAGAATGACAAGGGTTATGTGTTCAACCGCGTCACCGCCAAACCGACTGTTCGCACCGCCTACGTGCACGGCGTGATCAACAGCTCGCTGTCGCAGTCCGCTGCCCGCGCAGGCCTGTCCCACAGCCTGACCATGGACATGGCCAGCGTGTTCGGCTACGACGTGGACTTTGCCCAGGATATCCGCCAGGGCGATGAGTTCGATGTGATCTATGAACAGAAAGTGGTCAATGGCAAAGCCGTTGGCAATGGTCCGATCCTTTCCGCCCGGTTCACCAACCGCGGCAAGACTTACACTGCCGTGCGTTACACCAACAAGCAGGGCAACAGCAGCTACTACACCGCCGATGGCAACAGCATGCGCAAGGCGTTCATCCGTACACCGGTGGACTTCGCCCGCATCAGCTCGAAATTCTCCATGGGCCGCAAACACCCGATCCTCAACAAGATCCGCGCCCACAAAGGCGTCGACTACGCCGCTCCACGCGGTACGCCAATCAAGGCTGCCGGCGACGGCAAAGTGCTGCTGGCCGGCCGTCGCGGCGGTTACGGCAACACCGTGATCATCCAGCACGGCAACACTTACCGTACGCTGTATGGCCACATGCAAGGCTTCGCCAAGGGCGTAAAGACCGGCGGCACCGTCAAACAGGGCCAGGTGATCGGTTACATCGGCACCACCGGCCTGTCCACCGGCCCGCACCTGCACTATGAGTTCCAGGTCAACGGTGTTCACGTCGATCCATTGGGCCAGAAGCTGCCGATGGCCGACCCGATCGCCAAAGCCGAACGCGCCCGCTTCCTGGCACAGAGCCAGCCGTTGATGGCTCGCATGGACCAAGAGAAGGCCACCATGCTGGCTTCGAGCAAACGTTAAGCCATGGCTCTTTATATCGGCGTGATGTCCGGCACCAGTCTCGACGGGCTGGACATCGCCCTGATCGAGCAATCCTCGGCGATCAATCTGGTCGCCACGCACTACATTTCCATGCCAGATACCCTGCGCGCCGAGCTGCTTGGCTTGTGCGCCAGCGGCCCTGACGAAATCGCCCGTTCGGCGATTGCCCAGCAGAACTGGGTGAAGCTCGCCGCGCAAGGGATCCATACCCTCCTCGAACAGCAACAGCTCAAGCCTGAAGCCATTCGCGCGATCGGCAGCCACGGCCAGACCATTCGCCACGAACCTGCGCGCGGTTTCACTGTGCAGATCGGCAACCCTGCCCTGCTGACCGAGCTGACCGGCATCACAGTTGTCAGCGACTTCCGCAGCCGCGATGTGGCCGCCGGCGGCCAGGGCGCTCCTCTGGTTCCTGCCTTTCATGAAGCGTTATTCGAAGAGCATACCGGCAACCGCGCGGTCTTGAATGTCGGCGGTTTCAGCAATCTCAGTCTGATTGAGCCGAACAAGCCTGTAGCCGGTTTCGATTGCGGGCCGGGGAATGTGCTGATGGATGCCTGGATTCATCAGCAACGGGGCGAGAACTACGACCGTAACGGGCAGTGGGCAGCCAGCGGCAAGGTCGAACCGCCCCTGCTGAAAGCCCTGCTCAGCGATCCGTTTTTCGTGACCCAAGGCCCGAAGAGCACCGGCCGCGAAGTTTTCAACCTGCCCTGGCTGGAACAGAAACTGTCGCACCTGCCAGAGTTCGCACCCGAAAACGTACAGGCGACACTGCTCGAACTGACGGCGCTGACCATCGTCGAATCGCTGCAAAGCGCTCAATCGAATACCGAAGAGCTCTTGGTATGCGGCGGCGGCGCTCACAACGCCACACTGATGAATCGCCTGGCCGACCTGCTACCCAACACCAAGGTCGCCAGCACATCGACCCACGGCGTCGATCCGGACTGGGTCGAGGCCATGGCCTTCGCCTGGCTGGCCCACTGCTGTCTGGAAGGCATTGCCGCCAACCGCCCGAGCGTCACTGGCGCCAAAGGTCTGCGCGTACTCGGCGCCATCTACCCCAACTGACAAATCCCAGATAACAAAACGCCGCAGAACCGTGAGGTTCTGCGGCGTTTTATTGTGTTCGGTGAAGCGCGATCAGATCGAGAACGAGGAGCCGCAACCACAAGTGGTGGTGGCATTCGGGTTCTTGATCACGAACCGCGAACCTTCCAGACCTTCCTGATAATCCACCTCGGCACCCGCCAGGTACTGGAAGCTCATCGGATCGACCACCAGACTGACGCCTTCGCGCTCGACGATGGTGTCGTCCTCGGCCACATCTTCATCGAAGGTGAAGCCGTACTGAAACCCTGAACAACCGCCGCCCGTAACGAATACGCGCAGCTTCAAGCGATCATTCCCCTCTTCATCGACCAGGCTCTTCACCTTGTGCGCGGCACCTTGAGTGAATTGCAAAGCCGTGGGGGTGAAGGATTCGACGCTCATGCTGACTATCTCCCGGCGTTACGCCGCCATAATGCGTGATGACGCGCATTATCCGCTTGTCCTAGAAAATCGGTCAACTATTGTTACGGTATATCAATAAAGTTGATCAACCGACCAGAATGCAAAAAGGCCCGTCAGACGGGCCTTTTTACCAAGCAAGATCAGTCGTTACGGCAGCATGCCGGCGTGGGACAGACCAAAGCGCTCATCCAGACCGAACAGGATGTTCATGTTCTGCACCGCCTGACCCGACGCGCCCTTGACCAGATTGTCGATCACCGACAACACCACCACCAGATCACCATCCTGTGGACGGTGAACCGCGATGCGGCAGACGTTGGCGCCACGCACACTGCGGGTTTCCGGATGGCTGCCGGCCGGCATCACATCGACGAACGGCTCATTGGCATAACGCTTCTCGAACAACGCCTGCAGATCCACCGAGCGATCCACCACGGTTGCGTAGAGCGTGGAGTGAATGCCACGAATCATCGGCGTCAGGTGTGGCACGAACGTCAGACCGACATCCTTGCCTGCGGCACGACGCAGCCCCTGACGAATTTCCGGCAGATGACGATGACCTTTCACCGCATAGGCCTTCATGCTTTCCGACGTCTCGGAGTAAAGCGAGCCTACGGCAGCGCCACGCCCGGCACCGCTGACACCGGACTTGCAGTCGGCGATCAGGTGCGAAGCGTCGACAATGCCCGCTTCAAGCAACGGCAGGAAACCCAGCTGCGTCGCAGTCGGATAACAACCCGGCACCGCGATCAGGCGTGCTTTCCTGATCTGCTCACGATTGACTTCCGGCAAGCCGTAAACCGCTTCGTCCAGCAGCTCCGGCGCGCCGTGCGGCTGGCCGTACCACTTGGCCCATTCATCGGCGTCCTGCAGACGGAAGTCTGCCGACAGGTCGATGACCTTGGTGCCGGCCGCCAGCAATTCGCCGGCCAGTGCGTGGGCAACGCCGTGCGGAGTGGCGAAGAACACCACGTCGCAAGCGCCCAGGGTCTTGATGTCCGGCACGCTGAATGCGAGACCGTCGTAGTGACCGCGCAGGTTCGGATACATATCAGCCACGGCCAGACCGGCCTCGGATCGGGAAGTGATCACTACCACTTCTGCCTGCGGATGCTGTGCCAATAGACGCAGCAGTTCGACACCGGTGTAACCCGTGCCGCCGACGATACCGACCTTGACCATAAACCTGCCCTCAACGAACCCACTGGAAAGCCGTCGATAATAGGGGCCGCGCGCCCCTGCGACAACCGCCAAGGTGACGTGTGGACGCTCAAGCCTCTACTATCCGGCCTACCGTGAATCAGGGAATAACCAAAAATGCTCTATCTGTGGATCAAAGCGCTACATATCGTCAGCATCGTGTGCTGGTTTGCCGGGCTCTTCTATCTTCCGCGACTGTTCGTTTATCACGCACAAAGTGAAGACACGATCAGCAAGGAACGCTTCAGCATCATGGAGCGCAAGCTCTATCGCGGCATCATGGGCCCGGCGATGATCGCCGCGCTGATCTTCGGCGGCTGGCTGATCTATCTCAACCCGAGCATCTTCAGCAGCGGTGGCTGGATCCACGCGAAACTGACCCTGGTCGTGCTGTTGATCGGTTACCACCACATGTGCGGCGCGCAGGTAAAACGTTTCGCCCGTGGCGAGAACACCCGCAGCCATGTCTTTTATCGCTGGTTCAATGAAGTGCCGGTTCTGATATTGCTGGCTATCGTAATTCTGGTCGTGGTCAAGCCGTTCTAACTTCAACAAATACAACTTTCCGGGGTACTTCCTATGTCGCTGCCCGCTCTGCTCGAACAACGTCTGCGCCTGCCCGTAGTGGCGGCGCCGATGTTTCTGATCTCCAATCCTGAACTGGTGCTGGCGTGCTGCCGTAACGGCGTAGTTGGCAGCTTCCCGGCGCTGAACCAACGCGAAAGCAGCGGGTTCAAGGCCTGGCTGGAGCAGATCGAAGCGGGGCTGGCGACATTGGAGAACCCGGCGCCGTACGCGGTCAACCTGATTGTTCACAAGAGCAATCCGCGTCTGGAGGCGGATCTGAACATCTGCGTCGAGCACAAGGTGCCCATCGTCATCACCAGCCTCGGAGCGGTGAAGGAAGTAGTAGACGCCGTGCACAGTTACGGCGGCCTGGTCTTCCACGACGTGACGACCCGTCGCCATGCCGAGAAAGCCGCCGAGGCCGGTGTTGATGGTTTGATCGCCGTCGCAGCCGGTGCCGGTGGGCACGCCGGGACTTGGAGCCCGTTTTCGCTGATCGCCGAGATCCGCGAGTTCTTCGACAAGACCCTGTTGCTTGCAGGATGTTTGAACCATGGGCATGAGATTCTCGCCGCACAACTGCTCGGCGCGGATCTCGCCTACTTCGGTACGCGATTTATCGGCACCACTGAAAGTCATGCGCCTGACGCCTATAAGGAGATGCTGCTGACTGCCAAAGCCGCCGACATCATTCATACTCCTGCCGTGTCCGGTGTACCGGCCAGTTTCATGCGTCAAAGCCTGGAGGCCGCCGGTTTCGACATGGCAGCCCTGCAAGGCAAGGGTGAAGTGAATTTCGGCGACAAGCTCAAGCCGATCAACGACGAAGCCAAGGCCTGGAAAACCGTGTGGTCTGCGGGTCAGGGCGTGGGGCAGATCGACGATCTGCCAAGCGTGGATCAACTGGTGGCGCGTCTCGACGCCGAATACCGCCAGGCCCTGGAGCACGCAGCGCAACTGCCGAAACGCTGGCCACGTTGAATGAAACCCGGCCAGTCGCTGTCTGACTGGCCTTAGACTCAATTTATTTCGCGACAAGGATGCCTCGGCCATGAGCGAACCCCGTTACAAGATCGTTTTCGACGGCGCGCTCCAGCCTGGCGTCGATATCACCACGGCCAAGCTCAACCTGGCCGATCTGTTCAAAAGCGATGTCGCCGCCATCGAGCGCCTGTTCAATGGCCGCACCGTCGCGCTCAAGCGTGATCTGTCCCACAGCGATGCGCAGGCTTATCTGCAAGCGCTGGGCAAGACCGGGATCGATGCCCGGATCGAAACCGAAACGCCCATCGAGCTGAACCTGTCGGATGTTCACGAGCAAAGCGCCGCCGTCGCGGAGCCTGACTCGCCTTATGCGCCCCCTCGCGCCACCGTCGGTGAAAACCTGCCGGCATTCGCGCCTCTCAAGCCGCTCAGCGTTGAAGGCCGGATCGGCCGCTTGCGCTACCTGGCATGGTCGATGGTGTTGAGCCTGGTCGCCCTGCCAATCGTCAGCGTGTTCGCGTTGATCGGTCTGGGCCTGGTGAGTGCCGACTCGACGACCGGCCTGATCATCGGCGGTCTCCTCGCTTTCTTCCTGTTTCTGGCCTTCGCGATCGTCGGGATCCTGTTCAGCATTCAGCGCCTGCACGATATCGGCTGGTCCGGGTGGCTCTGGCTGCTGACGCTGGTGCCGTTCGTGGGCAGTTTCTTCCCGCTGGTGATCATGATCGTGCCGGGCAATACCGGCGCCAACCGCTATGGCCCACCACCTCCGCCGAACAGCACGGCAGTCAAAGTGCTGTGTTCGCTGTGGATCGTGTTTATCGGGCTGTTTTTCATGGGTGGCATGCTGGGCGGGATTACCGCCATCCAGCAGGAATACGAAAGCAGTCTTGAAAGCAGCTACGAGAGCGGTTCGGTGACCACCGATGAAATCGATGTGGAAGTCGAGCCCGCCGCGAATTCGGCAGACGATGCAGCCGAAGCCGCCCTCGCCCCTGTAGACTCTGCGAAAGAATGAACAACGCTCCCCGCCGTGACACCTGCGTCCACGGCGCGGCGCTGTTGCGATGGAGATTTGCATGACCCGTTACGCTCTGATCACCGGCGCCTCCAGCGGCATCGGCCTGGCCATGGCCGAAGCCCTGGCGCGCCGTGGCCGCAGCCTGATTCTGGTGGCTCGCCAGCGTGATCAGCTGGAAAGCATTGCGATTGAACTGACCCAGCGCTTCGGCGTGGAGGTGCTGTTCCGCGCCTGTGACCTCGGTGAGCCGCTGCGCCTGTCCGGTTTTCTGCTGGAGCTTGAAGAAGGCGATCGGCAGATCGATCTGTTGGTCAATTGCGCCGGCATCGGTACTTGCGGCCCGTTCCTGGCCCAAGACTGGATGACCGAACAGGATCTGATCGAAGTGAACATCCTCGCCCTCACCCGCCTCTGCCATGCCATCGGCAACAGCATGGCGTTGCAGGGCGGCGGGCAGATTCTCAATGTCGCGTCGGTGGCGGCCTTCAACCCCGGGCCCTGGATGAGCACCTACTACGCCAGCAAGGCGTATGTACTGCATTTCTCGGAAGCGCTGCGGGTGGAACTGAAGAAGTGTGCGGTCAAGGTGTCGGTACTCTGCCCCGGCCCGACCCGCACCGCGTTCTTTCGCACCGCGCAACTGAACAACGACAAACTCAATGCCAGCAAACTGCTGATGAGCCCCGAGGAGGTCGCGCTGTATACCGTGCGCGCCCTGGAGAAAAACCGCGCGATCATCATTCCCGGACGCCGAAACCGCTGGTTCGCCTTTCTGCCTCGACTCGGTTCGCGCTGGCTCAATCGCACGATTGTCGGCATGGTCAACAAGGCTTACTGCCCTCGCTGAAGGGCCGGCAGGCAAATGGCTGGGCGCGGTGTACCCTCGTGGGTACACTCAGGCCAGCTCACACAACGGAGAAAACAGCTGTGGATACTCTGTTCACCAAGATCATCAACCGGGAAATCCCGGCGAAGATCATCTACGAGGACGACCAGGTTCTGGCGTTCCACGACATCGCCCCACAGGCACCGGTGCATTTCCTGGTGATCCCGAAGAAACCGGTGCGCACCCTCAACGACCTGACCGAAGACGACAAGGCACTGGCCGGGCATATCCTGTTCACCGCCCAGCGTCTGGCGCTGGAGCTGGGTTGCGAGGAAGGCTTCCGGGTGGTGATGAACTGCAATGAAATGGGTGGGCAGACGGTCTACCACATTCACATGCACGTACTCGGTCAACGCCAGATGAACTGGCCGCCGGGCTGATTGAACCCAAAGATCGGTGGGAGCGCCCTGCTCCCACATGACCCAGCGCAAACCTTCCCCGGCCGATTCGGTTAAACTGGCCGCCGAGATTCTTCCCGGAGGTCAGCATGACTACCCAACGTCACTACTCGCCCATTGATCGTCTTCTGCTGCAAGCCGATGCCGCGATGCGTACCTTGCTGCCCTTCAGCGGCCAGCCGTACCGTCCGTCGCCGGCAATCGTGCAGCCCGATGTGCAGATGAGCGATGAAGACACCCGCCACGTCGCCGGCCTGATGCGCATCAACCACACCGGTGAAGTCTGCGCCCAGGCGCTGTATCAGGGCCAGGCGCTGACCGCCAAGCTGCCACAGGTGCGCGAGGCCATGGAGCATGCGGCCGAAGAAGAGATCGATCATCTGGTCTGGTGCGAACAGCGCATTCACCAGCTGGGCAGCCACACCAGTGTGCTCAACCCACTGTTCTACGGAATGTCGTTCGGCATCGGCGCTGTCGCCGGGCTGATCAGCGACAAGGTCAGCCTCGGATTTGTCGCGGCGACCGAACATCAGGTGTGCAAGCATCTGAACGAGCATCTGGAGCAACTGCCGGCCGAGGACGAAAAATCCCGGGCGATTCTGGAGCAGATGCGCATAGATGAAGAACATCACGCGGAAAGCGCACTGGAGGCCGGCGGCTTCCGCTTCCCGGCGCCGGTGAAGTTCGGCATGAGCCTGTTGGCCAAAGTGATGACCAAGAGCACTTACCGGATCTGAAAAACGCCCACAAAAAAGGCGACTGCCGCAAAGCAGTCGCCTTTTTTTGTGCCCGGATTTCTTAGCTCGGCATATTGCGCGCGTAGAAGATTTCCAGCATTTCGTGTTTCACACGCTCGGTCACCTGAGCGCGTTGCTCGGAAGACAGGTTGCTGGTGGCATCGCCGAACAGGTAGTTGTCCAGTTCGAAGTTCTTCAGCAGCATTTTGGTGTGGAACAGGTTTTCCTGGTACACGTTCACGTCGGTCATCTGGTACGCGTCACGGGTGTCTTCGGAAAGGTAGTTCTGGATCGAGTTGATCTCGTGGTCGATGAAGTGCTTGTTGCCTTCAACGTCACGGGTGAAGCCGCGCACACGGTAATCCACGGTCACGATGTCCGAATCGAACTGGTGAATGAGGAAATTGAGCGCTTTGAGCGGTGAAATGACACCACAGGTCGACACGTCGATGTCCACACGGAAGGTCGCGATACCGGCGTCCGGATGGATTTCCGGGTAGGTGTGCACCGTGATGTGGCTCTTGTCGAGGTGGGCCAGGATGATTTCGGGCAACGGGCCCGGGGACTCTTCGATCTGGCTTTCGGTCGGGGTCACCGGCTCTTCCGAGATCAGAATCGTGACGCTGGCACCCTGAGGCTCATAGTTCTGACTCGCAATGTTCAGAATGTTGGCACCAATGATTTCGACAACTTCCGTGAGGATCTGCGTCAGGCGTTCGGCGTTGTACTCTTGATTGATGTACTCGACGTAAGCCTGCTGGTCTTGCGGGGTTTCCGCGTAGCAGATGTCATAGATGTTGAAGCTCAAGGTCTTTGTCAGGTTATTGAACCCGTGGAGCTTGAGTTTGCTTTTCACCGTTAAAAACTCTCTATGTATGCGGCACGGCCGCGTGATCAAGCATGCCCGTCAAGTGCGAACAACGCACCTGCGTAGGACGGTTAACACCTCTTCGCGATGGCGATTTTGGTTATCTGTTCAGGCGGATGACCCGTCGGTTGACTGATCACGGCCCTGAAAAAAGTGGCGCATTATGCAGACGTCAGCGGGGGATCGCCAGAGTCTGCACTGCTTTTATGATAGTTGAATGTCGGCTCAGCCGAGTTCAACGATTTCGTAGTCGTGGGTGATCGCCACGCCGGCCGCGCCGAGCATGATCGAGGCCGAGCAATACTTCTCGGCAGACAGTTCGATGGCGCGTTTGACCTGGGCTTCTTTCAGGCCCCGGCCCTTGACCACGAAGTGCATGTGGATCTTGGTGAACACTTTCGGATCTTCGGTCGCGCGCTCGGCTTCCAGAAAGGCTTCGCAGCTTTCAACGGCCTGACGGGACTTCTTCAAAATGCTGACCACGTCGAAATTGCTGCAACCGCCGACACCCAGCAGGAGCATTTCCATCGGGCGGACACCCAGGTTACGACCACCGGCGTCCGGCGGACCGTCCATGACCACGACATGACCGCTGCCGGATTCGCCGAGGAACATGGCTTCGCCAGCCCATTGGATGCGTGCCTTCATCGCCAAGACTCCACTGTAGAAAAAAGGGTCGCCAGCTTAGCACAGGGCCCCGCCCGGACAGCGAGCACGTTCCTGGGACGAATGCACCTTTAACGTAGGTGATTTCTCGAAATTTCGACGAAGTGTCTGGTAAGCTGGCGCCAATTCACTGGCGCCTTCGCCAGACTGTGTAGCGACCGCCTCAGCGCCTCATATAAAAACCAAATATAACCGTGCAGTCTTTTCGGGATACAACCATGGTTGGTATTACCCCCACACCCAAAATCAAGAACCTCGACAAGCTGCTGATGCATTGCCAGCGCCGGCGTCACGCGGCCAAGAGCAACATCATCTGCGCCGGGGATCGTTCCGACACGCTGTACTTCATCATCCGCGGTTCGGTCACGATCCTGATCGAGGACGACGACGGCCGCGAGATGATCATCGCCTACCTGAATGCCGGGGACTTCTTCGGCGAGTTGGGTCTTTTCGAAGAAGCCGGCCAGGAACAGCAGCGCAGCGCCTGGGTGCGGGCCAAGGTTGAATGCGAAGTGGCGGAAATCAGCTACACCAAGTTCCGCGAACTGTCGCAACAGGATCCAGACATTCTTTACGTCCTCAGCGGACAAATCGCACAACGTCTGCGCAACACCACACGCAAGGTCGGCGACCTGGCGTTCTTCGACGTCACCGGTCGTGTCGCTCGCTGCCTGCTGGAACTGTGCAAACAGCCGGATGCGATGACTCACCCGGACGGCATGCAGATCAAGGTGACCCGTCAGGAAATCGGCCGGATTGTCGGTTGTTCGCGAGAGATGGTCGGTCGCGTGCTCAAGGATCTTGAGGAACGCAACCTGGTGGATGTGAAAGGCAAGACCATGGTGGTCTTCGGCACTCGCTGAGTTCCAAAGCTCAGCCGGCGTAGATCTGCGCCAGCATCAAACGAAAGAGTTCATCGAGACGCGCCAGTGCATGGGGCGCCGGGAATTTCTCATGCAGAGCGATGTGGCTGGCGGCACGTACCCGTTGCTCCAGACCACATGCTTCGTTGAAGCGGTTGACCGCCGCAACCATCGACTCACGTTCGTCATCCACCAGCATCGCCCCGTGCACCAACCCCACCGGACGCTGACCACCCTGACTCTGGCGCCAGCGCTGAGCGGTGCCGACCATCTTGCGACCGTCGAGATTGACGTTGAAGCGACCGTCGCAGAACGCACCGTCGATTTCACCCAACGACGAAGCGCCACCCAACTCATCCAGCAACTCACAGATCGGATCGCACAGCCGCCGGTAACCGGTTTCGATGCGGTTCAGATCGCCTTCGCTGCGAGGCGGCGCGTAGACAAGCGCAATGTTGATGGTCGACGCCGATTGCGGAACCGGTTCGCCGCCGGTTTCCCGCAGCAACACCGGCCAGCCGGCAGCAGCGGAGACTTCGCAGGCGTGATCGAAACCGGGCAAGCGATTCAAACGGCGCGGCATGACCAAAGCGCGATCGCTGGGCTGCCAGAAAAGCAAGCCGAATTCGGCATCACCAGCGCAGACCGAGGCCAGCAGATCCTGTTCGGCTTGCAGGCCGGCTTCGATGGTCAGGGAAGTTGGAGTCATCAAGGTATCCACCAGACAGTTAAATCTGTAGAGCTTTCAATGCCGTCATCGCGAGCAGGCTCGCTCCCACATTGGAATGAGTTTCCCTGTGGGAGCGAGCCTGCTCGCGATTGGATTCGACTCGGTCTACCGGAACTCAGTCGAGAGTCGAACCGCTCACCGGAACGCCGCGCTCAGGGAAGAACAGACGCTGCAGTTCGATGCCCGGGCTTTCGGCGCGCATGAATGCTTCGCCGACCAGGAACGCGTAAACGTCGCTGATTTCCATCAGTTCGACATCGGCACGGTTGAGGATGCCGCTCTCGGTGATGACCAGACGATCGCGCGGAATGCGCGGCAGCAGGTCGAGGGTGGTTTCCAGGCTGACGTCAAAGGTGTGCAGGTTGCGGTTGTTGACCCCGACCAGCGGCGTGTCGAGGGTTTTCAGCGCGCGCTCCAGCTCATCGCCGTCGTGCACTTCCACCAGCACATCGAGACCGACGTCTTTGGCGACCGACGCCAGTTCGGCCATTTTCACGTCATCCAGCGCGGAGACGATCAACAGTACGCAATCGGCGCCCAGGGCACGGGCTTCGACGATCTGGTACGGATCGATCATGAAGTCCTTGCGGATCACCGGCAGCGAGCACGCCGCGCGGGCCTGTTGCAGGTAGGCATCGGCGCCCTGGAAGTAGTCGATATCGGTCAGCACCGACAGGCAGGTCGCCCCGCCCTTCTCGTAGCTTTTGGCGATGTCGGCGGGAACGAAGTTCTCGCGGATCACGCCCTTGCTCGGCGACGCCTTCTTGATTTCGGCGATCACTGCCGGTTGTTTCTTCTTGGCCTGCGCCAGCAATGCCTGGGCAAAACCACGGGGTGCATCGGCCGCCTTGGCCAGACTTTCCAGCTCGCTCAGGCTCACACGGGCGCTACGCTCGGCGACTTCCTGAACCTTGCGGGCCAGAATGTTTTCCAGAACCGTCGGTACACTCATCCCTCATTCTCCACTTTGAATACCGCGGTAAAGGCACCCAACTCCTCGAGTTTTTCCCGAGCAAGACCGGTGTGCAGAGCGTCGTGGGCCAGTGCCACGCCCTCTTTCAGACTTGTCGCCAGATCGGCGGCGTACAGCGCCGCACCGGCATTGAGCACGATCATTTCGGCAGCCTTCTGACCGTTCTCGGTCTTGCGCTTGCCCAGTGCATCGCGGATCAGCGCCAGCGACGCTTCCGGGCCTTCGACCGACAGGCCGTGCAGGCTCTGGCTCTTCATGCCCAGATCTTCCGGCTCGACCCAATATTCGGTGATCTGATCGTCTTTCAGCTCGGCGACAAAGGTCGGCGCCGCCAGACTGAATTCGTCCAGACCGTCTTTCGAATGCACAACCAGCACGTGCTTGCTGCCCAGACGCTGCAAGACTTCAGCCAACGGCCGGCACAGCGCCGGGGTGAACACGCCCACGACCTGATGTTTCACACCGGCCGGATTCGTAAGCGGGCCGAGCATGTTGAACAGCGTGCGCAGGCCGAGATCGCGACGCGGGCCGGCGGCGTACTTCATGGCTTTGTGGTGGGTCTGGGCAAACATGAAACCGATGCCGACGTTGTCGATGCAGCGCGCCACCTGAACCGGGGTCAGGTTGAGGTAGATGCCGGCGGCTTCCAGCAGATCGGCGCTGCCGCTCTTGCCCGACACCGCGCGGTTACCGTGCTTGGCCACGGTGCAGCCAGCCGCGGCGACCACAAAGGAAGAAGCGGTCGACACGTTGAAAATGTTTGCCCCGTCACCGCCGGTACCGACCACATCGACCACGCGGTCGAGGGTCTGGAGTTCGACCTTGTCCGCCAGCTCGCGCATCACCGACACGGCACCGACGATCTCGTCGATGCTTTCGCTCTTCATGCGCATCGCCATCATGAACGCGCCAATCTGCGCGTCCGTGCATTGGCCAGTCATGATTTCGCGCATCACGTCGCGCATTTCATCGGTGCTGAGGTCGAGGTGATCGACGATACGGCTCAGGGCTGTCTTGATATTCATGGAAAGTCCTTAGCGCGTGCCGCCGGTTTGTTTGAGGAAGTT
Organism: Pseudomonas sp. GM25; assembly: GCF_000282255.1. Lineage (NCBI taxonomy): Bacteria > Pseudomonadati > Pseudomonadota > Gammaproteobacteria > Pseudomonadales > Pseudomonadaceae > Pseudomonas > Pseudomonas sp. GM25. Next base: position 7,547 of record NZ_AKJQ01000044.1, on the reverse strand, counting down.
GGCGAACAGTTCGTGGCCCTGCTCGGTGAGGATCGATTCCGGGTGGAACTGTACGCCCTCGATGTTCAGGGTCTTGTGACGCAGGCCCATGATTTCGTCGACCGAACCGTCATCGTGCTGGGTCCACGCGGTCAGCTCCAGGCAATCGGGCAACGTTTCGTGTTTGACGATCAGGGAATGATAGCGGGTGACGGTCAGCGGACGGTTCAGACCGGCAAACACGCCCTTGTCCTCGTGAAATACCGGGCTAGTCTTACCGTGCATCACCTGGCGGGCGCGGACAACGTCGCCGCCAAAAGCCTGGCCGATGGACTGGTGACCTAGGCAGACACCGAGGATCGGCAGTTTGCCGGCGAAATGCTTGATGGCTTCGATGGAAATGCCGGCTTCGGTCGGAGTGCACGGGCCCGGGGATACGACGATCCGCTCAGGGTTGAGCGCTTCGATTTCGGCGATGGTCAGTTCGTCGTTGCGCACCACTTTGACCTCGGCACCCAGCTCGCCGAGGTATTGCACAACGTTGTAAGTAAAGGAGTCGTAGTTGTCGATCATCAGCAACATGGCGTTTCGAACCTCTTGAATTCTGACTTGAAGACAGCCTTCGGATGACTTGCCAGGGCGCTGCACACTGGCGGACGCGCAGGTCGCATCGGCACAGCGGCATTTCAAACGGGCAAGGAAGGCAAAGCGATACAGATCCGGCGGGGCCGGCAGAAAAGATTCAGGCGCGCCAACGCCAGCGGGCGTGTGCCTTGATGACTTGATCCAGAAGTTTGCTGGTGATCAACACGGGGAAGGTCTCGTTCATACGTTTCGGCACAGTAACTTAGCTGGGCGGAGCGTGCAATATGGCCGGGGCCGTGGGGGATAAAACAATGGGAGGGTTGACGACCGATGGCAAAACGCCGGAAGTTTTTGGTACTGTCGTTTCGTTCACTACAACAATAAATAAACGGACTTGCTCATGATCAAACAGACGTTGTTTGTACCGCTCGCCGGATGCCTGCTCGCGATGGCCTGCGCCCAGGCGAACGCCGCACCCAATCCCTATTCGAATTTCGTGGTCTTCGGCGACAGCCTCAGCGACGCGGGGACCTTCACCGACAGCGGCGGTCCCGCCGGGTCGGGCGAACGCTTCACCAACCGCACGGGCCCGAACTATCAGGACGGCAGCGGTGAGTTCTACTCCCTCAACGCCACCCAATTGCTCGGCGGCCGTCTCGGCTTCACCCCGGACCAGACCGCCTCCTCGTCTTCTACCGTACGCCCCGACCAAGGCTTGCCGGATGGCAACAACTGGGCCGTCGGCGGTTACCGCACCGACCAGATTCTCGACTCGATCACCAGCCAGTCCGCCACTGGCGAACGCACCCGCGCCGGTTATCTGCCGTCGAACGGTTTCCGCGCCGACCCGAATGCCCTGTATTACCTGACCGGGGGTGGCAACGATTTTCTCCAGGGCCGCGTCACCAGTCTTCCTCAGGCGAATGCCGCCGCCGATCGACTGGTCGACAGCGTACGCACGCTGCAAGGCGCCGGCGCCCGCTACATCATGGTCTGGCTGTTGCCGGACATCGGCCTGACCCCGGCCATCAACGGCTCGCCGCTACAAGCCTTCACCTCGCAACTCAGCGCCCAGTTCAACACCGAGCTGGTCAGCCAGTTGCAGAGCGTCAATGCCAACGTCATCCCGCTGAACGTCCCGGTTCTGCTCAAAGAGGCATTCGCCAATCCGGCGCAGTTCGGCCTGGCCACTGACCAGAATCTGGTCGGTACCTGCTTCAGCGGCAACAGTTGCACGGAGAACGCGCGGTACGGGATCAACAGCGCCACCCCGGATCCGACCAAGCTGATCTACAACGACGCCGTTCACCCGACCGAAGCCGGGCAGCGCCTGATTGCCGATTACGCCTACTCGTTGCTGGCCGCACCATGGGAAGCGACCCTGTTGCCGCAAATGGCTCAAGGCACCCTGCGCTCGCATCAGGATGAACTGCGCAATCAGTGGCTGGCGGATTGGGAAAACTGGCAGGCCGTTGGCCAATGGCGGGCAATTGTCGCCGGTGGCGGCCAGCATCAGGATTTCGACAGCCAACGCAGCGGCGCCAGCGCCGACGGCAACGGTTACAACCTGAACATCGGCGGCAGCTACCGTCTCAACGACGCCTGGCGCGTGGGCGTGGCGGCCGGTTTCTACAATCAGAAGCTCGAAGCCGGCGACAACGACTCGGACTACAAGCTGAACACTTATCTGGGCACCGCATTCGCCCAGTACCAGCAGAACCGCTGGTGGGGTGACGCCGCCGTGACCGCCGGGCATCTGGATTACGACAGCCTCAAACGCAAATTCCAGCTGGGGGTCAACGAACGCGGCGAAAAAGGCGACACCGACGGCTATGTTCTGGCCTTCAGCGGACGCGTGGGTTACGACATTGCGCCAGAAGCGAGCAGCCCATGGCACCTGTCTCCATTCGTCAGTGCGGATTTCGCCAAGGTTGAAGTCGATGGTTACTCGGAAAATGGCGCCGACTCCACCGCACTGACGTTCGATGACCAGTCGCGCATCTCCCGCCGTCTCGGTCTCGGGATCCAGGGCAAGTACCAGATCACCTCGCAGACCCAGGTGTTCGGCGAACTGGCCCATGAGCGCGAGTACAACGACGACACCCAGAATGTGACGATGAACCTCAACAGCCTGCCGAACAACCGCTACACCCTGGCCGGCTATGCCCCTCAAACCAACCTGAACCGCCTGAACCTGGGCGTGAGCCACAACCTCACCAAGGATCTGGCATTGCGCGCCAGCTACGACATCCGCAAGGATGACGACTTTACCCAGCAAGGGATCAACGTCGGCGTAGCGCTCGACTTCTGATTCGCAGGCCATAAAAAACGCGGCGCCCTCACAGGCGCCGCGTTTTTTTTATGGCTGAGTCATCAATCACTCAGTCCGGAGTTTGCTCGGCCAATGCAACAGCGCGGAACATCGCCCGACGCTTGTTGATGGTTTCTTCCCACTCCAGCGCCGGCACCGAGTCGGCGACGATGCCGCCACCGGCCTGCACGTGCAGCTCGCCGTTCTTGATCACGGCGGTGCGGATCGCAATCGCGGTGTCCATGTTGCCATTCCAGGCGAAGTAGCCGACCGCGCCGCCATACACGCCACGCTTGACCGGCTCCAGCTCGTCGATGATTTCCATCGCGCGGATCTTCGGCGCGCCGGACAAGGTGCCCGCCGGCAGGATCGCCCGCAGCGCGTCCATCGCCGTCAGCCCGGCTTTCAACTGACCGGTGACGTTGGACACGATGTGCATCACGTTGGAATAACGCTCGATGACCATCTTCTCGGTAAGTTTCACTGAACCGATTTCCGAAACGCGCCCGGTGTCGTTGCGACCGAGGTCGATCAGCATCAGGTGCTCGGCGATTTCCTTGTCGTCGGACAGCAGGTCTTCTTCCAGCGCCACGTCCGCCTCTTCGGTGGCGCCGCGAGGACGGGTGCCGGCAATCGGGCGTACGGTGATCAGGTTGTCTTCGACCCGCACCAGCACTTCCGGCGAACTGCCGACGACGTGGAAATCGCCGAAGTTGAAGAAGTACATGTACGGCGTCGGGTTGAAGCAACGCAGTGCGCGGTACAGATCGATCGGCGCCGCCTTGAAGTCGATCGACATGCGCTGGGACGGCACGACCTGCATGCAGTCACCGGCGAGGATGTATTCCTTGATGGTGTCGACGGCTTTTTCGTAGTCGTCCTGGGTGAAACTGGAGCGGAACACCGGCTCGGCCGCCTGCTGCTTGCTGAAATCCAGGCCACGGCGCGGGGTGATCGGCTGACGCAGTTTTTCCAGCAGTTGCTGCAATTGCGCCTGGCCCTGCTCGTAGGCATCGGCCTGCGCCGGGTCGGCCAGCACGATCGCGTGCATCTTGCCGGCGAGGTTGTCGAACACCACCACCGCATCGGAGACCATCAGCAGAATGTCCGGCACGCCCAGCGGATCCGGGTTCGGGCATTTGCCGAGGCGCTTCTCTACATAACGCACACAGTCGTAACCGAAGTAGCCGACCAGGCCGCCGTTGAAGCGCGGCAGACCGGCAATGGTCGGCACGTTGTAGCGGGCCTTGAAGGTTTCGACGAAGGCCAGCGGGTCTTCAACGTCGTGGCTTTCGGTCTCGACGCCATCGACGGTGATGCTGACGTGATGATCGTGAACCCGCAGCACGGTGCGGCACGGCAGGCCGATGATCGAGTAACGGCCCCATTTCTCGCCGCCCTGCACCGATTCGAGCAGGTAGGAGTTGGGCTGGTCGGCCAGTTTCAGGTAGATCGACAGCGGGGTGTCGAAGTCGGCCAGGGTTTCGCAGGCCAGCGGGATGCGGTTGTAGCCGTCAGCGGCCAGACGCAGGAATTCTTCGCGGATCATAGGGTGCCTCGTGGTGTGAGGTGCAAATCAGTCAGGTGTGCAAACGCGCCGGCAGGCCGGCCAGGAACAAGTCAGGCGCGCCAACGCCAGCGGGCCAGGGCCTTGATGACTTTCATCCAGAGTTTGCGGGTGACCACCACGATGGCGTTTCCAGAAGGGGATTGAGAAGCGTCGGGCAACGTTATCTCAGCGGCCGTATCCAGGCAACCGGGAATTAGCTTGCGCAGATCGTCGATCACCAGCGCCGGGGATTCCTCGGCAATCGGCCGGCCATGGTTGTAGCCATAACTCAGCCCAACGCATTTGACCCCCGCCGCTTTCGCCGCCAGCACGTCGCTGCGCGAATCACCGACGAACAGCGATTGCGAGGCCGGAATGCCGGACATCTTCATGACGAAGAACAGCGCCGCCGGATCAGGCTTCTTTTGCGGCAGGGTGTCGCCGCCGATGATCCACTTGAAGTAGCGGCCGATCTTCATCTGATCCAGCAGCGGCGCGACGAAACGCTCCGGCTTGTTGGTGATCAGCGCCATGGCCACGCCCTGTTTGTGCAGCCATTTCAGGGTGTCGCGCACGCCGGGATAGACCACGGTCAGCTCATGGCTGGCGCCATAGGCTTCCATGAAAACCTCCAGCGCATGCTCGGCTTCGACGTCATCCACGGAGGAATGATCGATGCCGCCGGCCAACGCGCGGCGCACCAGCACCGGCGCACCGTTGCCGACCCACTCGCGCACCGACTCGATACCGGCAGGCTTGCGCCCGAGGGAGAGCAGCATGTTATCCACTGCCGCCGCCAGGTCGGGTACCGAATCGATCAGCGTGCCATCCAGATCGAACATCACCAACCGCGGCAGTTGCCCCGGGAACAACTGCTCAAAACCGCTCATGGGCGAGCCAGCGCCAGTTCGGAACGCATCTTGTCGATGACTTCCTGATAGTTCGGCGCATTGAAGATCGCCGAGCCGGCCACGAAGGTGTCGGCGCCGGCAGCAGCGATTTCGCGGATGTTGTTGACGTTGACGCCGCCGTCGATTTCCAGGCGGATGTCACGGCCCGAAGCATCGATGATCGCCCGCGCTTCGCGCAGCTTGTCGAGGGTGCCGGGGATGAACTTCTGCCCGCCGAAGCCCGGGTTGACGCTCATCAGCAAGACCATGTCGACCTTGTCGATCACGTACTTGAGCACGTCCAGCGGGGTCGCCGGGTTGAACACCAGGCCGGATTTGCAGCCGCCTTCACGGATCAGTTGCAGGGACCGATCGACGTGCAGCGTAGCTTCCGGGTGGAAGGTGATGTAGGTGGCGCCGGCCTCGATGAAGTCGCCGACGATGCGATCCACCGGGCTGACCATCAGGTGCGCGTCGATCGGCGCGGTCACGCCGTACTTGCGCAGCGCGGCGCAGACCATCGGGCCGATGGTCAGGTTCGGCACATAGTGGTTGTCCATGACATCGAAGTGGACGAAGTCGGCACCGGCGGCCAGAACGTTGTCCACTTCCTCGCCCAGGCGGGCGAAGTCGGCGGAGAGAATCGACGGAGCAATAACGAAGGGCTGCATGACGCACCTTTTCTGAGCTAAATCACGATGGCGCGCATTGTATACCTCAAGTTTCCGCGCGCGCACCGTGACCGCGATGATTGGGTTGTGCCATGACCGGCGGCCGGCAGTTTCTCAGTACGCCGCCCGGTAGATCTTCTCGATGTCGACGGCGCTGAGCTTGCGCGGGTTATTGCGCATCAGGCGCTCGATTCCCGCAGCCTCCACGGCCATCGCCGGGATCGCCTCTTCGGGCACGCCGAAACTGCGCAGACCCAGCGGGATTTCTACCGCTGCGCACAGTTGGGTCATCGCCGCGACGGCGCTATCGGCCGCTTCATTGAGGCTCAGATGAGCGGTCTTCACCCCCATGGCTTCGGCAATATCCTGCATCCGTTCGACGCAGGCCATCTTGTTCCAGGTCATGACATACGGCAGCAGCAACGCATTACTGACGCCGTGGGCAATGTTGAAACGTCCGCCCAGCGGATACGCCAGCGCATGCACGGCACCGACTCCGGCATTGCCGAACGCCATGCCGGCCATCAGGCTGGCGGTGGCCATGTCTTCCCGGGCCTGCAGGTTGGAGGGATTGGCGTAGGCCTTGGGCAATGACCGGGCGATCAGCTTGATTGCGCCGATGGCCAGCGAGTCGGTGATCGGCGAGGCATTCAGCGACAGGTAGGATTCGATGGCATGCACCAGCGCATCGACACCACTGGCGGCGGTGACACTGCGCGGACAGGTCAGGGTCATCTGCGGGCTGACCAGCGCCACGTCCGGCAACAGGTAATCGCTGACGATGCCTTTCTTCAGTTGGGCGACCTTGTCCGAGAGGATGGCGACGTTGGTCACTTCAGAACCGGTGCCGGCCGTGGTCGGGATGGCGATCAGCGGCGGGCCTTTGCGCGGCACCTGATCGACGCCGAACAGATCTTCCAGCGCGCCGTGATAACCGGCATAGGCGGCAACACTCTTGGCGATGTCGATGGCACTGCCGCCACCGAGGCCGATCAAGCCGTCATGCCCGCCCTCTCGGTAGACACGCATGCAATCCTCGACGATGGCGATTTCCGGATCCGGCAGTACCCGGTCGAAGATTTCGTACTCGCGCTCACCGATTTGCGCCAGCGCCAGCTCCACCGTGCCGGACTTGACCAGCGCGGCATCGGTGACGATCAGCGGGTTGTCGATGTCCAGCCGGGTGAGTTCGGCCGCGAGTTGCTCGATGGCCCCGGCGCCGGTGATCAGTTTGTGAGCAATCTTGAACGAGGAAAGACTCATCGTGCGCAGCCTCTTATAGATGTGGGAGCTGAGCACAAGCGTAGCTGGGGAATTCGGGTTGTCTGTCATTCAGCGCATGAATGACTAACCCTTGTGGGAGCGAGCCTGCTCGCGATAGCGGAGGTTCAGTCGACATCATTAGTGCATGTCAGTCCGTCATCGCGAGCAGGCTCGCTCCCACAGGTTATCGGGTGGGGTTCAGACCTGAGCGGTACGCAGTTTCTCGCTACGTCCACGCAACCATTCCAGCGTCAGCAGCAGGATCACCGAGAAGGCAATCAGCAAAGTGGCAGGCGCCG
>NZ_AKJQ01000043.1:0-189916 GCF_000282255.1 Pseudomonas sp. GM25 | reverse complement strand
TGCCCCTGCGGTGTGCGGCTGGAACCGTCGGCGGCGATCATCTGCCCCTGCGGTGTGCGGCTGGAACCGTCGGCGGCGATCATCTGCCCCTGCGGTGTGCGGCTGGCGCCGTCGGCGGCGATCAGGCCGTCGCTGCCCGGTTTGGCCACCGGGGCCAGTTGGAAGCAGGTGCTGCTGCCACAGCTGTTCTGTTCGACAGCGGCGTTGGCGTGGGCCGCGACGCCGGCGAGGGAGAAGGCAACAGCGGTCAGATAGCGCGATACGTTGTTCATGGCGATGTTCCTTTTATAGAGGTGGGTAATCAGTTGTCTTCGTTGCAGCCGTCGGCGAATTTGCGGTAGTCGAGCACCTGGGTCTTGCCGGCCGAGTCGAGGTAGGTCAGGCGGGCGTCGACGATGCCGCAGGTCATCGAGTTGTCCTGCTTCAGCGACACCACTTTCTGGATGTCCAGGTGACTGCCGTAGGAGTAGGTTTGCGGGGTGACATCGGCTTCGGCGCGGGCCGACAGGGTGCAGATGTTCAAAGCGGCAAACAGGCAGGCGGCAGCGATCGATTTGGTCTTGGTGTTCATGGCGTTTTCCTCGGGGCTTCAATGGTTGAAACGTTGATTTGGCCGAGGCGTTCTGTGTGTGCCTCGATGGAGCTCATTTAAAGCTCGCGAGGTATCGCGCATGTGTCGGCAAATGCCGTGTATAAATCGCTACGTATCCGCGCGCGCCCGGGATACACAGCGATACAAAACCCTGTAAAAATCCGCTTTTTGCGTCGGCGTGTATCCGTCACAGCGCTGGATACACTGCAATACAAAGGCAGGCAGGCGGCCTCGCGCAGGCTCGATAGACTGCCCGGCAATCCCCTTTGATTGAGGTTTGGCCCCATGGAACATGTCGATCACATCCTGATCGTCGACGACGACCGCGAGATTCGCGAACTGGTCGGCAATTACCTGAAGAAGAACGGCCTGCGCACCACGGTAGTTGCCGATGGCCGGCAGATGCGCAGTTTTCTGGAAGCCAACACCGTCGACCTGATCGTGCTCGACATCATGATGCCCGGCGACGATGGCCTGCTGCTGTGCCGCGAACTGCGCTCGGGCAAACACCGGGCCACGCCGATCCTGATGCTCACCGCGCGCAACGATGAAACCGACCGCATCCTCGGTCTGGAAATGGGCGCCGACGACTACCTGACCAAACCGTTCGCCGCCCGCGAATTGCTGGCGCGGATCAACGCCGTGCTGCGGCGCACACGGATGCTGCCGCCGAATCTGGTGGTCACCGAAAGCGGCCGGCTGCTGGCGTTCGGTCGCTGGCAGCTCGACACGTCGGCCCGGCATCTGCTGGACAAGGACGGCACCATGGTCGCGCTGAGTGGCGCGGAATACCGTTTGCTGCGGGTGTTCCTCGACCATCCGCAACGTGTGTTGAGCCGCGATCAATTGCTCAACCTGACCCAGGGCCGCGATGCCGATCTGTTCGACCGTTCCATCGATCTGCTGGTCAGCCGTCTGCGCCAGCGCCTGCTGGATGACGCCCGCGAACCGGCCTATATCAAGACCGTGCGCAGCGAAGGTTATGTGTTCTCGCTGCCGGTCGAAGTCCTCGGAGCCCCCGCATGAATGTCGCCCTGCGCTGGCCGCGCACCCTCGCCTCACGGTTGTCGCTGATTTTCCTGATCGGCCTGATCCTCGCTCAGGCGCTGTCGTTCGGTGCGCAATATTACGAGCGCTACGAAAGCGCGAAAAACACCATGCTCGGCAACCTCGAAACCGACGTCTCGACCTCGATTGCCATCCTCGACCGCCTGCCCGCCGAAGAGCGCCCGATGTGGCTCAAGCGCCTGGCGCGCAACAATTACGGTTACCTGCTGAGCGAAGGCGAACCGGGTACGCCGATCGGTCCGGGTGAAGTGCCGATTGCGGTGACCTCGATCACCGATGCGATCGGCGAAGCGTACCCGCTGACTTTCACCGACATTCCCGGCCCGAAAAAACACTTTCAGGGCCACCTGCGCCTGAGCGACGGCAGCCCGGTGACCATCGATGTGCGTCCGTCGATGGTGCCGCTGTCGCCATGGCTGCCGGTGGTGTTGCTCGGGCAACTGGCGCTGATGCTCGCCTGCACCTGGCTGGCGGTGCGCATCGCCATCCGCCCCCTCACCCGCCTCGCCAACGCGGTGGAAACCCTCGACCCCAACGCCCACCCGATCAACCTCGACGAAAAAGGCCCGAACGAAGTGGCCTACGCCGCCCGCGCCTTCAACTCGATGCAGGCGCGCATCGCCGCGTACCTGAAGGAGCGCATGCAACTGCTGGCAGCGATCTCCCACGACCTGCAAACCCCGATCACCCGCATGAAACTGCGGGCAGAGTTCATGGACGATTCGGCCGAGAAAGACAAACTGTGGAACGACCTCGGCGAAATGGAACATCTGGTGCGCGAGGGCGTGGCCTATGCCCGCAGCATCCACGGCTCGACCGAAGAAAGCCGGCGCACCAACCTGGATTCGTTCCTCGACAGTCTGGTGTTCGACTATCAGGACATGGGCAAGGAAGTGCAGTTGAGTGGCAAGAGTGAAGCGGTCATCGACACCCGCCCCCACGCGTTGCGCCGGGTGCTGGTCAACCTGACCGACAACGCGCTGAAGTTCGCCGGGGCTGCCGAGTTGCTGATTCAACGGGACAAGAACGGCCTTTCGATCAAGGTCATGGATCGCGGCCCGGGCATCGCCGAAGAAGAACTGGCCCAGGTGATGGAGCCGTTCTACCGCGTGGAAAACTCGCGCAACCGCAGCACCGGCGGCACCGGGCTGGGCCTGGCGATTGCCCAGCAACTGGCGATGGCGTTGGGCGGTTCGCTGACCCTGAGCAATCGCGACGGTGGCGGGTTGTGTGCGGAGCTGAAATTGCCGCTACAGGCCTGAACCAACAAAAAGCCCTGTGAGAGCCAATGCTCTCACAGGGCTTTTTGTTGTCGGTGAGATCAGTTGATGCCGATCACTCCGTCCTCATGCAGTTGCTGCAACAACGCCAGACCGCTGTCCATGAATGACACCGTTGCCGGCAACCCCGTCTCCAATCCCAAGCCTTGCAGTTGCTCACGACCGCTCAGCAACGGGAATTCCTCGATCCGCTGCAACAACCGCCACGCCAGCGGGCTCAACTCGGAAAACTTCACACTCCAGTCCGTCGTGCGCCGTACCAACAAAAGCGTCGGCTGGGCTGGTGGCGTGGCCGGTTGATGATCCGGCCCCAGCATCTGCACCGGCCAGGTGTACGCCAACGGCCAGGCCAGTGCCGAAACCTGCAACGGCTTCTCCAGCAACTGCGCCGGATCGCTCGCGGGCAAAGGTTCGGCGTCGGACTGCTGCAACACCATTTCCACCCATTCGTAGTGCGCCAGCTCGACTAGAAACGCCGGCCACCCGCCCTCGCTAAACACCGCAGGTTCCGACGCAAGGTAACCGACAAACTCCTCGGCGATCTCGCCGAATTTCGGCGTCTGGGCGCGGTAGTCCCGCAGGAAACCGCGGATCAACGTGCGCCAGCGTTCCTGGCCGATGATCCGGATCAGCACCGGAAACGTACCGCCCAGCAGTTGCGAGACGTTGTTGAACACCAGATCGCGATAGACATTGACCCGCGCCGCGTTCATGTCGGCGGGCGGCGCTTCATGGTCTGGATCGCGCAAATAGCGGGTCAACGCCTGTTGTTGCAGCAGAAGATTATCCACGCGAGCCTCCTTCGGCTTGCAGGCGGCGGATGGTTTGCAGTTCGGCCACCAGTTCAGAAAACGCCGGGAAATTGAAATCCCGCTCCAGCAAGGTCGGCTGCGCGCCGAATCGGCCATAAGCGTCGGCCAGCAACGACCAGACCACCGGTTTGACCGAGGCGCCGTGGGTGTCGATTTTCAGCGTGTCGGACTCATCAAAGTGCCCCGCCACGTGCATCCCGACCACCCGGCCCGGCTCGATGGCAGCCAGAAATGTCTGCGGATCGAAACCTTGGTTGATCGAGTTGACGTAGACGTTGTTCACGTCCAGCAGCAGGTCGCAATCGGCCTCGCACAGCACGGCGTTGGTGAAGGTCACTTCGTCCATGTCCTGCCGGGGCGCGGCGTAGTAGGAAACGTTTTCCACCGCCAGCCGCCGGCCGAGAATGTCCTGTGCCTGGCGGATCCGTGCGGCGACGTGGTGCACCGCCTCTTCGGTGAACGGCAACGGCAGCAGGTCATAGAGGTGACCGTCATCGCTGCAATAGCTCAGGTGTTCGCTGTACAGCGGCACTTTGTGATGATCGAGAAAGGTCCGCACTTCCCGGAGGAAACCGACATCCAGCGGCGCCGAGCCACCGAGCGACAACGACAATCCGTGGCAGGACAACGGATACCGCTCGGCCAGCTCACGCAACGCGGCGCCATGGGCACCGCCGACGCCGATCCAGTTTTCCGGGGCGACTTCCAGAAAGTCGAAATCGCCGGTGCGAGCGGCTTGCAAGTCTTTCATCAGGCCGCGACGCAGGCCGAGCCCGACGCTGGCCTGCAAGGTGGGGTGGGGAATCTGCATGGGCAAGATCTCTGCTGAGGAGCCGCCGGGTGCGGCGACTGACAGCCTCAGTAAAACCGGCGGGTGTATCGCGGCTGTGTGGGCAATGCGCGGGAGGTGGCGGGTTTTGTATCGGCGGCGGGCCTGTACACAATGGGATACAGACTTGCTGCCTTCTTAGTGAGCGGCGAGTTCATCGGTTTAAACCAACTCAAAAACTGCACATACAACCCTGTTTGTCCATAGCTTACGGAAGGCACCTACAGATGCAGACGAAATGCCCTACCTTCGCACGAGAACCAGCTGATTGAATTATCATTTTTGACAGATTAATGAAGCAAAAAAAACCCGCATCAGCCGAAACTGACACGGGTTTCCCCCCACATCAACGACAGTTACTTCAGGTCGTCAAAGTGGTCTCGCAGGAACTCGTAAAAGCGAAACGCTTTCAACAATCTCCATACGAGGCTCAACGTACGCAACAAAAGCTTCATACGTTTTGGCCTCCAAGGTTGGGGGCCAAACCTCCAGCGCACTTACCGGATCACGCGTACCTTCGGAAGAACACGCCAGTACTTCCGGTGAGGCGGCCGGTTGAAATCCCTCCGAATCATCATTCCGGCACGGATGCAAAACCGTGTCAGAGGGCGTGAAACCGTTAGGCCACCAGCCAAACCCTACCGCTGCACCAGGGTGTGAGCGCGGGCATATTAACCCAGAATCGCAGGTGGTAAGTCTCAGCCCAGTGATTCTTAAATGAAAGAAGCGCGCATTTTGTAAACCGTTATTTCTGCCAGCACTACTCTCCTACATCAGGTACTGAAAACACCGTCCAGGATCTCCAATACACCCACTCGGGGTTGGAAAAAATTACGTTGCAAGGATAGGAAAAGCTCAATAACATGCCTTCCACGCCAGTGCTTCCGGTGAGACGCACTAAGCCTCAGCCGCAATCTGAGGCTTGCTAAAAAACCGCCCCGCAAGGCGGTTTTTTTTCGCCCATCATTTGCTCCAGGCGGACATGGGCCGGCGGTTTGTCTTGGCCTCTTGGCGAGATCGCCCTGAGTCGCATCGTTTGGCATAGGACAGGAACCGTCGGCGGATAATTCGGGAGCCCACGCTAAAGTGGGAGAGCGCACCATCGCGATACAAGCCCCGAAATCCACACAGCCCGCTCCCACCGGCGCCAACAGCGGCTAGACTCAATCAGTACCCAGTCGAGGGGGACGCAGGACAGCAGTGTCGCCCTGCCCGTTTCCACGACCACCGCCCGGTGGTGAATGCCTCGACCCCCAACGCCACCGGACTGTGATCCTGTCAAAGGAGCACATGAAATGGACGAGGCCAAACTCAACGAATTCATGGGCAAACTGGTCAACGACATGGGCGGCGCGGCGATGCTGGCCAATGTCATTGTCGGCGAAGAACTCGGCCTGTATCGGGCAATGGCCGACAGCCAGCCGGTCAGCCCCGAATCCCTCGCTGCAAAAACCACCTGCAACCCGCGACTGGTGCGCGAATGGCTGAGCGCCCACGCGGCGTCCGGCTACATGGAACACCACGACGGCAAATTTCGTCTGCCGGAAGAACAGGCGCTGGCCCTGGCCAAAGAAGATTCGCCGGTGTACGTGGCCGGTGGCCTCGGCGTGGTGGCGTCGTTTTTCCATGACAAGGACAAACTGGTCAAAGCCATGCGCGGCAACGGCGCCCTGCCCTGGGGCGATCACCATCCGTGCATGTTCACCGGTACCGAGCGGTTCTTTCGTCCAGGTTACAAGGGGCATTTGATCGCCGAGTGGCTGCCGGCGCTGGACGGCGTGGTGGCCAAACTTGAGGAAGGCGCCAAGGTCGCCGACATCGGCTGCGGTCACGGTGCGTCCACGGTGATCATGGCTCAGGCCTATCCCAACTCGCGGTTCGTCGGCTTCGACTATCACGCACCTTCGATCACCGTCGCCACCCAACGGGCCGAAGAAGGCGGCGTCAGCAGTCGCGCGCGGTTCTTCCAGGGCACCGCGAAAAGCTATCCCGGCGATGACTATGACCTGATCTGCTATTTCGACTGCCTGCACGACATGGGCGATCCGGTCGGCGCTGCCAAACATGCCTTTGAATCCCTGAAAGACGACGGCACTGTGCTGCTGGTCGAGCCGTTTGCCAACGACACCCTGGACGAAAACATCACGCCGGTCGGGCGCTTGTTCTATGCCGCGTCGACGTTCATCTGCACGCCAAACTCGCTGTCCCAGGAAGTGGGACTGGGGCTCGGTGCGCAGGCCGGCGAGATGCGATTGCGCAAAGTGTTCAGCGAAGCCGGCTTCAAACACTTCCGGCGCGCGACGCAGACGCCGTTCAACCTGATCCTGGAGGCACGCAAGTAACCATCGAGCAGCGGACGCCTCTGAAAAGAGGCGTCCGTCGGTGCTAACCTGCAAGGCACTTACAGCCTGCGGAGCGCTGATCATGCTCGACCGTCCCCTCCCCGACCCGCTCGACTATCTGCAACAGGTCATGGCCGACGGCGACTTCATTGTGCTGACCGGCGCCGGCATCAGCACGCCGTCGGGCATTCCGGACTACCGCGACACCGACGGCGTACGCCGTGGCCGGCAGCCGATGATGTACCAGGAATTCCTCGCCGCCCCGGAATCGCGTCGCCGCTACTGGGCCCGGGCGATGCTCGGCTGGCCGCGCGTGCGCCAGGCACGGCCGAACGCGGCCCATGAGGCGTTGGCCAGTCTGCAAAGCCACGGGCGGATCGGCGGTTTGATTACCCAGAATGTCGACACCCTGCACGATCAGGCCGGCAGTCACGATGTCGTCGAACTGCACGGCAGCCTGCACCGGGTGCTGTGTCTGGATTGCGGCCAGCGCAGCGAGCGGGATTCGATCCAGCAATTGATGGAAACGCAGAACCCGTATCTGGCCGGCGTCGATGCCATACAGGCACCGGATGGCGACACCTTACTCGACCCGGCCTTCGAAGCACGATTTCAGGTGCCGCATTGCCCGCATTGCGCAGGCGAACGGATGAAGCCGGACGTGGTGTTTTTCGGTGAGAACGTGGCGCAACCGACGGCGGCACGGGCCATGGCGCTGGCGGAAAATGCCGCCGGGATGTTGGTGGTTGGATCGTCGTTGATGGCGTATTCGGCGTTTCGCCTGTGCCGGGTGATTGCGGATCGGGGCAAGCCGCTGATCGCGATCAATCTGGGGAAGACGCGGGCGGATGAGTTGCTGGATTTGAAGATTGAGGGGTCGTGCGAACAGCTATTGCCGCTACTGGCACAAAGCCTCAATGCTCAGCCTTAAGGATGTCGAACAACGCCTGCGCCGCCGCCGACAATTCATTCCCCGGATCCGTCAGCACGCCAATCGCCCGCTCCACCACCGGCTCGTGCAAGGTCAGGCAATGCGCGCCCAACTCGCGCATCTGCCCGGCACACAACGCCGGCACCGCACTGACGCCCAGTCCGCTGGCCACCATTCGCCCGACCGTCGCCAGTTGATGGCTTTCAAATTCCACCGGCAGTTTCATCCCTCGGGCCTGCAAGTGTTCTTCCAGCATCACCCGAACCGTGGATGGTCGTTGCAGGGTGATGAACGGTTCCTGCAACAAGGTCTGCCAATCAATGTCGCTACGGGTGGCCAGCGGCGAATCCTGCGGCACGACGGCGACGAAGCGATCCCGGTAAAGCGGCGTGAAGGTCAGCGAGGTGTTCTGCATCGGCTCGAACGCCACGCCAAGCTCAACCTGACGATCACGAACCATTTCCAGCACTTGCTCGTTGATCACGTCGTTAACCGTGACGTTGACGTTCGGATAACGCGCGCGGAAGGTCTTGAGGATCGGCGGCAGCAGGTTGCCGGCAAACGACGGCATCGCCGCCAGCGTCACCCGCCCGCGCTGCAGGCTGAAGCGCTGGCGCATTTCGTCCTCGGCGTTGTCCCAGTCGGCGATCAGGCGCCGGGCCAACGGCAGCAGCGATTCGCCCTCCGGGGTCAGCGCCACGTTGCGCGTGTTGCGGCTGAACAGGCGCCCGCCCAAACCTTCTTCCAGCGCCTTGATGGTCAGGCTCAACGCCGATTGCGACAGATGCAGGCGCTCGCAGGCCACGGCAAAGCTCAGGCTCTGGGCTACGGCGAGAAAAGCGCGTATCTGCTTGATGGTCATGGTTGTGTTACTCGACGGACTAAGCTGAACATCCGTCCGCCGACCACGGCGGACATTTAATGAGCTTTATCAATCAATCAACCTTAAAAATCAACTTAACAAATATATTCTTGAGCGAGACACTCCAGTCATTCGGCTAGCCAGCCGCCCGACAAACAATAAAAGAGGTGCATATGGCAGGTTTCGACAAGCGCGTGTATTCCTACGAGGAAGCCATGGCAGGTCTTGAAGACGGCATGACCGTGATCGCCGGCGGCTTCGGCCTGTGCGGCATTCCGGAAAACCTGATCGCCGAGATCAAGCGCAAGGGCACCCGCGACCTCACCGTCGTCTCCAACAACTGCGGCGTTGATGGCTTCGGCCTCGGCGTGCTGCTGACCGACCGCCAGATCAGCAAGGTGGTCGCCTCCTACGTCGGCGAAAACAAACTGTTCGAAGAGCAACTGCTCAAAGGCGACATCGAAGTCGTCCTGACTCCGCAAGGCACCCTCGCCGAAAAAATGCGCGCGGGCGGTGCCGGCATTCCGGCCTTCTTTACTGCCACTGGCGTCGGCACCCCGGTTGCCGAAGGCAAGGAAGTGCGTGAGTTCCACGGCCGCAAGTACCTGATGGAAGAGTCCATCACCGGTGACTTCGCCATCGTCAAAGGCTGGAAAGCCGACCACTTCGGCAACGTCATCTACCGCCACACCGCCCAGAACTTCAACCCGCTGGCCGCCACCGCCGGCAAGATCACCGTGGTCGAAGTCGAAGAAATCGTCGAACCCGGCGAGCTGGATCCGGCACACATCCACACGCCCGGCATCTACGTCGACCGGGTCATTTGCGGCACGTTCGAAAAACGCATCGAACAACGCACCATCCGCAAATAATCCAGGCTGACGGAGAACAAGAACATGGCACTTACCCGCGAACAAATGGCTCAACGCGTCGCCCGCGAAATGCAGGACGGCTACTACGTGAACCTCGGCATCGGCATTCCGACCCTGGTCGCCAACTACATCCCCGAAGGCATGGAAGTCATGCTGCAATCGGAAAACGGCCTGCTCGGCATGGGCCCTTTCCCGACTGAAGACACCATCGACGCCGACATGATCAACGCCGGCAAACAGACCGTGACCGCGCGCATCGGCGCTTCGATCTTCAGCTCTGCCGAATCCTTCGCAATGATCCGCGGCGGTCACGTCGACCTGACCGTACTCGGCGCCTTCGAAGTGGACGTACAAGGCAACATCGCCTCGTGGATGATCCCCGGCAAACTGGTCAAGGGCATGGGCGGCGCAATGGACCTGGTGGCCGGCGCCGACAACATCATCGTCATCATGACCCACGCGTCCAAGGACGGTGAGTCCAAGTTGCTGAGCCAGTGCAGCCTGCCGCTGACCGGCGCCGGTTGCATCAAGCGCGTGCTGACCGACCTCGCCTACCTGGAAATCGAAAATGGCGCTTTTGTCCTCAAGGAACGCGCACCTGGCGTCAGCGTCGAGGAAATCGTCGCCAAAACCGCTGGTAAACTGATAGTCCCGGATCACGTACCGGAAATGCAGTTCGCTGCCGAGTGAGGAATTCGAAAATGCAAGACGTCGTCATTGTTGCCGCCACGCGTACCGCGATCGGCAGTTTCCAGGGATCGCTGGCCACCGTCTCCGCCGTGGATCTGGGCGCAGCGGTCATCCGCCAGTTGCTTGAGCAGACCGGTCTGGACGGTGCTCAGGTCGATGAAGTGATCATGGGCCAGGTGCTGACCGCCGGCGCCGGCCAGAACCCGGCGCGCCAGTCGGCGATCAAGGCCGGCCTGCCCCACGCCGTACCGGCCATGACCCTGAACAAGGTTTGCGGCTCGGGCCTCAAGGCTCTGCACCTCGGTGCTCAGGCGATCCGTTGCGGCGACGCTGACGTGATCATCGCCGGCGGCCAGGAAAACATGAGCCTGGCCAACTATGTGATGCCGGGCGCACGCACCGGTCTGCGCATGGGTCACGCGCAAATCGTCGACACCATGATCAGCGATGGCCTGTGGGATGCGTTCAACGATTACCACATGGGCATCACCGCCGAGAACCTGGTCGAGAAGTACGAGATCAGCCGCGAGCAGCAGGACGCCTTCGCTGCCGCGTCGCAACAGAAAGCCGCCGCTGCCATCGAGGCCGGCCGGTTTGTCGATGAAATCACCCCGATCCTGATCCCGCAGCGCAAAGGCGATCCGGTGGCGTTCAAGGTTGACGAGCAGCCACGCGGCGACACCACCGCCGAATCCCTGGCCAAACTGCGTCCGGCCTTCAAGAAGGACGGCAGCGTCACCGCCGGCAACGCTTCTTCGCTGAACGACGGCGCCGCCGCCGTGATCCTGATGAGCGCCGAAAAAGCCAAGGCCCTGGGCCTGCCGGTACTGGCGAAAATCGCTGCCTATGCTAACGCGGGCGTCGACCCGGCGATCATGGGCATCGGCCCGGTTTCCGCTACTCGCCGCTGTCTGGACAAGGCCGGCTGGAGCATCGGCCAGCTCGACCTGATCGAAGCCAACGAAGCCTTCGCTGCGCAATCGCTGGCGGTGGCCAAGGATCTGCAATGGGATCTGGACAAGGTCAACGTCAACGGCGGCGCCATCGCCCTCGGTCACCCGATCGGTGCATCGGGCTGCCGCGTACTGGTGACCTTGCTGCACGAAATGATCAAGCGTGACGCGAAAAAGGGTCTGGCGACCCTGTGCATCGGCGGCGGTCAAGGCGTGGCCCTGGCGCTGGAACGCGCGTAAGCGCAAAGAGGTTCAACAGCGGGCGGCGGATCCACGACATCCACTACCCGTTGGCAACAAAACCCGGTACGACTGACGTCGCACCGGGTATTTTTTCGCCCGGTCGTCAGGCGAATTTCACCAGATTCAGCACCGGCAACGGTCCGCCCGGGAACTGCACCAGTCGCGCACCTACACTCAACTCGCCCAGATCGATACCGAAGAAGCCGAGCTGATCGATCAGCGCGCCGACTTCAGCCTTGGCCTGCGCATCATCCCCGGACAGGAACAACACGCGCTTGCCACCCTCCGACGCCGGATCCGCTTCCAGCAAACGCGCCAGCAGGTGGTTGAACGCCTTGACCACCCGCGCGCCCGGCACCCATTCGGCGAACACTTCGCTGGACGGCCGCCCCTGCAAGTCCACCGGTTTGAACGACGGCGCTTCAATCGAGTTGTTGGCGTCGATGGCGATCCGCCCGCCGAAGTCCGGCAGTCCGGCCAGCGCCGTCGGCAGTTTCGACCAGTTCACTGCGACCAGCACGATGTCCTGGGCAGCGGCTTCTTCACGGGTAACGGCGCGGGCGGTCGGGCCGAGTTCTGCAACCAGTTCAGCCAGGCTGTCCGGCCCGCGACTATTGGCGATGACCAACGGGATGCCCTGACGCGACAAGGCTTTGGCAAACGCTGAACCGATGGCGCCAGCGCCGATGATTCCGATAGTGCTCATGATGTTTTCCTCAAAGTGGGTAAGACTCGAATCGAATCTTGCGCTTGCCATTCCCACTTGATTAGCCGGTAATGCCTTGAATGATCTTCAAGCATCGCTATCAGGTCGATCCCATGGAAACCCTCGCCAATCTTGAATCCTTCGTCCGCAGCGCCGAGACCGGCAGCTTCTCCGCCGCCGCACGGTTGCTGGCGCTGACCCCGGCAGCGGTCAGCCGCAACGTGGCGATCCTGGAACGCAATCTCGGCGTGCGGCTGTTTCAGCGCTCGACCCGCAAGCTGTCGCTAACCGAGGCCGGTGAAGGCTTTCTGGCAAGTATCGGCGGCAATCTCGATGCCTTGCAGGCAGCGATTGCGACGGTGGCGACCGAGCGCGGCGAGCCGGCGGGCGTGCTCAAGATCAGCCTGCCGCCGACGTTCGGCATCGATCACATGCTGCCGCTGTTGCCGGAGTTTCTGGCGCGCTATCCGCTGATTCGCCCGGAATGGCACTTCGAGAATCGTCAGGTGGATTTGATCGCCGAGGGTTATGACGTGGCGATTGGCGGCGGCTTCGAACTGACGCCCGGCGTGGTCGCCCGGCCATTGTCGTCCGCCGAAGTGCTGGCGGTGGCGTCGCCGGCGTATCTGGCCGGACGTGCCCTGCCGCAACATCCGTCCGATCTCGCCGATCACCACGGCATCGTCATGCGCGGCCTGCGCACCGGGCGCCTGCGCCAATGGCAGATGCACAACGAAGCGGGCGAACAGGCCAGCGCCCTGCTCAACCCGAACATCGTGCTCAACGATCCGATGGCCATGCGCACCGCTGCGCTGCTGGGTCTGGGCGTGACGATGCTGGTGCTGCCCGATGTCAGCGCGCAGATCGAACGCGGTGAACTGGTGCGACTGCTGCCCGACTGGCAATGCGATGCCGGGGCGATATCGCTGTACTACCCGAGCCGCACCTTACTGCCGGCCAAGACCCGGGTGTTCATTGATTTTGTGGTCGAGGCGTTTGGCCGTTAGGCGGCCAGCTGCAGAATCAGCCAGGCATTCGCCCCGCTGATCACCACAAACAATCCCCACGCGAGCACCTTGGTCGGCAACCGGTTCACAAACGGCCCCATCAACTGTTTGTCGTTGGTCATGCGAATCAACGGATACAGCGCAAACGGCAATTGCAGGCTCAACACCACCTGGCTCAGCACCAGCAACTTGCCCACCGCGCCGTCGCCCATCAGCCACACGCCGATGAATGCCGGGATCAGCGCCAGCCCGCGGGTAATCAGGCGCCGCTGCCAGCAAGGGATTCGCAGGTTCAGATAGCCTTCCATGATCACTTGCCCGGCGATGGTGCCGGTGAAGGTCGAACTCTGCCCCGACGCCAGCAACGCCACGCCGAACAACACACTGGCCAGCGCGCCGCCCACCAATGGATCGAGCAAATGATAGGCGTCCTGGATATCGACCACGTCGGTGTGCCCGGACTGATGAAAGGCTGCCGCCGCGAGAATCAGGATCGCCGCGTTGACCAGCAACGCCAGCGCCAGCGAACCGATGGTGTCGATGCGCGCCAGTTTCACCGCGTCCTGCTTGCTGGCCAGATCCTTGCCGATCAGTCGCGTCTGCACGATCGAAGTGTGCAGGTACAAGTTGTGCGGCATGACGGTGGCGCCGAGGATGCCAATGGCCAGATACAACGGCGCGGCATCACTGATCGCCGACAGCGACGGTTTGAAGCCCTGGGCGACGTCCGGCCAATAGGGTTTGATCAACAGCAATTCAACGAAGAAACACGCGCCGATGGTGCCCACCAGCACCAGCATGATTGCCTCCAGCCGGCGGAAACCACGGTTTTGCAGGGCCAGCACCAGCAGCGTATCGAAAGCGGTCAGGGCGATGCCGAACGTCAGCGAACAACCGAGCAGCAGGTGAAACGCCAGCGCACAGCCGAGCACTTCCGCAAGGTCGGTGGCGATGATCGAGATTTCCGCCAGCACCCATTGCAGCCGCGCCGTCGGAGTGCTGTAGCGTTCGCGGGACAGCTGCGCCAGATCGCGCCCGGTGGCAATGCCCAGCCGCGAGCACAGGCATTGCACAACCATGCCCGCCAGACTCGCCAGCAACACCACGAACAACAGGCTGTAGCCGAAGCGCGAACCGGCCTCGATCGCGGTCGCCCAGTTGCCCGGATCCATGTAGCCGATCGACACCAGCAAACCGGGGCCGGCAAAACGCAGCACGCGTTTGAAGAACGAGGCGTTGGGATCGACCGGGACACTGCCGGCCACTTCCGGCGGACAGAACGGCGCCGTGGCGATTTTGGGCAAGCTGAATTTCACGCACACATCCAGAAACAAGTCGAAAGGCGCAGCTTAGACGTTTCAGTCGATGTGCCCAAGCGCAGATGTGCTGCGCTCAGGGTTTGGCGTTGCCGAGTAGTTGCTGGCGCAGCTCGGGACTGCGTGTGCGCGGGTCGAGCCAGATGTCGAAAAACGCCCGGGCAAACTGCGGATCATCGATTTCATGCTGCAACTGTTGGCCGACAAAGAAACGCGCGCCCTGCCCCGGCAGATAGACCCCGGTGATCCGAGTGCCGGCCTGGACGTCGACGAACGATTGCTGCATCTGGGTTTGCCACACGGCCAATTGCACCGGGCTGAGGGAGGCACCGGCCAGGCGCCTGATCTCATCGACGCTGGCCTTCACCAAGTCATCGCGGGAAATGGAGCGCCGGTAGATCAGCTCCAGGGCAAAGGGTTGCCCATCGGCCAGCGGTCGCGCCGCGCTCCACAACCGGGCGTTGTAGACGTCGAAACCGAACACGCTGAAATCACCAGTGCCGATGATCTGCGCACCGGGCACCGCGTCCTGCCAACTGGCCCAGGTGGGTGTCAGCAACAATGCCCACAAGCCGAGCCCGCAGCATCCACGTAACACCTTCGGTGTAGTGCTCATCGCGGCATCGACTCCGGTAAACCCTGATACTCAGAGCATAGTCCGCTATTGAGTTCGTCATTTTGTATACATGTTTTGCATACATATGCAGCAATCTGCGAACGACAATGCTAACGTGGCCCTCATTCACCCCACGGAGACACCTGCGTGCTGATCCTCAAACTGCTGCTGATTCCCGGTTTCCTGCTGCTGATTTCCCTCGCGGGCAAGCGTTGGGGCCCCAGCGTTGCCGGGTGGCTGTCGGGGTTGCCGGTGGTGGTCGGGCCGATTCTGTTTTTCCTCGCCATCGAACAAGGCCCGGCGTTTGCCGCGCAATCGGCGGTCGCGGCGCTGTCGGCCATGTTTGCGATGATCGCGTTTTGCGTCACTTATGCGCAGGTGGCGCAGCGGGCGAACTGGCCGTTGGCGTTGCTGGTTTCCTTATCGGTATGGGCCGTGCTGGCGTTGATTCTGTCGCTGATTCCGGCCTCGCTGCCTTTCTCGATTGCCGCCGCTGCAATTGCCCTTCTTGCCGCGCCGTACCTGTTCCCCAAGGTGCAACCGGTGGTGAGCGGCCCGGCGCCGAAGTCGGACAAACTGGTGTGGCGGATGATCGCCGGGGCCGCGTTGACGCTGGTGGTGACGATGCTGGCCAGCACCGTCGGCGAGCGCTGGAGTGGATTGCTCGCAGTATTCCCGGTTCTGGGCAGCGTGATGGCGGTGTTTTCCCAGCAGACCCGTGGCCCGGCGTTTACCGCCGCGTTGTTGCGGGCGACGGCGACGGGGATGTATTCGTTTTCGGCGTTTTGTCTGGTGCTGGCGCTGACGGTTCCAAATCTGGGTTTCGGCGGTTTCGTGGTGGCCGTGGCCGTTTCGGTGGCGATGCTGGGCGTCACCCGGCAGTTGCTGGCCAAACCCGCACCGGCACCGTCGCCGAACTGAGCCCGCCCGGACAAACCGCTCTGGAGTGCCATGCACGCTCCGTGGGATGATCGCCGCCCAAGCGCGACCATCCCTCGGAGATTCGAATGTCATTGCTTAGCAAGAAAGCCGTCGTCCTGTTGCTGGCGGCGGTGGCCGGTTTCGGCGCCATCAATGCTCAGGCAGCCAAGGCCAAAGAGAAGGTTGTCACCGAAAAGGTCTCGATGCTCGACGGCAAATTCAGTTTTGTCCTGCCCAAGGGCTTTGTCGGCGACCCGCTGCCGGCAGGTCCGACTGGCGCCAAGGGCACCATGTACAGCAACGACGCCACCAAGACGGTGGTCATCGTCGCCGAAAACCAGATTCCCGAAGGCAACAACGTCAAGGACAACGACAGCGCGTTCCTCGACGGCACCGTCTCCGATTTCATCGAAGCCCAGCGCAAGGCCCTGCCGGACTTCAACAAACTCAGCGAAAAGAGCCTGACCCAGAAAGGCAATGGCCTGGGCCTGCGCCAGGTCGACAGCACCGCCACCCAAGGCGGCGGCCAGACTCTCAACACAACGTTGCTGGCCGGCTCCGGCACGCGCATGGCGCTGGTCCAGGTGATTTCCCGGGCCAGCGACAAGAGCGGTCACGAGGCATTGGTGAAAACCATCCTCAAGGAAAAGTGATTCTCAGGGATTGAGTTGCTGCAACCAGTCGTTCAAATCCCGAAGCTCGGCCGCGCTGATGCTGTGGCCGACGCCGGGATAGGCATGAAATTGCGGTTTGTACGACAGCTTCTGCAACAAAGCATCGGCCTCGGTGCCACCGCTGTACGGCACCCGGTCATCCGCCGTGCCGTGACCGATGAAGATTTCTAGCGGCGGATGCTGTTGCTCTGACTTCAGCTCGCTCTTGAGCACCGGCAACACCCGCCCGCTCAACGCGGCAATGCCACCCACTGCCGCCGGCTGCCGCAACCCGACCTCGTAGGTCATCATCGCGCCCTGGCTGAAACCGATCAGGTACACCTTGTCCGGTTGCGCGTGATATTTCTGCGCCGCCGCAGCGATAAAGGCCCGCAGTTTCTGGCTGCTGGCTTTCAGATCATCGGTCTCGCCGTTGTAGGCACCTTCGCCTTTCTTGCGAAACCACTGGAAACGCCCTTCCCCCAACGCCATCGGTGCCTGCACCGACAGGTAGTTGTACTGCTTGGGCAGCTGAAATTTCATACCGATCAAGTCTGCTTCGTTGCTGCCATAGCCATGCAGGAAAATCACCAGCGGACGCGGTTCGGCGTCCGGGTGCACCTGGGCCAGGTAGTTGAGGGGCAGATCGTTTTGCAGCGAGATCTGAGCCTGAACGGCAGTGGACGCCAGCAGCGTCAACAGCGCAAACACCTTCAACATAAGCTTTCCTTCACACAGTGCAGGGTTCGGGGCAGAGCCTAACACTGTGATCCGGAGGATGGGGTATCAGTCGTTGATCAGCTTCCCGACTCGAATCGGCTCCCCCCCCGCCACCTTCGCCTGCCAGATGCCCGGCTGGGTGTAACGTCCGCGATCGATGGCGAACAACACGCCACTGGTGCCGGCGCGCACGGTGGTCACGCGGTCGTTCAACGGATCGACCACTTCAAACAGCGCATCACCGCGCTCGACCCACTCGCCGGCATCGCGCAGGAAACTCACCACGCCGTGGTGCGGTGCGAACAGGTATTCGGTGCCTTCGAACGGCATGCCTTCGCAGCATTCGTCCGGCGCTTTCGGCCAATCGCCGCTGATGAAGCCCTGCTCGGCCAGGAAGCCCAGGATCGCCTCACAATTGGCCTGAGCCTGATCGACGCGGGTGTCGCCCATGCTGCCCAGTTCCAAGGTGGTAGCGAGGTTGGCCGGCGGAATCGCCGCGTTCGGGAAAGCCCGGGCCAGTCGCAACCACGGCGAAGAGCAGGATTCATCAAACGAGCTGCCGCCGGAATCTTCACACAGCAGCGCCACGCCAGCCTTCAGGCGTGCGGCGAGGGATTGCCACTGCGGCCAGTGCTGCGGCAGTGCGTAAATGTGAATCGCGGCGTCGAAATCGCAATGCAGATCGAGGGTGATGTCGGCCTCGCAGGCGTGGCGCAGCAACAGACGGTGCAGTGCCTCCAGTTGCGAAGCCGGGGCCGGCAGTTGGTCGAGCACCTGACCCATGGTCTGGCGGATCAGCGCAATGTTGGCTTGGGCATCACCACCCAACTGACTCCCGATGCGCTCGGCCACCGGCGCACTGAGTTCGACGAAGGAGCGGTTGAAGTTCTTGCCGCTGCCCAGCTCGAAACGCCCCATGTGGCTGCCTTGCAGGTGCTGATCGAGGCCGATCGGGTTGGCCACCGGCACCAGTTCGATCACGCCTTGCAACTGTCCGTTGCTTTCCAGCTCGGCCAGGCGTTTTTTCAGTTCCCACGCGGTGCGCATGCCCGGCAGTTCATCGGCGTGCAGGCTGGCCTGGATGTAGACCTTGCGCGGGCCGGCGCCGTAACGGAACACGCTCAGGGAACGTTCGCTGCCCAAGTGGCTCCAGGGCAGAAGATGATCGATGCGTTGCATGGGGAACTCCGGAAATTCTGTGGTCGCTGCCGAGGCAATGACTGCATTGAAAATGTGCTGACAGGATAAATCACAGGCGAAAAAAAAGTGGCCACCGCGGAAACGGGGCCACTTTTTTCTACGGCGTATTAATGGCCGTACACGTCAAAGTCGAAGTACTTGTCCTGCACTTGCTTGTACTTGCCGTTGGCGCGGATTTCGTTGATGGCGGTGTTGAATTTCTCCGCCAGCTCGGTATCGCCTTTACGCACTGCGATACCGGCGCCGCCACCGAAGTACTTGGCGTCTTCGTAGGTCGGGCCGACGAATTCGAAGCCTTTGCCGGCGTCGGTTTTCAGGAAGCCGTCGCTCAGGTTGACCGAGTCGGCCAGCATCGCGTCGATACGACCGGAAACCATGTCCAGGTTGGCTTCCTGCTGCGAGCCGTAACGCACCAGTTCGATCCCGGCCGGAACCAGCACTTCGGTCGCGTAACGGTCGTGGGTACTGGCGCGCAGCACGCCGACTTTCTTGCCTTTGAGTTCGACCAGCGGGTCTTTCACGCCCGAGCCTGCCTTCATCACGAAGCGCGCCGGGGTGTGGTAGTACTTGATGGTGAAATCGACGTTTTTCTTGCGGTCGTCAGTGATGGTCATCGAGGACAGGATCGCGTCGATCTTCTTCACTTTCAGCGCCGGGATCAGGCCGTCGAACTCTTGCTCGACCCAGGTGCATTTGACTTTCATCTGCTCACACAGCGCATCGCCGATGTCCACGTCGAAACCGGCCAGTTTGCCGTCAGGGGTTTTCATCGAGAATGGCGGGTAACCGGCTTCGATACCGATACGGATCGGTTTGGCGTCTTCGGCCACGGCGGTCAGGGACAACATCGACAGTGCCAGGGCACCGAACATAACCAGCTTTTTCATTTATTACTCCCGTGTGCGGAGGCTTTTATTGGCAGCTTTCGATTGTCAGGTTCGGCCTTGGGCTGTGTAGCGCAAAGAAACCGAAGTGGCCGGCAGTCTATGGCGGCGCGCACGGGGCAAATTGTGTTTAAGCGACAAATACTTACAGAAAATCGGCGAGTGCCATCACGTGGGAAAAGTGTGCGCCAGAGCGGTGCAAGGGTTGTAGGACAAAGCCGACAAAAGGTGCCGCCGAAGCGGCAACCCTCCGGTTATCAGCAATCGCAAGCGATCGGCGCGGTGGCGACGCGCGGTGTCGCAACACTCAACTGAAAGCCTTCATCCAGCCAGCCGGTCACCCCGCCGATCATCTCCTTGACCGGATAACCCAACGCCGCCAGCTTCACCGCGGCCTTGTTGGCGCCATTGCAGTGGGGACCGGCGCAATAAACCACGAACAGTGTGTTTTTCGAGTAGTCCGCCAGCCCTTCAGCTGTCAGCAATCGCCCGGGAATATTGATCGCTCCCGGCACATGGCCGCGCTCGAAGGCCAGTGGCCCGCGCACGTCCACCAGCACAAAGTCGACTTCACCGGCTTCGTGGCTGCTGAAGACGTCGGAACAATCGGTTTCGAAGGTCAGACGGTTGCTGAAATGCATCAGGGCAATCGCCGAAGGGGCGGCAGGAATTTCGCGAACCAGGCTGGGCATGTTGAATCACTCCTTTGTCTGTGGGGATGAACAGACTTTATCGAGCCGCCGCTTGCCGCTACAGTGGCGCACAAGACACTCACCGGGAATTTTCCGCCAAATGCCTGATTCACCTGGATTGGTCGCGATTCTGGCCTACGACGGCCTCTGCACATTCGAGTTCGGCATCGCCGTGGAGATCTTCGGCCTGGCCCGGCCGGAGTTCGATTTCGCGTGGTACGAGCACTGCATCGCGGGGGTCGATCAAGGCCCGATGCGCGCCATGGGCGGGATTCAGGTGCTGGCCGATGGCGGTCTTGAGCTGTTGGCGGATGCACGCACCATCATCATTCCCGGCTGGCGCGACCGCAGTGCGCCGGTGCCGGAAGCCTTGCTTGAAGCGTTGCGTGACGCCCATTCACGCGGCGCCCGGTTGCTGTCGATCTGCTCAGGCGTGTTTGTTCTGGCGGCCAGCGGCCTGCTCGACGGACACGGCGCGACCACTCACTGGCGCTACACCTCGGAGCTGGCCGAGCGATTCCCGGCCATCGATGTCGACCCGGATGTGCTTTACGTTGATTCCGGCCAATTGATTACTTCGGCCGGCAGCGCGGCCGGGATCGACGCCTGCCTGCACCTGGTAGCGCGGGACTTCGGCACCCAGATCGCCAACTCGGTGGCGCGACGGCTGGTGATGTCGCCGCAGCGCACCGGCGGTCAGGCGCAATTCATTCCGACACCGGTCAGCCCAACGCCGCGCAGCGACCTGTCGCGCGTGATGCAGTGGGCCCGCGAGCGCTTGCATGAACCACTGGAGGTGCGCGATCTGGCCAGCGAAGCGGCGATGAGCGAGCGCACCTTCCTGCGCAAATTCACCGAAGCCAGCGGCCAGTCACCCAAGGCCTGGCTGCAACACGAGCGTCTGGCCAGGGCCCGGGAATTACTGGAAAGCACGCCGCAGAACACCGAGCAGATCGCCCTGCGCTGTGGCTATCGCTCGGTGGAAAGCTTTCGTGTGGCGTTTCGCAGCGTGGTCGGGGTGCCGCCGTCGGTGTATCGCGAGCGCTTTGGTCGTGAGATCAAGGCTTGCGCAACAGATAAGTGTCCATGATCCAGCCATGCTCGGCTCGGGCAGCCTTGCGCACCCGTTCGATCTCATCGGCAACTTCGCCGAGCTTGCCATTGATGAGGATTTCATCCGGCGTGCCAAGGTAGGCGCCCCAATAAATCTCGGTCTCCTGATCCGCCACCTGGTGGTAGGAATCTTCCGCGTCGAGCATCACCACCAGACTGTCGGTGTCACTCACCTGCCCCGCCGCCAGGCGCCGGCCGGTGGTGATTTCAATCGAGCGGCCGATGGTGTTCAACGGCACCTTGTGTTGCGCCGCCAGGGCCTGAACGCTGGTGATGCCGGGAATGACTTCGAATTCAAACGCACATCGCCCCAAGGCCAGAATCGTCTGCAGGATGCGAATCGTGCTGTCGTACAACGCAGGATCGCCCCACACCAGAAAACCGCCGCACTGCCCGTCAGCCAATTCGTCATTGATCAGGCGTTCGAAGGTTTGCTGCTTCGCGCGGTTCAGATCATCGACGCTGGCGCTGTAGTCCACATCGCCGCGCTCGCGTTCCGGGCTGTGGGCTTCGGCGAAACGGTACGTACGATCGGTGATGTAGCGTTCGCAGATTTCTCGCCGCAGGTCGATCAGCTTGTCCTTGCTCTGGCCCTTGTCCATCAGGAAAAACACGTCCACCCGATTCAGCGCCTTCACCGCCTGCATCGTGATGTAGTCCGGGTTGCCGGCACCGATGCCGATCACCAGCAATCGCTTCATTGCTCCGCTCCTTCCAGGTTCATGCCGGACAAGCGTAGCCGCCAGCGCCCGGCAAACCGCAGATCGACCGTCGCCAGCGGCTCGACATCAATGCTGTGAAACGCCTCGCCCTGCACGACCTGCATCAATGCAGCACGAATCACGAACGGATGAGTGACCGCCACCACGTGTCCCGGGGTGGCTTGCAGTGAAACCAGCCACGCGGCCACTCGCTCGCGCAGTTGCGCCACCGACTCACCGCCATGGGGGGCGGCGTGCGGATCTTCGAGCCAGGCTTGCAATGCCTCGGGTTCGTTCCGCTGCAAATCCTTGATCGACTGACCTTGCCAGCGTCCCCAATCGCAATCACGCAGGGCCTGATCGATGTGCGCTTCAGAGCCAAACCACGCTGCCGTCTGGCGAGTGCGCAGTTCCGGGCCGCAAATCAGACGGGATGCCGTGTCGAAACGCGAAGCCAGCGAGCCGGACGCCAGCGCCGTTTCTTCAACAGGTTCGCTCGTAGGAAAATGCGCCAATTTTTGTGCGACTGTTCTGGCATGGCAGATCAATGTCAAACGGGTGGTCTGCACGGGAAGTCACTCGAATGGGAGACAGGACGGTCATCGGCGTAATCGCGGATAGAGCGGCAATTGTGCCGTAAACCGGGAGGTTCCGGGCAAGTCGATTGAGCGACTTGAGCCAGTCATGACGGCAATGTCTGACACCGCTATGGGCAATGGACTACAAGACCGATCGACATCCGTGTAACCCTTGCGTTACGGGCATCCCGCCCCATTTTGGGGCTCGGTTTAAACGCGGAAAAATTCGCTAGACATGTAGCGTCAGTTACATAAATACTGTTTTAACGGATTATGAAGCGAATTCAACACCCCATCCAGCAGGAGCCCGGATGCCCCCTTTAAGAGACCTGATCACCGACCCCGGCCTTGACCTGACGCCGTCGGAGCGCAAAGTCGTTCGCGCCTTGCTCGATCAGTATCCACGCAACGGGCTTGGCCCGATGGCGCGCCTGGCCGAACATGCCGGCGTCAGCGATCCGACCATCGTGCGGCTGGTGAAAAAGCTCGGCTTCGGTGGTTACGCCGAATTCCAGGACGCCCTGCTCAGCGACATGGACCATCGCCTGCGCTCGCCTCGCACGCTGTTGCAGCCACGCTCGCATCAGAATAAAGACGATGCCTGGAGTCATTATCTGGCTCACAGCCACAACCTGCTGGCCGAAACCCAGGCCCTGACCCAACCGGAAGACGTGCGAATTCTGGCCGACTGGCTGCTCGACACCCGGCATCAGGTGTACTGCTTCGGCGGGCGCTTCAGCAGTCTGATGGCGACTTACCTGCTCAATCATTTGCGCTTGCTGCGCCCCGGTTGCTTTGCACTGGAAGACAACGCGCAGTTGCCGGACCGCCTGTTCGACCTGCAACGTCAGGATGTGGTGCTGGTGTTCGACTATCGCCGCTACCAGACCCAGGCCCTGCGCGTGGCGAGCGCGGCGAAGAACAACAACGCCCGCGTCGTGCTGTTCACCGACATCTATGCCTCGCCGCTGCGCGAACTGGCCGACATGATCATCAGCGCTCCGGTGGAGTCGGCCTCGCCGTTCGACACCATGGTCCCGGCGCTGGCCCAGGTCGAGGCATTGATTGCCTGCCTGACCCTGCGTTGCCCGGACCTGGCCGATCGCCTGGAAGGCATCGATGCCCTGCGCAACGACTTCGACACCCATTTGCTGGAGGATAAATAAGGATGTTCAGCCTTCCCCATCGCTCGCCACGGGACCTGCCGTTTGTCACCGACCACACCGCTCTGTTGCTGGTGGATATGCAGCGCGCCTGGCTCGAGCCGCAGTTCGACCCGCACCTCGAAGGCCCGGATGCCGCGTACTTCCTCAACCGCACGCGCTCGCAAGTGGTGCCCAATCAGGTCCGATTGCTCAACGCCTTCCGCGACGCACGACAGAACGTGCTGCACACCCTGATCGAAAGCCTGACCGCCGACGGCCGCGATCGCTCGCTGGATCACAAGCTGTCGGACATGCACCTGCCCAAGGGCAGCCCGCAGGCACAGGTGATCGCCGAACTGACCCCGGCGGAAAACGAAATCGTGCTGCCGAAGACCTCGTCCGGGGTCTTCAACTCGACCAACATCGACTACGTGCTGCGCAACCTTGAAACCCGTCACCTGATCATCGCCGGCATCGTCACCGACCAATGCGTGGACATGGCCGTGCGTGACGCCGCTGACCGTGGCTACCTCGTCACTCTGGTGGCGGACGCCTGCGCGACCTACACCGAAGCACGCCACGACGCCTGTCTGAATGCGATCAAGGGCTACTGCTGGATCACCGACACCGACACCGTGCTCGGCCGGTTGCAGGAGATGCAGCCATGAGCGAACGCCTGTCGCCGTTGCCGATGACCACCATCGTCACCACCGACCTGATCGGCGTCACCCGTGGCCGTTCGTTTCCCACCGATGAGCTGGAGCACTATCAGGCCGCCGGTTGTGGTTGGGTGCCGGCCAACAGCGCGCTGACGCCGCAGGACATCATCGCGTCGACCAGCCCGTGGGGCGCTTATGGCGACCTGCGGCTGATTCCCGATCTGGCCAGCCGCGTCACCGTCGGCAACGGTCCGGACGCCGCAGCACCAGCGCTGGATTTCATCCACGGAGACATCCGCGAAACCGATGGCCGGCCGTGGGCCGCCTGCCCGCGCACGCTGTTGCGCAACGAGGTCGAGCGCTATCGCGATGAGCTCGGCTTGCAGGTCAACGCCGCGTTCGAACACGAATTCAATCTGCACGCCGGGTTTGCCGAACATCTGGCGTTCTCGCTCGAAGCCCAGCGCCAGGGCGCCGAATTCGGTGGCTGGCTGCTCAGTGCGTTGCGCGCCGGTGGCGTCGAGCCGGAAATGTTCCTGCCCGAATACGGCAAGCATCAATACGAAATCACCTGCCGCCCGACCCTCGGCGTGGCGGCGGCAGATCGCGCGGTCAACGTGCGCGAGATCACCCGCGAAATCGCCCGGCAGATGGGCCTGGATCTGAGTTTTGCGCCGAAGACCGCTGCCGACGCAGTGTGTAACGGTGTGCACCTGCACGTCAGTCTGCTCGATCTGGCCGGTCAGCCGATGCTTTACGACGCCGGCACCAGCAACGGCCTGTCGACCCTCGGCCAGCACTGGGCGGCGGGCGTGCTGCATTACTTGCCGGCGCTGTGCGCGTTCACTGCACCGACGCCGGTGTCGTATGAACGCTTGCAGCCGCATCACTGGAGCGCGTCCTACGCCTGCCTGGGACAGCAGAA
Organism: Pseudomonas sp. GM25; assembly: GCF_000282255.1. Lineage (NCBI taxonomy): Bacteria > Pseudomonadati > Pseudomonadota > Gammaproteobacteria > Pseudomonadales > Pseudomonadaceae > Pseudomonas > Pseudomonas sp. GM25. Next base: position 164,606 of record NZ_AKJQ01000043.1, on the reverse strand, counting down.
TCGCGAAGCGGCGCTGCGCATCTGCCCGACCGTGAGCCTGGGCAACAAGCCCGTGGCGAAGCAATACAACCTGGAATTCCGCGCCATGGACGCCACCGCCTCGCCGCATCTGGCAATGGCCGCGCTGCTGATCGCCGGACGCCTGGGCATCGAGCAGCGTCTGGCGCTGAACGCGATCACCGATGAAATCCCCGATTCACTCAACGATGAACAACGCAAGGCCCGGGGCATCGTTGCCCTGCCCGCCTCCCTGGCCCAGGCACTGGATTGCCTGCGTCGCAGTGAAGCGCTGGTCGAAGCGCTGCCAAGCGCGTTGCTCGAAACCTTTTTCGCCCTTAAAACCGAGGAACTGGCGCTGACGGAACAGCTCTCGCCCGCTGACCTTTGTGAGCACTATGCACGCCTGTACTGAATCCGCCGAGCTTGGGTTGTACACCCGACCGGTCTACAACCTGAGCCGTGAAGATTCGACGCACCCGCTGATTCTGGTGTGCGAACACGCCAGCCGCTACATCCCCGAGGCCCTGAACAATCTGGGCCTGGATGACACGGCGGCGCGCGAACACATCGCCTGGGACATCGGTGCCCTGGCGCTGGCCGAGCAACTGTCGGAGCAACTGGGTGCAACGTTGCTGAGCGCCAACTATTCGCGCCTGCTGATCGACCTCAACCGCCCCCGGCATGCGCCCGACAGCATCCCGGCGCAGAGCGAGATCTATCAGGTGCCGGGCAACCGCGAGCTCGACGAAGCCACCCGCGAATACCGGCGCCAGTGCCTGTTCAAGCCGTTTCACACACGGCTGCAACAACTGATCGATGCCCGTCTGGCCGAAGGTCGGCCGGTGCGGGTGGTAGGGATTCACAGTTTCACCCCGGTGTACTACGGCCAGCCGCGCGAGCTGGAAGTCGGCGTGCTGTTCGGTCAGGCCCGGGCCTACGCCCAGCGGATGCTCGACGGTCTGGAACGACACCCGCTGAAAGTCGCCGGCAACCAGCCGTACAAGATCGACCCGCTGGGCGACATGACCGTGCCGGTGCACGGCGATGCCCGGGGCCTGGAGTCGGTGTTGATCGAAGTGCGCAACGATCTGCTGCGCAGCCCTGAAGCGGTGACTCGCTGGGCGAATTATCTGGCTCCATTGCTGTAAGGATTGTTGTAACCACTGCTGACGCTGTAAACGACGGACCGATATAACAACTAAAACGACCGATTGGCTGACAAGGAGTTGCGCTTCATGGAAATAGAAGAGTTCGGCTACAAACAGGAGTTGAAACGTAGCCTGACACTGACCGACCTGGTGGTGTACGGGATGATCTTCATGATCCCTATCGCCCCATTCGGCGTGTATGGCTACGTCAACGCCGAGGCACCGGGGATGGTGCCTCTGGCGTACATCATTGGCATGGTGGCGATGGTCTTCACCGCGCTGAGTTACGGCAGCATGGCCCGGGCCTTTCCGATTGCCGGATCGGTGTATTCCTACGCGCAACGGGGCCTGAATCAACACGTCGGTTTCATCGCCGGCTGGCTGATGCTGCTCGATTACCTGCTGATTCCGCCGCTGCTTTATGTATATGCGGCGATGGCGCTCAACCATTTGTATCCGGACATCCCGAAAGTCGGCTTCATTCTGGCGTTTCTGGTCAGCGCGACCTTCGTCAACCTGCGCGGCATCACCTTTACCGCGCGCATGAACATTGTGTTCCTGCTGGCGCAACTCGTTGTGCTGGGCATTTTCCTGTTCTACGCCTGGAATGCCCTGCACAGCGGTGGCGGCAACGGCCAGTTGACCCTTGCACCGCTGTATCACCCGGAAACCTTCAACTTCGCCCTGCTGATGCAAGCGGTGTCAATTGCGGTGCTGTCGTTCCTCGGTTTCGATGCGATCTCCACCCTCGCCGAAGAGATCAAAGGCGACCCGGGCCGAAGCGTCGGCAAAGCGGCGTTGATCACGCTGGTGGTGATGGGGGTGATTTTCGTCGCGCAAACCTGGATCGCTACCGATCTGGCAGCCGGCATGGGCTTCAAGTCCGCCGACACCGCGTTCTATGAAATCGCCGAAATCGCCGCTGGCAGCTGGCTCGCAACCTTGACCGGCGTGGCCACGGCCCTGGCCTGGGGCGTGGCGGTGGCGATCACTTCGCAAGCTGCGGTCTCGCGCCTGCTGTTCGGCATGGCCCGCGACGGCAAGCTGCCGAAAGTGCTGGCCAAGGTGCACCCGAAACACAACACGCCGTACCTGAGCATTTATCTGGTGGCCGTGCTGTCGCTGGTGATCTGCTACTTGTTCATCAATTCGGTGGACACCCTGACTTCGCTGGTCAACTTCGGCGCCCTGAGCGGCTTCATGCTGCTGCACCTGACCGTGATCAACTACTACTGGCGCCGGCAGAAATCCGGGCAGGTGATCCGTCACCTGATCTGCCCGGTGATCGGCTTCATCATCGTCGCGGCCATCATGTACAACATGGGCGTCGATGCACAGAAACTCGGCCTGATCTGGATCGCACTGGGTCTGGTGTACCTGTTCTTCCTGAACAAGCTCGGCGCCAGTACCGCGCTGCCAGACCCGAGCAATGGCTGACAAGAAAAAGAGCGGCGTCTGACAACAAATCAGGCGACCGCCGCTTTAACGCGTGGAAACCGACAGTGATAGTCAGGTTCGGCGAATGGGCCGAACCTTTTGATACAGGAGTGCATCCATGCTGGTCTTACGCCCAGTCGAGCCAAACGACCTGCCTCAATTGCAACAATTGGCGCGCGACAGCCTGGTGGGCGTCACATCCCTGCCGGACGACAGCGAGCACCTGGGCGAAAAAATCGCCGCCTCCTGCGCCTCGTTCGACAGCGATGCGGCGGCTCAGGGCCCGGAGAACTACTTCTTCGTGCTGGAAGACATCGACAGCCATCGACTGGTCGGCTGCTCGGAAATCCTCGCCACCGCAGGTTTCAACGAGCCGTTCTACAGCCTGCGCAACCGCCACTTCACCAGTGCCTCGCGGGAGCTGAACATCGAGCACGGCGTGCCGGCGCTGTCGCTGTGTCACGACCTGAGCGGGCATACGCTGCTGCGCGGTTTTCACATCGACGCAGCGCTGGTGCGCACGCCGTTTTCCGAATTGCTGTCGCGGGCACGCCTGCTGTTCATAGCCGCCCACGCGCCGCGATTTGCCGAAGCGGTGATCACCGAAATCGTCGGTTACAGCGACGAGCAAGGGCATTCACCGTTCTGGGATGCGCTGGGCAAACATTTCTTCGACCTGCCCTACGTCGAGGCCGAACGCCTGTGCGGTTTGCAGAGCCGTACGTTTCTCGCCGAACTGATGCCACAATACCCGATCTATGTGCCGATGCTGCCGCAGGCGGCGCAGGACTGCATCGGCCGCATCCACCCGGACGGCCAGGAAGCCTTCGACATCCTCGAGCGCGAGGGTTTTGAAACCAACAGCTATATCGATCTGTTCGATGCCGGCCCGACCTTGTATGCCCGCACCGCCAACATCCGTTCGATCGCGCAGAGCCAGACAGTCACGGTTCAGGAGGAACCGCTGATCGATGCTCGCGGTCGCTATCTGGTGAGCAACGATGCTCTACATGGCTTTCGGGCGGTGGTCACCGAGCTGGATTTCCAGCCCGGTCAGCCCCTGGGGCTTGACCCGGCCCTGTGCGCGGCGCTCAACGTCCGCGCTGGCGGCACGATCCGGTTGATCGCCCTGTGAACCGCGCCCCTACCCAACGACAGTGCCCGAGCAGGCGCGCAAAAGGAGTTGCAGCATGATTGTCCGTCCGGTCCAAGTCAGCGACCTGCCAGCGTTGATGACGCTGGTGCAACAGGCCGGGCCGGGGTTCACCACCCTGCCCGCCAACGAAGATCGCCTGGCCCACCGGGTACGCTGGGCCCAACGCGCCTTCGCCGAACAGGTAGAGCGGGCCGATGCCGATTACCTGTTCGTGCTTGAAGACGACGAGCAGCGAGTGGTCGGGGTCAGCGCCCTGGCCGGGGCCGTCGGCCTGCGTGAGCCCTGGTACAACTATCGGGTCGGCCTGACCGTCAGCTCGGCGCCGGATCTGGGCATCCAGCGGCAGATCCCGACGCTGTTCCTCAACAATGAACTGACCGGCCAATCGGAACTGTGCTCGCTGTTCCTGCGCCACGACCAGCGCCACGGCAGCAATGGTCGCCTGCTGTCGCTGGGACGCTTGCTGTTTGTCGCCGAATTCCCGCACCTGTTCGGCGAGAAAATGATCGCCGAACTGCGCGGCAGTGCCGACGAACAAGGCTGCTCACCGTTCTGGGACAGTCTGGGCCGGCACTTCTTCCAGATGGACTTCAGCCATGCCGACCATCTGTCCGGGCTGGGCAACAAGGCCTTCATCGCCGAACTGATGCCGCGCCAGCCGCTGTACACCTGCCTGCTCACCGAACAGGCTCAGGCCGTTATCGGTCAGGCCCACCCCAACACCGAGCCGGCACTGAAAATCCTTCAGTCCGAGGGGTTCGCTCACAAAGGCTATATCGACATCTTCGACGGCGGCCCGGTGATCGAAGCACCGATCCGCAGCATCCGCACCGTGCGCGACAGCCTGGAACTGACCTTGAGCATTGGCACGCCGGACGATCAGGCGCCGCTGTGGTTGATCCACAACCGCCGTCTGGAAAACTGCCGCATCACCGTCGCGCCGGGACGTAGGGTCGGCAGCAGTCTGGTGATCGATCGCCTCACCGCCAAGCGCCTGCAATTGCAGCCGGGCAACTCGGTGCGGGCGGTGCCGCTGCCCAATCAACAGCAGCAGGCGGTGGCGGCCTGAGCGCCTCTGCCTGCAACAAGAAAGCCTGAACAGGATTTTCCTGGTTAACTTCCTCGTTAATTCGTCATGATCCTTGACCCATTGGCGTGATAGCCTTTTCACCTTCGGCGTTGACACCTTTGCTCAAGCCTTTCCATTCCTTTGTATTGGTGGAACTCGTATGACCAGGCTTTCTCATCAAGATTTGCGCCGTAACTTCCGTCAGCTGCTGGCTTCCGACACCTGCTATCACACCGCCTCGGTGTTCGATCCGATGTCCGCCCGCATCGCCGCTGACCTGGGTTTTGAAGTAGGGATTCTCGGCGGCTCGGTCGCCTCGTTGCAGGTCCTGGGCGCTCCGGACTTTGCCCTGATCACCCTCAGCGAATTCGCTGAACAGGCCACCCGGATCGGCCGCGTGGCCCAATTGCCGGTGATCGCCGACGCCGACCACGGCTACGGCAACGCGCTCAACGTGATGCGCACCATCGTCGAACTGGAACGCGCCGGCGTCGCCGCGCTGACCATCGAAGACACCCTGCTGCCGGCTCAATTCGGCCGTAAATCCACCGACCTGATCACCGTCGCCGAAGGCGTCGGCAAGATCCGCGCGGCATTGGAAGCACGGGTCGATTCGGAGATGGCAATCATCGCCCGGACTAACGCCGGCATCCTGCCGAACCAGGAAATCATCAGCCGCACGAAGCAATACCAGGCCGCCGGTGCCGACGGTATCTGCATGGTCGGGATTCAGGACTTCGATCAGCTCGAGCAGATCGCCGAACACCTGACCGTCCCGCTGATGCTGGTGACCTACGGCAACCCGGCACTGCGTGACGACAAACGCCTGGCCGAACTGGGTGTGCGCGTGACCATCGATGGCCACGGTGCCTACTTCGCGGCGATCAAGGCGACCTACGACAGCCTGCGCGAACAACGCCAGATCTTCACCCAGGCCTCGGACCTGAGCGCCACCGAACTGACCCACACCTACACCCAGCCTGAGGAATACATCCTCTGGGCCAAGGAATACATGAGCGTCAAAGAGTAACCTCGCAACACGCTACAAAGAGGCAGAGCGGCCCGACGCCATCACGAGTCCACTCGCATGGCGCCCGCCGCGAAACCGCTGCCTGCCGTTACCGTTTCGCCAACTCCATAATCATCCGCGACAACAGATAAATCCGCGGTGCCACACTCTCCACCTCCGCGTATTCCTCCGGCGTATGAATGTTGCCGCCGACAATCCCGAACCCGTCCAGCGTCGGCGTCCCAACCCCGGCCGACAGACTCGCATCCGCCGCCCCGCCGCTGCCTTCTTCGGTCAACTTGCGGCCAATCTCACCGTAAATCCCCTGGGCCATCGCCATCAAACGATCCGACTCCGCCGTCTGCGGCATTGGCGGCAAGCCGCGTTGCAGCGAGGTCTTCACTTCGGTATCGGGGATCAATTTGTCCTGCGACACCCGCGCCAGATCCTTTTCGATCCGGTCGAATTCCTCCGGCACCGCCGCCCGCACGTCGGCCTTGGCCGTGGCCTGATCCGGGATCACGTTGGTGCGATCGCCAGCCTTGAGCACGGTGAAGTTGATGGTGGTTTTCTTGGCTTCGTCGCCCAACTTGCCCAGTTGCAGGATCTGGTGCGCCGCTTCCATCGCCGCGTTGCGCCCCAGTTCCGGCGCGACGCCGGCGTGGGCGGCTTTACCCTTGACCTCGACCAGCGCGGTGGCGCTGCCCTTGCGCCATACCACCAGACCATCGGCCGGGCGGCCCGGTTCGAGGTTGAGGGTCACGTCGTGAAGTTTGGCGGTTTTCTTGATCAGGTCGGTGGCGACGTCCGAGCCGGTTTCCTCGCTGGCATCGAGCAGGAAGGTGATTTGCGCGTAGTCCTTGAAGTCGAGGTTCTTCAGAATTTTCAGCGCGTAGATGCCGGCGACGATCCCGCCCTTGTCGTCCATTACGCCCGGCCCGTAGGCGCGGCCGTCCTTGATGTGGAACGGTCGCTCGGCGGCGGAGCCTTCCTTGAACACCGTGTCCATGTGTGCCATCAGCAGGATTTTCGCCTTGCCGGTGCCTTTGAGCGTTGCGAGTACGTGGTTGGTTTTTTCCGGGGTGTTGGGCACCAGTTCGATGGTGGCGCCGAGCTTTTTCAGCTCATCGATGGCGATGTCGCTGACTTGCTTGATCCCCGGTTCATAGCCGGAACCGGAGTCGATATTGACCAGGCGTTCGAGCAGTTTCAGGGCTTCGGGTTTGTATTGCTCGGCGTCGGCCAGCACCTGTTTGTGCGGTTCGGCGAAGGCGCCAGCGGTGGCGAAAGAAAGAGTCAGGCCGAGACCGGCGGCCAGCAGGGAACGAGGGAATTTGAACGTCATGAATCAATCCTTGTTTCGTGTCGGGTACTGAACCGTACCTGACATCGCGCCAAGGCTCTATCCCGGATGCGACACCCGATCCGTTCAAACCGAATCGAATACCTCGCGCCGTGGCTTGTCGTCGCTGCAGCAGATCACCCGATTACGACCGCTGGCCTTGGCTTCGTACAGCGCCTGATCGGCGTCATCGAGCCAGCGTGTCGCGTCGCCGTGAACCGGATCGAGCGCCGCCAGGCCGATGCTCAGGCTGACTTTCAGTGCCGGGTTCTGTTCGTACACCAGAAAGGAAAAACGCTCACGCAAGGCTTCCATCGCCTGCGCCGCGTTGAACAGCGGCAAGTCCGGCAGGATCACGCAAAATTCGTCGCCGCCGTAGCGCCCCGCCACATCGGCCATGCGCAGGTTCTGTTTGAGCATCTTGCTCAGCTGGCGCAGGACGATATCGCCCGCCACATGCCCGTAGGTGTCGTTGATCGCCTTGAAGTGGTCGATGTCGATCAGCGCAATCGCGGCACCGGTCTGCTGACGTTTGCAACGTTCGAATTCGATTTCCAGTTGATCCTTCCAGGCGCCGTGATTGAGCAGACCGGTCAGGCTGTCGGTGCGGCTCAGGGCCAGCAATTCGCGTTTATGCAGGCCGAGGGTGTAGGCCTGGCGAAAGCAGATCCAGCCCAGCGCCAGCGGATACAGCATCAACAATGGCAGACAGGCATAGAGCTGTGCCGGCGTGGTCATCGGGACGAACGCGGGGGCAAACACCACCAGTCCAACGCCGACGCCGAGCAACTGAGCCGCGGCCCCGGCCAGTAGAAAACGCAGGCCGCCGATGGCAACGTTGTTCATCGCCATCATCGAGATGGTCGTGGCACTGGGCAAGGGATTGAAGTGCATGGCGGCGACCCAGAAGCCACCGAGGAACGCGTCGATCAACAGGTTGCGGTGTTCAGCGTGGTACGGAACCTTCGCCCGGCGGGCCCATTGATACGCGAGGTGCGGCCAGACCAGGCCGTTGTACAGCATCAGCGCCCAGACCCAGGCCGGCGGGTCGAGCGGGTACATCGCGACACTCACGCACAAAAGCCCCAGGACCAGCCCGAGGGTTCGCGATGTATAGAGCCTCCTGGCCAGTGAAAGTCCCTTTCCTCCCGTTCTTCCCATAGGGGCCTCGACCACTCGACGGCACTGCGCAGACCGCAGACCGGATGTGCTGGGAGTCTATCAGGGCGACGTTAAATAGCCATCACCGGCCAGCGGGCCGAATACCCCGTCATTACCGCCACACGGCGGGCAAATGATTGGCTATACATGAAAGTAGGAAAATGGAAAAAAGACTCTAAGAAGGAGGCCCATGCAAACCTACCAAGTGTTGATCATCGGCAGCGGTTTTGGCGGCCAGTGCGCGGCGGTCAATCTGCTCAAGGCCGGTATCGACGACTTTCGCTTGCTGGAACGCCGGGACTTTTTCGGCGGCACCTGGTGCCAGAACACCTATCCCGGCGCAGCGGTGGATGTACCGTCGCCGCTGTATTCGCTGTCGTTTGCGCCGTACCGCTGGACGCAGATGTTCGCCGAACAGGCCGAACTGCACCGCTACACCGACCATGTGGTCGAACGCTTCGGCCTCCGTGATCGGGTAGAACTGGAGGCCAACGTCGAGCGTGTTGAATGGGACGACACCGAAAAACGCTGGGCCGTACACACCGGCACCAAAGGCATTTTTTATGCGCAGTTCCTGATCAATGCCACCGGGCCACTGAGCCAACCGGTTATCCCACACTTCCCCGGCCAGGATCGCTTTCAGGGCAAGACCTTTCATACAAACAATTGGGATCACAGCTACGACTATCACGGTAAACGGGTAGCGATTGTCGGCAGCGGCGCCAGTGCGGCTCAGGTGATTCCGGCGATTGCACCGAAGGTTTCCCAATTGCACGTGTTTCAGCGCACCGCGCACTGGGTGCTGCCCCGGGCCGACCGTACGTTCGGGCGGTTCCAGCGTTGGCTGCTGGGTCTGAAACCGGCCTACAAACTGCTGCGCTGGATGATCTACTGGCAGTTCGAAACCCGGGTCATCGCCTTCAAATACTCGAAACCGGCGATTCACATGGTGCAGCGCCAGGCTCTGAAGTTTCTCAAACGCCAGGTGACGGACCCCGAGTTGCGGAAAAAACTGACACCGGACTTCACCATCGGCTGCAAACGGGTATTGCTCTCCAGCACGTATTACCCGGCGCTGACCCGGCCCAACGTCACGTTGCACAGCCGCGAACAGGGAATCGCCAGGCTCGACGAAACCGGCATCGTCACCACGGACGGCCAGCACATCGACGTCGATCTGATCGTCTGGTCGACCGGATACGACGCCACCGATGGCGTGATTTCCTACCCCGTCAGCGGAAAAAACGCTGTGCAACTGCGCGATGTCTGGGCGCAATACCCGCGCGCCTACCTCGGCACGAGTCTGCCGGACTTTCCCAACCTGTTTATCGTCACCGGGCCGAACACCGGCATTGGCCACACCTCGGCGCTGTTCATCATCGAATCGCAGATGAACTACATCCTCGACTGCATCCGCACCTTGCAGGCCAAAGGTCTGCGCAGCATCGAAGTTCGCCCCGAAGCAGAACGTACCTACACTCAGATGATTCATCGGGAGATGGAACGAACGGTCTGGAAAACCGGCGGCTGCCACAGTTGGTATCAAAGCAGGAGCGGTCATGTGATCGCGATGTTCCCCGGCTTCAGTTTCAGCTACCACCGGTTGACCCGGGCGCTGAAACCGGCCGACCACATTCTGTCTTGAACAAGGAAGACCCACGATGCTTTTGCTGTTTGTCGCCCTCGCGGTTTTCGTGGCCTGGAGCTGGTTGAGCTACCCGGCGGTCGGCCATTGGCTCTACGATCTGAGCGCGGCCCTGGAGGCCAGGCTGTACCGGTTGCACAAGATTGAAGTTCCGATTGCCGAAATGACCGTGTCGACCTGGCAAGGCGGGCCTTATGAAGCGTCGAGCAGCATCCTGATGCTGCACGGCTACAGCGCCGAAAAGAACTTGTGGCTGCGCTTTGCCCGGCATTTTGTCGGGCAGTACCGGGTGATCATCCCGGATCTGGCCGGTCATGGTGAAACCGGCTTCAAGGCCGGCGGCGGTTACGATATTCCGGTGCAGGCCAAGCGCATGATTCAGTTGCTCGACGTCTGCGGCGTCGAGAAGGTCCACGTGATCGGCAACTCCATGGGCGGTTACATCGCCGCGTGGCTGGCGGCGACCTACCCGGACCGCATCGCTTCGGTGGCGCTGATCGACCCGGCCGGCGTCACTGCGCCCGAAGCCAGCGACATGGAGCGCCATCTGGCCCGTGGGCACAATCCGTTTCTGATCAATTCCCGGGAAGAATTCCGACGTTTCTATGCGATGACCATGGCCTCGCCACCGTGGGTGCCCGGTCTGGTGCTCGACGCGATCGCCCAGCGCTACGAACAATGCCGCGACGAACTGGAAGAGATCTTCCGGGATTTTCGCGCCAGCCCGCCGATGGAGCCGAAACTGCCGGACATCAAGTGCCCGGCGCTGTTGCTCTGGGGCCGCAAGGACCGGTTGATCGACGTCAGCAGCGTGCCGGTCTGGAGCAAAGGCATCAGCAATTTGCGGGTCGATGTCTGGGATGGCGTCGGCCATATGCCGATGGTCGAACAGCCGTCGAACACAGCACGTCTGTATCGGGAGTTTCTGGGGGAGAATTCGCGTCAGGACAGGTAAACGGTCAGTCGTTGGCAGAATGAAGTTCGTAGGATTCTTCGTTTGCCCGCGTCGGCGAAGGCTGCGATCTTTTCCGACATCCTTTACGTGACCGTGCCAGGAATTTTTTTCATGACCGTGCAGCCTTTCGTCAGCCCCGACCTGATCCGCCAACGCTTCTCCAAAGCGATGTCCGACATGTACCGCGAAGAAGTGCCGCTGTACGGCGCGTTGATGGAACTGGTGGAACAGACCAACCGCGACGTGCTCGCACGCGAGCCGCAAATCGCCAGCCAACTGCACAGCACCGGCGAAATCGAACGGCTGGACATGGAGCGCCACGGCGCAATCCGCGTCGGCACCGCCGCTGAACTGGCCACCCTCGCCCGCCTGTTCGCGGTGATGGGCATGCAACCGGTAGGCTATTACGACCTGACACCTGCCGGGGTGCCGGTGCATTCCACGGCATTTCGCGCGGTGCATGAAGAGGCGCTGCAGGTCAGCCCGTTCAGGGTGTTCACTTCGTTGCTGCGACTGGAGTTGATTGAAGACCCCGAGCTGCGAGCCTTTGCTGAATCGGTGCTGGATAAGCGTTCGATCTTTACACCTTCGGCGCTAAGGCTGATCGAACAGGCCGAGTCCGCTGGCGGCCTCAATGAATCCGAGGCCGGGGAATTTGTCCTGCAAGCGCTGGAGACTTTTCGCTGGCATCACAGCGCCACCGTCACCGCCGCGCAGTATCAGACCCTCAGCGCCCAGCATCGCCTGATTGCCGATGTCGTGGCCTTCAAGGGCCCGCACATCAACCACCTGACCCCGCGCACGCTGGACATCGACATCGTCCAGGCACAGATGCCGCTGCACGGCATAACGCCCAAAGCGGTGATCGAAGGTCCACCGCGTCGGCAGCATCCGATCCTGTTGCGTCAGACCAGTTTCAAGGCGCTGGATGAGCCAATCGCCTTCACCGACCAGACGCAAACCCGCGGCAGCCACAGCGCCCGTTTCGGCGAAATCGAACAGCGTGGCGCGGCGCTGACACCCAAGGGCCGCGCGCTTTACGACCGCCTGCTGAACGCGGCGCGCGATGAACTCGGCGATTTCCCCAACGAAGCCAATGCCTCACGCTACAACGCGCTGATGACCCAGCATTTCAGCGAATTCCCTGACAGCCTCGAGGGCATGCGCGAGCAGGAACTGGCGTACTTCCGTTATTTCCTGACAGACAAAGGGCTGACGGCGGGTCGTCCCGCTGATTTTTCGCTGCAAGCGTTGTTGCGCGACGGCTATGTGAAAGCCGAACCGCTGGTGTACGAAGATTTCCTGCCGGTCAGTGCAGCGGGGATTTTTCAGTCGAACCTGGGAGACGCAGCGCAGACGCACTATGGCGAGCATTCCAACCGCCGGGCGTTCGAACTGGCGTTGGGGCGTTCGACCATTGATGAGTTGAGCCTGTATGCCGAAACCCAGCAACGCTCGATCGAGGAATGCCTCACTACAATCGCCCGATCCGCGTGAAAAGAGGCGATTGGCCATACTGCGCAAGAAGTTGCGCACTTGCTCCCTGAAAACGCTCGCCGATTCCGCTGGAGGCCATGTTTTTCAAGGCCTCCAGCCAAGTGCGCAAGAAGTTGCGCAGTACTGCGCAACTTCTTGCGCACTTCCAGCCATTTCGCTGTTCAAAAAACGCTCAAAGCCGCGAAACAGAGCGGCGAAGTCCCCAGCTCCCGGGCATGTGCCAAAAGCTGGCACGCTCCTTGATAACAGTCAGCCACCCACCGGGCGATTTCGCCTCCCGGGCACCCTAACTTTATCCGCAAGGAGAGCATCCCATGGCAACACCAGCGTACATGTCGGTTACCGGCGAAAAACAAGGCCTGATCACTGCCGGCGCCTTCACCGCCGACTCCGTTGGCAACACCTACCAGGAAGGTCACGAAGACCAGGTCATGGTTCAGGCGTTCAGCCACGACGTGATCATCCCGCGTGACCCGCAATCCGGTCAGCCAACCGGTCAGCGCGTTCACAAGCCAGTGATCATCACCAAGGTCTACGACAAGGCTTCGCCACTGCTGCAAGCTGCTCTGACCTCCGGCGAGCGCATGAGCGAAATCGTTATCCAGTGGTACCGCACTTCGGCTCAAGGTACCCAAGAGCATTACTACACCACCAAACTGGAAGACGCGATCATCGTCGCCATCAACAACAAAATGCACAACTGCCAGGATCCAGGCAACTCGCACTTCACCCACCTGGAAGAAGTGCAGTTCACCTACCGCAAAATCACCTGGACCCACGAAGTATCCGGTACTTCGGGTTCCGATGACTGGCGTGCTCCAGTCGTTTAATTACGGCTGATCGTTTCAAGCATCGGCCAGCTCTGCTGGTCGATGTTGTTTACGCCCCTCCAGAATTTCGCGTGCGTTGAACCGCCTGGCGGTCGTCGACACACGCCGTATGCAGCACGAGGAACAAGGGATGTTCGCGCCGGCCAATGAAACCCACTTTGCCCTGACCATCGAAGGTCTTTCCGCCGATTTCCAGGTGTTTACCCTCACCGGTCGGGAAGCCGTCAGCCAGCCTTTCGTATTCGAGGTGGAGCTGGTCAGTGAGCAGCCGTCGCTGGACCTCGAAACCCTGCTGCACAAACCGGCCTTCCTGCAACTGTCGCCCGACGGCAGCGGCATCCACGGCCTGATCTATCGCGCCGCGCAAGGCGATTCCGGCAAGCGCCTGACGCGCTACTCCGTGACCCTGCGCCCGCAACTCGCGTACCTCGCCCACCGGATCAACCAGCGGATCTTCCAGAACCTCAGCGTGCCGAAAATCATCGGCAAGGTCCTCGAAGAACACGGCATCCAGGGCAACGCCTATGAGTTTCAGACCGGTTCGATCTACCCCGATCGCCTCTACTGCGTGCAGTACGACGAATCGGACCTGCATTTCATCCAGCGCCTGTGCGAAGAAGAAGGCATTCACTACCACTTCCAGCACAGCGCGACGGCGCACAAACTGGTGTTCGGCGATGACCAGACGGTGTTTAAGAAACTGGCGCCGGTGGCCTATCAGCAGGACTCCGGCATGGTCGCCAGCGACCCGGTGATCAAGCGCTTCGACCTGCGCCTGGAAACCCGCACCAGCCGCACCACCCGCCGCGACTACGACTTCGAAAAACCGCGGATCACCCTCGAAAGCGAAAACCGTGGCGACGCCCTGCCCGACCTCGAGGACTACGACTACCCCGGCCGTTTCATCGACCGCGAACGCGGCAAGCACCTGGCCAAACGCGCCCTCGAACGTCATCGCAGCGACTTCCAGCTCGCCGAAGGCAAGAGCGACCAGCCGCTGCTGGTCAGCGGCCATTTCCTCGCGCTGAAAGAACACCCGAAAGCCAAGTGGAACGACCTGTGGCTGCTCACCGAAGTCCATCACGAAGGCAAGCAGCCGCAGGTGCTGGAAGAGTCGGTGACCAGTGACACCACCGCGCTGAAAGACGATTTCCATCAGGGCTACCGCAACCGCTTCCAGGCCACCCCATGGGACGTGCCGAACCGCCCGCCCTTGCGCCACCCGAAACCGCGCATCCTCGGCAGCCAGAGCGCAGTGGTCACCGGGCCCAAGGGTGAAGAAATCCACTGCGACGAATACGGCCGCGTCAAAGTCCAGTTCCACTGGGATCGTGAAGGTCAGGCCGACGACAAGACCAGCTGCTGGTTGCGCGTGTCTTCCGCCTGGGCCGGCGCCCAGTACGGCGGCATCGCCATCCCGCGCATAGGCATGGAAGTGCTGGTCACCTTCCTCGAAGGCGACCCCGACCAGCCGCTGATCAGCGGCTGCCTGTACCACAAGGAAAACACCGTCCCCTACGTCCTGCCGGCGAACAAGACGCGCACCACCTTCAAGACCCTGAGCTCAATGGGCGGTGGCGGCTTCAACGAACTGCGCATCGAAGACAAGAAAGGCCAGGAACAAATCTTCCTCCACGCCCAGCGCGACTGGGACGAGAACATCGAACACGACCAGAAAATCCGCGTCGGCAACGAACGCCACGACGTCGTGGAAAAGAACAGCTACACGGAATTCAAAGCCGAAGAACACCACACCGTCTACGAAGACCGCAAAGTCGAAGCACGGGCCAACGACCACCTGACCGTGGGCGTGAACCAGCACATCAAGATCGGCACCGGGCAATTCATCGACGCTGGCCAGGAAATTCACCTGAGCAGTGGCATGAAGGTGGTGCTGGAAGCCGGGGCCGAACTGACGCTGGTCGGCGGTGGCAGCTTCATCAAGATCGATGGCGGCGGCGTGACCATGAGCGGGCCGGCGATCAACATCAACTCCGGCGGCGGACCGGGCAGCGGCACCGGTGCTGCACCGTTGATGCCGGGCGTGCTGAAGCAGGCGGATGCCGACAAGGCTGGCGCCGTACTGTCGCCGGCGCAAATCAACACCCTCAAACGTAATGCGCCGTTCTGTGAAGAGTGTGAGAAGTGTAAGGCAGGTGCCTGTGCCATCTAATCGACTGACACCCAAGGGTTGGCTGACACAACAGCCGCTGCAGAAAGACGAACATCTGTATCTGGTCATCAGCGCTGCCAGCGATGCAGAAGCGCTCAAGGCCTTGTATCAGAGCGAACCGTCCGTCCAGGCCATTCCCGTCTGGGGTGGAACGCCCTACTCCACCTGGCAACCGGTGATGCCATACGTCGCCGAACTCCAGGCCAACTCGGCCTTCCTGCCCTGGATCACCGAAACCGACGCCCTCGACTGGGGCTGGCTGGCGGTCTCCCGCTCGGAGCCCAACGAAGTTTTCGAACATCTGCGCAGCTTGACCCAAGTGAAGATGCCGGACGGGACCGAAGTGTTTTTCCGGTTCTGGGATGGGCGGCATATCTATCCGATTCTTGAAGGGCTGGGTGAGACGGCTGGGGAAGTGTTGCCGGTGTTTGAGCGGTATCTGATTAATGGGCGGAGCCTGGACGTCGGGCCGAGGGTGGTGCCGAAGGCGAAGGATTGGCCGTGGTGGGAGGTGCCGAAAGATCTGCTGGACAGCTTGATGGCAGAAAACCCGTCGACCGTGATCGGCAACATGATGCAGTGGCTGCAGGAAGAGCATGCCGACCTGTACTTTTCGTTCCCGGAATCGAACCTGCAAAAGAAAGTGGCGCGCTTCGTAAAACGCACGCCACTCACGGAAGAAAATTTTACCGGCCTGCTGAAGGCCCATCTGGAAAGTGAGGTGGCTGTATGAGCATTTTGATGGGTGAGATTGTTGCCAATCTCAATGCAAAACAGCCTGATGCTCAGGCCATCATCAGCGACTTCAAGAAGTGCCTGAAGGATTATCGCGAGCATGCCGAAGCCTGGTACGGCGGCATTCTGGATGCAGAGCAACAGTTCAAGGTCGGTGACGAAGTCGGTACGGCGGACAAAGACAGCAAAAAGGAAAATACCCTTTATGCCAACTGCCCTGCCAACGGCAAACTCAAACTTGTACATAGTTTTGAGTCTGCGCGTTTTGTACCTATCGGCAATACGCCGGTGCGACTGGTGCCGGTGGAGAATGGCAAGCTCTACGGAAAGAACGAAGTCGGTCAACCGATCAACGTCAAAATCGGTCCAAGCGGGATTCTGGAGGTCACAGGCCTCAAACCGCATCAGCAATATGAAATCACTTTTTTCCCGAATCCCACCAAGGCTCAGATCGATAGCCTGTTCAACTCCTATCAAGGCGTAATCGGGGACCTGAGCGGCTGGCTGCAAACAGAGTGGACCACCGATTTTCTGCCACTCTGGCAAGCGCATACCAATGCATCCATGGCTGGACGGGCATTGCAGCAATTGGAGTCGGCGTGGAAGGGGTTCCTCAAGGCGATCATGGGGCTGTGGGGGGACATCAAAAGTCTCTACGACCTGGTTGCACACCCTCGGGAAAACTACGAAAAACTCAAAAAATTCTTCACCGAAGAACAGATAAAGAAGATCTATAACGCTTCAAAAGAAGCCATTCAAACAGCCCTGCTGATCGCCAGTGACGAGCCACTTATGTGGATCTACGTCGCAGCTATCGTAGCGTGGGTCAAAATGCTGCCTCCGCAGACCTGCACTGAAGTGCTGGCAGAACTGACTACGGAAGTACTGCTGAACATCCTGATCGGTATTGTTTTGACGGGCGGGATCGGTTTGGCCGTCCGTATTGGCACCAAGGGCCTTAATGCTGCAAGGAACAGCGGCAAGGTCATGGCACTGATTGAAGACTTCACGTCGATGCTGATGAAGATCAGCAAGAAGAATGCGACAGCACACGCCGATACGGCGAAACCGTTGATGCTCAACGGCAATTCGCCACTGAACCAGGCGAGAAAGGCGAGCGTAGAAATCGCGCCTCCAAAACCCGCAGAGACCGCTACACCACCAAAGAAAAAACCGCCCGTTTCCGGAGGTGCTGTAGAGACGGATGCGCAGATTCATGCACGCGGCAAGAAGGAAAACCGCACCCGCGCTCAACAACAGGAAAAAGTAGACAACGCGCCCGACCAGCCCAAAAACCCGGCGGATCAACCTGCTCAGTGCGCCGATAAGACCTGCACTAACGGTGAACCGGTATCGATGGTTACCGGCGAGGAATTGCTGACGCTCACTGACGGCGTATTGGGTGGGCTGCTACCCATTGAATGGACACGTCTCTATCGCAGCAGCGCGGTTGAAATCGACGGGCGTCTCGGCCATGGCTGGAGCCACTCCCTATCCCATCGCCTGCAAATCAACGATGAAGGCGTGTTGTGGACTGATAACGAAAACCGTCAGACCCGCTTCCCGATGCCGACCGAACAACGGCCAGCCATTACCAACAGTCTGGCTCAGGCGGCGATTTATCTGGGTAGCGCGCCGGGTGAACTGATCCTCACCCAAGCAGGAGCAAAACCACGCTTTTATCATTTCCGCGCAGACCGCCTGACGACGGTCAGTGACTCTTACGGAAATCAGGTGCATATCAGCTATGACCTGGTGGGGCGGATCCAGCGCATCGATAACGGTGCTGGCCGCGCGTTGCTGTTGCGCTACGACGATCGCCATATCGTTGCCGTTGATCAGCAACAGCAGCGTTCTGAGTATGACGAGCGCGGTGAGCGTCAGGATCCTTGGCTGACCATTCAGAACCTTGTCACCTACCGCTATAACGCTCGCAACCAATTGGTCTCGGCATCCAATGCCGCAGGGGAAACCGAGCATTACCGCTACAACGATCAGCACGTCATTCTCGAGCGACAACTGGCCGGTGGCGCCAGTTTTTTCTGGGAATGGGAACGTGAAGGCAAACTTTCCCGTTGCGTACGTCATTGGGCCAACTATTCGCAACTGGAAGCTCGCTACGAGTGGGATGACAAAGGCACAGTTACGGTTCACAACGCCGATGGCAGTGAACAGGTTTACGTGCATGACGAAAATGCACGGCTGATCAGTGAAACCGCTGCCGATGGTGCTGAAACGCAAAATGCCTATGACGATCAGGGACGTCTGGTTGCTGTAAAAGATCCAATGGGGGCCATCACCGAGTATCAATACAGCGATGCCGGACGACTGATGGCTGTCATCCCGCCGGAAGAAGAACCAACCCTCTACAACTACTTCGATGGGCAACTGATTGAAGTCAAACGTGGCAAGGCCCGTTGGCAGTACGACCGCAATCAACAAGGCGACATCACCCAGCAAATCGACCCGCAGGGCAACGAAACCCGCTACAGCTACGACCGCCAAGGCAGGCTGCTGGAAATTCATCACCCTGATGGCAGTCGCCATCAACTGGGCTGGAACAATCTCGGTCAATTGCTGGAGGAACGTCTTCCGGACGGTGGTCAGCGCAAGTATCGCTACGATGCACTTGGACGGCAGATCACCCGCCAGGACGAATTCGGCGCCATCACCCATTACCAATGGGACGCCGTCGACCGCCTGACTCAGGTCACCCTCCCCGGCGGCGCCACCCGTGCTTTCACCTACAACCCGTACGGACGCGTCACCGCCGAACGCGATGAGCTCGGCCGCATCACCCGCTACGAATACGCCGACAACCTGCATCTGGTCAGCCGCCGCATCAATTCCGACGGCAGCCAATTGCGCTATCGCTACGACAACGCCGGACTGCTACTCACTGAAATCGAAAACGAACGCGGCGAGCACTACAAGCTCGACTACTACGCCAATGGCCTGATCCAGCAGGAAACCGGTTTCGACGGCCGCCGCACCGCGTACGAATACGACCTCAACGGCCAGTTGCTGAAGAAAACCGAATTCGGCGACGACGGCAGCGAACTGGTCACCGAGTATCAGCGAGACGCTGCCGGACGACTGCTGGTGAAAACCCTCGCCGATGGCGAAGAAATTCACTACCGGTACGATGCCCTTGGCCGTCTGGTGAATGTCGACGACGGACACTGGCCGCTGGCCTACGAATACGACGTGCAGGATCGCCTGATCACCGAGCATCAGGGCTGGGGCACCACACGTTACGAATACGACAGCGTCGGACAACTGGGTCACTGCCGCCTCCCCGACGGCAGCACACTCGACTACCGTCATTTGTCCGGCGGACGTCTGAGCAGTATCGATCTCAACGGCTCACGCCTGACCAGCCACCAATTCAGCGCCGGTCGCGAACAGCAACGCCAACAAGGACTGCTGCTCAGCCAATACCAGTACGACGAACAAGGTCGCCTGCAAGCGCACAGCGTCAGCCAGCGCGAGAAAAACCTGTTCCAGCGTCGCTATAACTACGACGCCAACGGCAACCTCGCCGGCATCGATGACAGCCGCAAGGGCAACCGCAGCTTCCACTACGACCCGCTGGACCGCTTGACCAGCGTGCGTGGCGCGACACCGGAAACCTTCGCCCACGACCCGGCCGGCAACCTACTCGGCCAGAACAACGAAGGCACAGCCAACCTCGCAAACGTCAAAGGCAACCGCCTGTTGATGCAAGGCGACCGCCACTACGACTACGACGCCTATGGCAACCTGATCCGCGAACGCCGTGGCACCGGACAGAAACTCGTCACCGAATACCGCTACGACTGCCAGCATCGACTGATCGGCGCGAGCCTGCCGGGTGGCAGCACCGCGTCCTACAAGTACGACGCTTTCGGTCGCCGCATCGAGAAAACCGTCGACGGCCACACAACCGAATTCTTGTGGCAAGGCGAACGCCTGATCGCCGAAAGCGGCGACAACCGATATCGCACCTACATCTACGAACCCGGTAGCTTCCGCCCGCTGGCGATGCTCGACGGTGAAGGCCCGCGTAAGGCAACGCCATTCTACTACCAGCTCGATCACCTAGGCACACCGCAGGAACTCACCGACTACAGCGGTGAAATCATGTGGTCCGCGAAATACCGCGCGTACGGCAACCTCGCGGCGCTGGACGTCAGCGAAATCGACAACCCGTTGCGATTCCAGGGTCAGTATTACGATGCGGAGACAGGGTTACATTACAACCGGCACCGCTACTACAATCCCAACATCGGACGATATCTGACGCCCGACCCGATCAAGCTGGCAGGTGGTTTGAACAACTACCAGTACGTACCTAACCCAACCGGCTGGGTGGATCCGTTAGGCTGGACGTCAGGAAAAATTGATTGCCCTGGAGCATCTAGTGCACCTGCGGGAGAAATTGGCAAACCGGTTAAAACTTCAAAAAACCCCTTAAGCCCCTCGCTTGAGACAGATGCTTACGGAAACGAAATATACTATCGAACTCTTAGTCCCGAGCACTTGGAAGAACTCAAAGCGACAGGTGAAATCCCACCAACAAGTGAAACATTTATATCTCCCTCACAAGCATACTCATCTGGTTATTCAGGAAAGCTTGTGCGGTTCACGACTAAGCCTGGAACGATGGGCGAATTGAAAAAAATCGGCGTGACCGCAAACGAAGGCACCGCGCCTTTATTCCCCGATATGGAGCAGGCAAAAAAGGGGTGGACGCTAGAAAATGCGTTATTTAAGCTAGAAGGGAAAAAGAAGGCTCATGTAAACAATGGAAATGGCGTTGTCAACACAGGGCTTGGAAGCGGGAAAGCGCTAGATACCTTCAATACCAACATCATAAAATTCGAAGAACTAAATTAATTCAGGACCATAACAGTGAAAAAAATCTACGATCTAGCAATAAAGCTCAATACGAACCCGGCATATATGGAAAAAGTACAAGCTCTAACACTGAACAGCTCAAAACCACTTTTAGGATTAAAAGGCACATACGGCCTTTTTGGATCGAAAGAGTGGTGGACCAACATAGAAAACAATGCAATCCCTCAAACAGAAATTGAAGGAACGATTGTAAAAGTCTATCGCACAGGCCAAGACAACATTGAAAAACAGAATACGATAGACATCATAACCACAGAACAAAAAATCCATACAGAAGGAATGTATGCAAACAATGAAGATGACAAAACCCTCTATAAAGAAGGAGCAAAGGTAAAAATAAAGTATGCACACGAACCATTGAAGAACCAGCCAGCAGCGGACGGCTCACAAAACAACGCCAATACTATTTTAGAAATATCAATCAGCGTTTGATAACACAACAAAAGAAGCCAAAGGGGACAGATTTATTTTTCGTTAAAGAAAATAAATCTGTCCCCTTTTCATTTAGGTCGGATGGAAGTCTCCTTACGAATTAAAGACAGAGCAATAGACATGTTAATTAAGGACATCAGTTGGATATCCAGAGACTCGACTGAGGCGGAAGTTGAGATCAGTGACGGAAACTTTACCTGCATTGCCTTTTCTCAGCCATGCAGTGCGAATATTGGAGAAACCATAAATGAGCCACTGCATATTTTCTCGTTAAAAGATGCAATGATCTGTGAAATCGAGTCGGCAGTAGGGATCTGGAACACAGAGAAACCTGGGCTATCTCGAAAAGTAATTGCCAGAGTAATAAATGCATCAGAGCACCTGGTGGCCGTGGGTGGAATAAAACTATTAATCGATGACTACTTACCCGGCGGCATAAATACTGGCGACCTAATCGAGTTCAAATGCGGCCGAATTGATCTCTGGTAAACAATCCAAAGGGGAACCAGTCCAGTCAAAGGGGACCAGTCTAAGGGGACAGATTTATTGTTCGGATTTATTCTTCGTTGAAAAAATAAACCTTGGACCTGCCCCCTTTCACCTCTTTTCATCCTGAAAAGCAAATCCGTTATATCTCACACAAAACCAACCTCTCAATCTGATTTACAACCCACACAAAGGACTGTCTCTTGCCACACCTAACACGCTCACTAGCTCTCATCCTCGCTTTGACTCTGTCCCTGAACGCAACCGCCCTGTCACTACACTCAGAAAAACGTCCCGACGGCACCGTTGCGTTGTTGCTGACAAATGATCCCGCAGCGCCCACTCCCCCGACACTCAATCAGGATCCGGCAATTCGAACTTCACTGGTTGCTTTTTTTGGCTATGCGACCGGTAGCTACACAAACGACAACACCATGATCGTGCAGCAGGTGCTTGAATCCCTCGATTCAGAAGTTTCGACTTTTGAAGAAGGGGTACCCGCCGGGAAAAAGATGATTACAGCCATGAATGACCGTAATAACGGTATCGAACGGGCTGCCTTGTTGCTGGATGAAAAGGGCCAATTGGTAGCCGTCGGGTTGGTAAACGGACACTGCACAGTAAAGTCCCGAGAAGGGTCGTTGAGCTGTAATGACCTAACGGACACTGTGCTGACTATCTTCCAGCCGAAAGGCGCGAACAAAGATGATGCTGCGTCTCTTGTTACCTGGAGTAAACAACTGCCGCCCATGCAAGCCATCCTTGCCGAGAGCGACAATCCTGAAACACGCGCTAATGTGCAGAAGATTGCGACTGTCGAATACGTTCCCACAGATCCGAAAAAGGCGGCGTGGAGCGCTTCACAGCTTCCTTCCGACTTTCCCAAATTCATGCTTCCGTTGCTTCCCGAGCAAGCTTATTTGATCGGTGCTGGAGCACACGGAGAATTCACAACGCCCGGCATGGTCGGCGCACGTATGGATGGCGACTGGGATGAAATGGCCGGCCGGCCACGACATGAGTTCGAGGTCATTCTGCGGACCTACACCGAGTACGCAAGCGTGCTGGAATTTTACAAACAACATGCCAAAGATGCCGAGATCAGCGGCACCGAGAGAAAAGCACTTGTTGAGGGGTATATCGGTGGCGGGACCTACAAAATCGAGATCAACAATCGAAAAGAAGAGGGAACTGTGATCACCCTTTCCGCCTGGAAACAGGAAGTCTGATGAACAACAAGGGGCGACTTCAATCGCCCCTTGTTGCTAGCCACTTCAAAGCTTGTTTAACGCTTCCTGAGCCCCGGGTACCGAGCTTTCAATCGCCTTGAGCATCCAGAATTTCGCCTTGGTTTTGCTCTTGGTCAACCCACCTCTGCCCTGCGCGTACATGTTTCCCAACGCCAATTGAGCTTTGCCATATTTGGCATCGGCCGCCTTGCGATAAAGATTGGCCGCTTCCCGTTCATTGCGCTTCGTTCCACGGCCCTGTTCGAGCATCTGCGCCATTTCATATTGGGCGTACTTATTTCCCTTGGCAGCCGACTTGCTAAACCAATCGAAGGCACTGACTTCATCTTTTTCGACACCTCGCCCGGCAGCCAGGACTTCTGCAAAATCAAACTGCCCAGAAGCATTCCCCGTCTCGGCGAACTTACGGAACCATGTGGCTGCCGCTACGTCATCCTGTAGAACCCCATCCCCTTCTTGGTAGATCATCGCCAATAGCATGTAGGCATCGGGATAACCGCCCTCGGCGGACTGGTTGTAGTAGGCCATAGCCTTGTCCATATCCTTGAGATTTTTTATCGAGCGGCCACCACGATGATAAATCTGCGCCAGATGGAATTGCGCTTTCGCATTGCCCTGCTCCGCAGCTTTCAGACTCCAGTAAACCCCGGCGTCTTCACCTTCTACGCTCCAGTCCGAACTCAGTTCGTGGGCGAGTTCGGCTTGTGCCTCGGCATTGCCCTGTTCTGCGGGTTTACGAAACCACTCCTCAGGCATGCCGGGCGAGAATTGCTCTACCACCCCGCAAAGGTTCTGCTGAATGGCTTTGCCAAATTCCAGTTGTGCTTGAAGGTCACCCTTTACCGCGTCTTCGTGCAAGCGCTCCGAGTTAGGCGAACAGACCCCGCCCTTCATCGCGTCGTACAGCGCTCGCGGTTCCTGTGCCCACGTGTTGCCTGTGCTGAACAGAGTAAAAAGCGCCACACCGGCCGGGATGAAAGTCTTGAAACAGCGGTTCATTAAAACGTCCTTGTGAATCGATAAAATTGAAAAAAACAACCAGCCAATAGATTTACGTCACCTCAAAAGCCCCTTCCTCAACCTCATACTTAACCACCACCCGATTCCCATACAACCGCTCCCTCTCCACCAACGCCCCCACCTGCCCCTTCTCCCTCACCTCCCGCCAAATCTCATTCTCCCGATACACCCGCTCCCCCTCCCGCACAAACCGATGCCCCACTTCAAACACGTGATACCGATAAGCCCGCTCCCGATCACACAACAACTCCCCCTCCAGCTGCGTCTCCCCCACCTTCAGCTTCAGCTGAAAGCTGCGATCCGTCGGGTTGTGCAGTACCAGGTCGATGTAGTTGTAGAAGATCGCCGCGCCGGAGCCGAATGGCAGGACGCGGCCGTCGTCCGGGAAGGGGTCGAAGCTGTGGTTGGCGCGTTCGATGACGACCAAGGGTGAGTGAATGGCCATCCAGTGGATGAGGTTGCTGAGTTGGCAGATGCCGCCGCCGATGCCGGTGCGGGCTTCGCCGAATGAGAGTTCCATGCCTTCGACGTAGCCGCGTTGGCGGGTCGGGCGGCCGACGAGGCGGCAGAAGGAGAAATATTCGCCGGGGCGATGGTGACGCCGTCGATGGCGGCGACGGCGAGTTTGAGGTTGATGACTTTGTTGTGTTGCAGCGCGAGGTCGGAGTCGCCGAGTTTGCGGATCAGTTTTGAGGTGTGTTTGAGGTAGCGGTAAGGCAGGCGCGCGGACGTTGTGGCAGGCCGCGCGTAGCGTTTGCTCGAGCAGTGCCAGGCGATGTGGCGGAACAGTCTTTTTTGCCACACGCGCAGCCAGTAAAGGGCCGGGTGGTAGAGAGAAAGTGGTTTCATCCTTGGCGAACGGCGCGGGCCGTGGTCTTCCTTGAGCTTTAAAGGGCGGCGCATCTTACCGTGGAACCGCGCTTGATCGCCAAGCGCCTCGCCGGTGTCGCAAGCCGTAACAAGTCGCCCGGCCCGGGCGCTCGGAAATTAAGCTTCAACTAAGGTTGCGTCCCTACCATCCGGGCCACAAAGCAGCGGTTCTGTGTGCTGATTGCCGTCAGCAGAACCCTTCAACTTGAAGTGAGCCCGGACCATGAGTGCGATCGATTCCACCTCTAAACAACTGCCCGCCTTCAGTCTTGTATTGGTCAATTACAAGACGCCGGAAATAACCCGGATGTGCCTGGAGTTTCTCCAGCAATACGTCAAGGAGCATCAAATTCCGGTGTGGGTGGTGGACAACGATTCCGCCGATGAAAGCCTGATCTACTTGCGGTCTCTGGACTGGATCAACTTGATCGAGCGCCCTTCACCCGGCAAGGAAGCGGGACATATCGCTCATGGCAAGGCACTTGATCTGGCACTTGCGAAAGTTGAAACCGATTACCTGTTTTTGCTGCACACCGACACTTTCGTTTTTGACAGTACTGTCTTTTCGATGATGATGAATGAGTGTATGCAATCTTTGGATACAGCAGCGGTAGGTTGCGTCGAGCAATTAGATCGCGGCGTCCTGAGAGACACCTGGCGCTTGTCTTCGCGTTACTTCAAACACTATTTCCGCCGGGCAAAACAGCACTTCGGGTTGCCCTCCAGAGATCCAAAACCCTATCGGGAAACTCATCTGAAAAGCTTCTGCACCTTGTGGAATGCACGGTTGATCAAGGCTCACGGGCTGCATTTTTCGATGGACGACCGGGTCCCGGGATACACGCTGCAGGATCGTTTAAGCAGCCTTGGCTACGGCATCAAATGTCTCTCGCCACGGACGATCTTCCGCTACCTGGATCACATCCAGGCCGGCACCGTGGCCGCGATCGGTGGATACGGTACACAACACCGCCGCACCACCATGTATCAGGAAACGCTCAAGCGCCTGCAGTTACAACAAGGCATGCGACCTGCAAAATAGTAAGACAATAAAAAAGGGCGACTTCAAAGTCGCCCTTTTTGCATCTGAATTCTTTGGCCTCCACTCCGGGGAGGTGTTCGCCCAGTGTAATGGCCTGGCAATCCATGCACCGGTAAAGAGCCCTGACACTGGGCGAACGGGAGGGATTTTAATGGAAGTTGGCGGATATGTCGTGCAAATTGAAGATGAAATTTATGTACTAAAACGTTAACGGATATTGATGACCGATATTTCCCGACAAACTTTCAGAATTATCCGACTCGAACATTTTATATGACTGTTCTCATACCATTACTTGTACAAGAACAGTCATTCTGTAGAGTCAATACTCAACTTTCATGCTGACTGGTCACTTTTAATACATCGGTGTAAGTGACCACGACGCTCTGTCCGACTTTCAGGTTTTTCAGTTTGGCCTGAATCTCAGGCTTTTCGACGTTGAGGGTTTTCGACTGGCCCGACGGGTTTTCCAGGGTCACCTGGTTTTTCGCCAAATCAATTTTGGTGATTTTCAGTTGCACCTGAACCTGGCGGAAGGCCTCGCCACCGGGGTTGCTGCTGCCCACGGCGTTGCGCAGTTCACCGGTGCGCTCGGTGGAGCCTGGCAGACCTTTATCCACGTCTGTATCCAGATAAGCGGCGACCGAACGTGTCACCTGGATCTGAACTTGATCGCCAACCTTCAGGTTGCCGAGGTTTTTCGCCTTGTCGCTGAGCTGAATGTGCACCTGGCGACCTTCCGCGCCTTCCAGGACCACTTGATGATTGGCCGGGTCAACCGCCAGCACTTTGGTGGTGACCCGGTCGGCCTCGACAGCGGCCGAAAGCGGTATATCGGCGGCCACCGCCGAAAAGCTGGCAGTAGAAAGGACAGTGGCAAGTGCAATGGCGTGCGTCAGTGCTTGGAGCTTCATAAGCGGTACTTTCCCTGTGATGGATGGCAACACCCGGCGCCAACGTGGTCAGCGACGGATGTGCCAGTGAGCATAGACGCGCTTCAGGGTTTGTTCCGCGATCGTTGCGCAGTGTCCTGCGCCGTGGACTCGCCACTGGGGGTGCCTTTACCGGAGCTCTGCCGCTGTTTGGGATCGGTGGGGCGCAGCGCGTCGTTGTCGCGCTCGGTTTCACCCGGCGGACGAGGCTCGTCGGGGTGCTCGTTATCAGGGACAGTGTTCATTCCAGGCCTCCTCAGGCTTCCGGATCATCGAGTTCCCGCGCAACGTTCACAGCAGGTGAGTCCTTGTGCAGGTCATCGGCTTTGGCTCTGAGGATCTGCCACTGCTCAAGATCGATTGCACCTTGACCAAGCAAATCGTCAGCAATGCGCTGCAGATCGAAGTAATGGGCATCCGGGGATTGTTGCCAGTACGTCTGATCGTCAAACATTTGCTGCCAAGTCGTCAGGTCTGGAGATTTCAGTTCCTCGCTCATGGATCGGATCCTCGGCCATGTTCCTCGGTAGAGGTGGCATCCCAGACAGAGTTCCAATCGATTCCTTCGCGGCACGGCGCGCGGAATCAATACCCGGTCATCTCCAGATAACCCTGCCCGCTCCGATTGCCGCTCAGGCGCACCGGCCCTTCCCAATAGGGGATGCGCATGTTCATCCAGGCGTCGGGGTTGATTGCATTGAGGGTGATCTGCAGGTTTTTTTCCGGAATGTCGATCGACCAGCGCACCGGCATCGAACGTCCGGCCACCTTCGCAGTGTCCTGCGGGGTCAGCTTGATCTGGTCGGCGTGCAGGGTTTCGGTCTGGCCATCGGCGGCAATCCACGTGCCGGTGAGATATGGCGCCCCTTCCTTCTGGCGCATGCGGTACAGCATGACGTGTTCGCCGCCATCCAGATGCAAAGAGAACCAGTCCCACCCCGTCTGGTTGGCGGTCAGTGGCTGGCTGCTCCATTCGCGGTCGAGCCACGCCGGGCCGTTGACGGTGTAGGTCTGGCCGTCGATCTGCAGGGTTCCGCTGGCTTGGAAAAACGGTTGGCTGTAGTAATACGACGCCTGGCCCTGTTCGGATTTCTGGCTGAAACCCTTGTCGCCTTGCAGCACCAGCGGGCGGCTGGAGGTCAGGCGCAGCTGGTAGCTGAAGTTCTTGTCCCGGGCGCTGAGTTGCAGGTCGGCCAGCGGATCGCTCGCCTGACTGACGAAACGCCAGTCATCGATCCACGCCTCGAACGGCGCTGCATGCACGCCGGCCTGCCCGACGCCGCCACGAGCGTAACGCTCGGCGGCGTGGTGGACGCTGGCCGAAGTCACCGCCGCATGCCCGAGCCAGATCGTCTGGTTTGCCCAGCCCGGCTGCTGCGGTGAGGCGTTCAGAGCGCTGCGAAACAACGTCCACTGCACGCCGAAATCGTTACCCTGCGCATCCTTGAGATTGGCCGTCACGTACCACCATTCAATGCGAAAACCGTCATGGGCGCCGTGATCCGCCGGAAAGCTGAATACCCGTCCCGGCACCACCGGCGTGAAGGCCTGTGCCTGAGCGCCCATCCCGGCGAAACCCTTCTGCTCCGGTGCGGGGTTGTCGCAACCACTCAACAACAACGCCAGAAACACCAGCGCAAACCTAGTCCTCATGGGCAAACGTCCTCAGCAGGTCCGCCGGTTGCGTGCGGTACAGCGAATACAGCGGCCACGCCGAGGCCAGCAACGTCGCCAGCAGCGCCAGCCCCATCAGTTGCAGCAACTGCAATGGAAACACCCGCAGCGGCAGACGCCAGCCAAAGGCCTGAACGTTAATAACCGCGTCCAGGCACCACGCCAGGCCGATGCCCAACGGCAAGGCCAGCACCAGCGTCAGCAGCGCCAACAGCCACGTTTGCCCGAGATTGAGCAACATCAACTGCCGTCGCGTCACGCCCAGGGCCCACAACGGTGCGAGCTGGCCGAGACGGCTCTGGCTCTGGGTCAGCAGGCTGATGAACAGCGCCACACCGGCGACGGCCAACGTCAGGCTATTCAGCGCGGCGGTCGCGGCGAAGGTGCGTTCGAAGACTTGCACCGACCAGCCTTTGAGCCGCGCCTGATCGACGATCCGGCTGTCATCGAGCTGGAAACGTGCCTGCAAGGCCGTGAGCAACGCCGGGATGTTCGGCGGGTCGATGCGCAGGTTGAAGCGGTTCGGCGTCAACTGCGGCCAGCCGCGCAACAGGTGATTGCTGTTGATCAGCACATGGCCCTTGGGATTGCCATAGTCAGCGTAAATGCCGACTATGCGCGGCGACCACGACCCGCCCGGCGTGGGAATCGTCAGGTGATCGCCCGGCGTCACTTTCAAGCGCCGCGCCAGTTGTTCGCTGAGCATCACCGCATCGTCCTTGGCCAGCGCCGCCCACGGGTCGTCTCTTCGAGATTCGAGCAACGGCCAGTGCTGGCGATAGTGCGGATGATCGATGATCCCGAACACGTCCGCCGGCCAGCCTTGCAGCGTCACCGAAACCTGCCAGTTGGGCATGATCGCGGTGACGTTCGGTTGCTGTTTGAGCCAGGTGTACAGCTCTCGCGCCTGCGCCGGGTTGCTCGGGTTCAGATAAAGCTCGGCTGTGAGCCGTTGTTCGAGCCAGTCGTTGAAGGTCTGGCGAAAACCGGCGGTCATGCTGCCGGCGCCGATGTTCGCCGCCATCGCCAGCAGCAGCGCCATCAAGGCCAGGCTCAGCGCCGGCAATTGCTGGCGGCAATCGGCGAGAAACCATTGCCCGAGCACCGAGCGGCTGCGCCCGAGCAAACCGTTGAGCAGCGCGCTGAGCAACACCGGCAACGCCAGTGCGGCGCCGAGCAACAGCCCCGCCATCAACACAAAACCGCTGGCCAGGCTGTTGCCCCATACCAGCGCGGCCAAGGCAATCACTGCACATACGCCGGCCACCCAACCCTGACGCCGCAACCAGCGCGCATGTTGCTGATGCCAGGCCTGCGGATCCGCCACCGCCAGCAATGGCAGTCGCGCTGCACGCAGCAAACTGTTGGCCCCGGCCAGCAACGCGCCGAGCAGGCTCAAGCCGATACCGCTGAACCACCACCAAGGACTCAGGCGCAACTGCCCCGCCACTTCCGCGCCGTACAGACCGCGCAGGCTGGCCGCGACGTCCGGCAACAGCACGCTCGCCAGCCAGTAACCGCTGACCACGCCGAACAATCCGCCGATCAACGCCAACGCGCCAAGCTCAACGATCAGGCAAGCGATCAGCATCCGCGCGCTGACCCCGCAGGCCCTCAAGGTGCGCAGCAATCCCCGGCGTTGCTCCAGCGCGAGACCGATAGCCGCGTGAACAATGAACAACCCAACGATGAACGAGAGAAACCCGAGGGCATCGAGGTTGAGGTGGAAGCTTTCGGTCAGTCGAGCAAGGTTGTTTTCTTCGCCACTGCTTTTGAGCTGTAACTGGCCTTTGAACGCGGCCGGCACCTCGGCGTGAAAATCCTTCGGCAACAGCAGACGTGACAGTTGATCGGGCTGTTCGAGCACGCGCTGAGCGACGCCAATGTCCACTAGCAGCACGCCGGGTGCCATGTCGGTTTGCGCGCGCAGCGGCGGCAGCGTCTGAGCGGTTTCGGTGGCCGGGGTCGCGCCCTCGGCGAGGTTCAGCGCCCGCAAGGTTTCGGGAGAAATCCAGGTGCTGCCCGGCGGACTGAAGAACTCGACGATGCGCTCGATCGGCATCGCCTGCCCGGCCACCGCGCTGTCGCCGGGTAACGACACCGGCTCGATGCCCATCAATTGCAGACGCTGGTTTTCGTGGCCTTTAAGAATCAGGCGCCCTTGCAGCACCGGCGACACCGGCCAGCCCAGGCGCCGCAGATCAACGAACCATTGTTGCGGGAACGTCGCGCCGTTTGGCGTGCTGAGGCTGGCCTGGGGTTCGCCGCCAACCAACTGGCTGGCCCGGGCGTAACTGTCCCGCGCCTGCCTGTTGAGCGCTTCGACTCCGGTCAACAGACTGGTGGCCAACCACAACCCGGTCAGCACGCTGAAAAACTGCACCGGATGGCGCCGCCAGTGACTGAGCAGCGCCATCAACGCGTGGCGGAAAACCTTCACGTCAAGCGACCGCTGGACAGCACCACGCGCTCCGCCAGCCGCGCCGCCACGCGTTGACTGTGGGTGACCATCAGCAAGGTGGTCGGAGTGTCATCGAGCAATTCCAGCAACAGCCGCAACACTTCGTCGCTGGTGGCTTCGTCGAGGCTGCCCGTGGGCTCGTCGGCCAGCAACAGTTTCGGTTGCGCCGCCAGCGCCCGGCCGAGCGCAACCCGCTGTTGCTGGCCGCCGGAGAGTTGTTCGGGATAGCGCTTGAGTAATTCGCCCAGCCCCAGACGCTGCACCAGATGATGCTGCCAGCGCGGGTCATGCCGCCCGGCCAGCCGCGCCTGAAACGCCAGGTTGTCTTCGATGCGCAGGCTGCCGATCAGGTTGTACTGCTGGAACACCAGACCGATTTCGGTGCGCCGCCAGTTGGCCAGTTGCGCCTCGTTCATCCGGTCCAGCCGATGTTCGCCGCTGCTGATGCTGCCGCTGTCGACTTTGTCGAGCCCGGCGATCAGGTGCAGCAGCGTGCTCTTGCCGCTGCCCGACTCGCCCATCAGCGCCAGACTGCTGCCGGGCTTGAGCGTCAGGTCGATGCCTTGCAGCACCGGCAACGGGCCTTGCGGGGTGAGGTAGCTTTTGAAGACGTTTTGAACCTGGAGCATGCCGCCATCCGATCGATCCGTGTCGGCCAAGGATAGCGGATACCGACGCGTTACTGACCCACCGCCACACTCGTCGGCACCTCACCCGGCGTGACGATGCTGTTCAGGTCGATGTGTTTCCACTCGGGTTTGGCCCCCAGCCGTGCGTTGAAGCGGTAGTTGAAGGTGAATTCATCTGCCGTCGCCACGCTCAGCGGTTTGCCGTACACCGACTCGATTCCCGGCAGGTCGTAGCCCATCAACTGCAACAGGGTCGGGAAGATGTTGTAGTGACTGGAGCGATCCTTGTTGGCCGCCAGTTGCGCCGACCAGTCGAGCGTCTGCAACTGATCGCCCTGAATCACCACCAGTGGCACCAGCCCCTCTTCCTCCACCGGGTCGCCGCCGCAGTGGGTGTTGAGTCCCGGATTACCGCGCTCGTGCAAATCCTGGCCGTGATCCGAGGTGTAGATCAGCAGCGCGTTGTTCAGATTGGCCTGGGCAAACACCCGCGAGAAGAACTCGCCGACGTTCCACAGCACGGTGTTCTTGTAGGCATTGCGATACAGCACCCAGTCATCCGGCTGGCCGTTGAAACCGGTGCGTTCACCGGTGTCGGCGACTTCCGTGAACTGTCCGCGGGGCAAGGTCGGGCGGTAGGCCATGAAGGCGTCCGGGTATTTGTCGTGCACCGGAAAATGCGCGCCGACCTTGTTGATCAGCACCAGCTCCGGTTTGTCGTCGTTGAGCAGTTCGATCAGCTTGGCGGCGGCGGCCATGTCGCGGTCGCGCACGCTGGTCTGGTCGAATTGCACGAATTCGTCGATGTCCTTTTTCTCGGCATCGTTCATCAGGTTCTGCAGGTTGCCGCCGGTGCGCTGAGCGTCGATGTAGACCGTGCGCATGCCGGCCTTCTTGGCGTACTGCCAGATCGACGGCAGCGTGCTGTTGATCCGCATGTAGTCGGCGCGGGTGCCGCCGTAGCGCAGGGTGATGTTGGTGTCGGCGCTGCAATTGGCGATGGACGCCGCGTAGCCGTAATTGAAGATCTCGACGCCCGGACGGGCCTGCTTGAGGTTGCTGTGCACACCGAACGGCGCGTTGATGTCCAGGTAATTGCCGGAAATGCTCTCGTCGATGATCAGCACGATGTCGTGGCCGACCGCAGGACCATTGCGCGCCAGGGTCACCGGCTCACGCGGGCCGACGGTGTTGTGCAGCGCTTCGTAGCCGAACAGGTTCAGATAGGCCAGCGGCGTGTACATGATCGGCAACCCGCGCGCGCCCTCGCCGGCCCGCACGAACAACACGGCGCTGAGCAGCAATACACCGCACAACGGCGCAGCGATCCGCAAGGCATTGGGCACCGGGATCGCGTGCCGGGGCTTGAGACCGATCCCGAACAACAGCAACAACCCGTTGAGCAGCCCGTGGATAATCGCCCCCCGGTACTGATACGCCGCCTCCTGGATGAAGCCGCCGGAGTACACCAGCGAGACGAAACTGCTGTAGGTCAGGTAATCGGCGGTCACCCTCGTATAAACATCGAAGAACACCGCCGAAACAAACAGGGTTAATGCGAACAAATGCCGAATGAAAGTCTGACGTATATAGGCTGTTAGTAATAATGCGAAAGTCAGCGTCAAAAACATCGCGCCAAAAAGAAGTACTGCCAACCCCATACCCATCGCATTTAAGCGGTCAAGGTAATATTCGAAATAAAGCAGCAGATAAATAATTAAAAGCAGTTCTTTCAGGTATCGAAACATGGCAATTCCGGGGCGCGTCCGACGAGACATGGTCAATCATTTGTCGGTCAAAATCTGACACTAGCACCGGGCCATCAAAGCGCAAGAAATGTCGGACATAATGCAAAAGCGTCAAAAAACTGTTGACTCAAATCTGACACACCCAAGTCGTTAAAACCCTTGAATTTCGCGGCCTACGACCGTTTATCGTTTTCTTCGGAATGTGAAAAACCCGTCAAGAACGGGACAAATCCATCTACAGCAAGCACTTGATGGCCTTTCGCCCCCAAAAATGGGGGTGTTATACCCTTGCAACATGTCATTTTGCTGACACGCTTTCCCCACGCTGCGCTATACCCCTTTTGACAGTTCCATTTCGATCTTCCATCACCGTCTTACGAGGCACGCCAATATGGACGTGAGCGTATTTGGTACGGGCTATGTTGGCCTGATACAAGCAGCCGCACTTGCCGATGTCGGACATCGCGTATTGTGCGTCGATATTGACCCGAACAAGATTAAACAACTGCAACAGGCAGTACCGCCTATTAGCGAACCGGGTCTTTCGGCAACTTTGGAAGAAAACATCAAGGCCGGGCGTTTGTTGTTCAGCACCCAGGCCAGCGATGCGGTGGAACATGCCGCACTGATCTTCATCGCCGTGGGCACGCCGGCCGACGAAGACGGCTCCGCCGACCTCAGCCATGTACTCAACGTGGCGCGGCAGATCGCAAGCTTCATGGAGGACGATCGCACGCTGATCATCAAATCCACGGTGCCGGTCGGCACGGCGGATCAGGTGCTGCACACCGCTGAAGAAGAACTGCAGCGGCGCGGCAAAAGCGCCCTGGCGGTGCGGGTGGTGTCCAACCCGGAATTTCTCAAGGAAGGCAGCGCCCTCGCCGACTGCATGCGGCCGGACCGGATTATCGTCGGCACCCGCGACGACCTGGCCCGCGAGCAGATGAGCGAGCTGTACGCGCCGTTCTGCCGCAACCACGAAAAACTGATGTTCATGGACAACCGCAGCGCCGAGCTGACCAAGTACGCGGCCAACGCGATGCTCGCCACCCGCATCAGTTTCATGAACGAGCTGGCCAACCTCACCGAACTGCTCGGCGCCGACATCGAAGCGGTGCGCAAGGGTATCGGTTCCGACCCGCGCATCGGCTATCACTTCATCTACCCGGGCTGCGG
Source organism: Pseudomonas sp. GM25 (assembly GCF_000282255.1). NCBI lineage: Bacteria > Pseudomonadati > Pseudomonadota > Gammaproteobacteria > Pseudomonadales > Pseudomonadaceae > Pseudomonas > Pseudomonas sp. GM25. Next base: position 129,830 of record NZ_AKJQ01000043.1, on the reverse strand, counting down.
CTTCGGTGGCTCGTGCTTTCCCAAGGACCTGCGCGCCCTGCTGCACACCGCCGAACACAACGGCATGCCGCTGAAACTGCTGCGCAGCGTCACCGACGTCAACGACGCGCAGCGGCACATCCTGTTCAGCAAACTCAGGGCGCAATTCCCCCAAGGCCTGGCCGGCAAGTCGATCGCGATCTGGGGCCTGGCGTTCAAGCCGAACACCGATGACATGCGCGAAGCCCCCAGCCGCTATCTGATGGATGCGCTGTGGGCCGAAGGCGCCAGCGTGCAGGCCTACGATCCGGAAGCCATGTCCGAGTGCCGGCGCATTTACGGTTACCGCAATGACCTGCACCTGTGCGCCACCCGCGACGACACTCTTGAAGACGCCGACGCTCTGGTGATCTGCACCGAGTGGAAGAATTTCCGCGTGGTGGATTTCGAGCTGCTGGCCAGCAAGCTGCGCTCGAAAGTCATCATCGACGGACGCAACCTCTACAACCCGGAACAAGTGGCAGCCGCCGGCCTGCACTACAGCGGCATCGGTCTGCGCCACATCGCGCCTGACGGGTTGCGGCCATGAAAATCCTCGTCACCGGTGCGGCCGGCTTCATTGGTGCTCATGGCGTGCTGCGGCTGGTGCGCGACGGGCATCAGGTGATCGGCCTGGACAACTTCAACGGCTACTACGACCCGCAGCTCAAGCACGATCGGGTGGACTGGGTGCGCGAGCAGGTCGGGGATTTCCAGCTCGCCACGATTGATCTGGCAGACGCCTCGGCGCTGGAAGCGTTGTTCGTTCGCGAACGGCCGCAAGTCGTGGTGCACCTCGCGGCGCAAGCCGGGGTGCGCTACTCGCTGGAAAATCCACGGGCCTATCTGCACAGCAACCTCGATGGTTTCCTCAACATTCTGGAGTGCTGCCGCCAGTACCCGGTCGCGCACCTTATCTACGCCTCGTCCAGTTCGGTGTACGGCGCCAACCAGCGCACACCGTATTCGGTGCAGGACGGCGTCAATCACCCGCTGTCGCTGTACGCCGCGACCAAGAAAGCCAATGAATTGATGGCCCACAGCTACAGCCACCTGTTCGGCATCCCTTGCACCGGGCTGCGGTTTTTCACGGTCTACGGGCCGTGGGGCCGGCCGGACATGTCGCCGATCCAGTTCGCCAAGGCGATCAGCGAAGGCTCGCCGTTGAAGCTGTTCAACTACGGCGAGCATCAGCGCGATTTCACCTACATCGACGACATCATCGAAAGCATCGCACGCCTGATCGAGCGGGCGCCCCGGGCCAACCCCGAGTGGGACCGCGAACAACCCGATCCGGCGAGCAGCATGGCCCCGTGGCGCTTGTTCAACATCGGCGGCCAGCACCCGGTGGCGCTGAAAACCTACCTCGCCCTGCTGGAAAAACACCTCGGCCAGAAAGCCGTGGTCGAGCTGCTGCCGCTGCAACCGGGCGACGTACTCAACACCTGCGCCGAGGCCAGCGACCTGGCCCAGGCCACCGGGTTCCAGCCCCGGATAGAGCTGGATGAGGGACTGGGGCGGTTCATCGCCTGGTTCCGCGATTACTACCCCACTGCCTATCGCCCACGCGCCGCACGCGGCTGACCATCAGCGGAGGACTCCATGACTGGACATGAGAAAGGTGTACCGATCCAACAATTGGTGCGTGACAAACGCATGGATCCGGAACAGCGAATGCGCCTCGACGCGGCGATCCATCGCCAGGGTCAGGGCTGGATGACCGGCCGCGAAGGTGGCCGGCCGTGGCAACTGTCGCGCACCAACCGGGTGGTGGCCTGCCTCGGCGCGCTGATGATCCTGCTGATGATTTCGCCACTGCTGATCGGTCTGGCGCTGGCCATCAAGTTCACCAGCAAAGGCCCGGTGATGTTCGTGCAAAAGCGCACCGGTTATCGCGGGCGCAAGTTCGGCATGTACAAGTTCCGGACCATGGTCGCCAACGCCGAAGAGCTCAAGGAGTCGCTGCGCCACCTGAACAAGCACGGTGCCGACGCCATCGACTTCAAGATCGACCAGGACCCGCGCATCACCGGGATCGGCGGCTTCCTGCGGCGCACCAGCCTCGACGAACTGCCCAACCTGATCAACGTAGTGACCGGCGACATGCGCCTGGTCGGCCCTCGCCCGACCTCGTTCAACGCCTACCGCTACAAAGACAGTCACCTCGCCCGTCTGGCGATCTACCCCGGCATGACCGGCCTGTGGCAGATCTCCGGACGCAGCAATATCGACTTCGACCAGCGCGTTGAGTTGGACCTCAGCTATATCGCCGAGCAGAGCCTCCTGCTTGATCTGAAGATTCTGTTGAAAACCCCCTTCAAAGTATTCAGCGGCCACGGAGCAAGCTAATGGACGGTTCAACCAACAAAAGCCTGAGCATTGCCAGCCCCAGCGAGTCGAATCTGACCTCGACCGTGCTGGACCTGGATCTGCGGATCCTGTTCCTGACCGCCGCCAACCCCGGCGCCGGCACCACCACCAGCGCCCTGGCGCTGGCCAGTCAACTGGCGCAGATGAGCAGCGGCCAGGTGCTGTACGTCGACGCCAGCCAGTCGGCGAGCAACCTGACCCAGCAACTGAACCTGAGCAAGGAGCGCGGCCTGCGCGACCTGCTGTTCAACCCGGACAACCCGCCGCTGTTGCAGGACTGCGTGGTGCAGGTGTCGAGCCTGCCGTTTCACGTGCTGCCCAACGGCCGGCCGATCCGCACCATGGAACACCTGACCGCCGAGCGCCTGAGCCCGATGCTCGATCAACTGGGCAGCCAGTACCGCTTTGTGGTGATCGACGGCGACGCGGTGTATTCGGCCGCCGACACGCTGGTCATCAGCACTCAGGTCGACGGCGTGGTGTTCGTGGTACGCGCCGAAGACACCCGCTGGGAAGTCGCGCAAGCGGCGGTGCAGCGGTTGACCCAGGCCGGGGCGAAAGTGGTCGGCAGCGTGTTCAACCGGCGCAAGTACTACATGCCCAAATGGCTCTACAAAAACCTGTAAGCAACCGCAAAGGATGACGCCATGAACGCCAGGATTCTTGTGCTGCTGATGCTGCCGCTTGCAGGCTGCTCGAGCACCTCCGAAACCCAGAACATGCCGGTGAACATTCTCACCGCCACCCCGGCCAACTCCCAGGCCACCGACATGCCGAAGATCGAGCAGACCCTGCGCCCGCAGGATGTGCTGGACGTGATCTTCCACATCAGCACCAGCGGCTCGGACGCTTACCGCGTGCAGTCGGGTGACCAGATCGGCCTGAACTTCACCGCCGCCAGCCAGCTCAACGGCAACCAGTTGGTGCTGCCGGACGGCACCATCGAACTGCCGGGCGCCAACACCTCGGTGAAAATCGCCGGGCTGACCAGCGAAGAAGCGCGCCAGGAAATCCAGCGCGCCTATCAGCGCAAACAGCTGTTCCAGCCCAACCGCAATCAGTTGACGGTGCAGATCATCAGTCCGCTGACCAACGAGCAGAACCTGAAAAACGCCCTCAACCACCCGGCCACCGGCATGAGCCGCGAGATCACCGTCGGCACCGACGGCTACGCGAGCTTCCCGGAAATCGGTGCGGTGCCGCTGCAAGGCATGACCGTCAATCAGCTCGAAACTTTCCTCAACAAGAAGTACGCGCAACTGCCGGGCCGGATGACCGTGGACGTGCTGCTCAAGTCCACCGCCGGCAACGAGATCTACGTGCTGGGCGAAGTCGGCCAGCCAGGGTCCTACCCGATCCGCCGGCCAGTGTCGGTGCTTGAAGCGCTGACCCTGGCGCGCGGCACCAACGTCAAGGCGCGGCTCGATTCGGTGGTGATCATGCGGCGCAACGGCAATCAGGTGCAGGCCGTGCGTTACGACGTCGAGAAAGCGTTGTCGGGCGAGGCGCCGCAAATCGCCTACCTGCAACCGGACGACATGCTGTACGTGCCAAAAACCAAACTGGCCAGCGCCGGCGAACTCGCAAGGCAACTGGCCGACGTGGTGCTGTTCCAGGGCGTGGGCTTCAGCTTCGGCTACCGCGTCGACAACAAAGACAGTGACAGCAACTGACTCTCAGGTGACCGACATGAATCCAAAGGAAAACTACCTGCATGAGTTCTTCAGGATCTTCTTCGCCAACAAGCAACTGGTGAAACGGGTCTTCCTGATCTTTGCAGTGATCGCGCTGGTGCTGCCGCTGTTGCTCAAACAGAGCTTCGATATCACCGCTCAGGTGATCGTGCAGTCGAAAAAACTTTCACAGGGCGACGCCACCACGTCGCTGACCGTGGACAACGCCACCTTCATCCCGCCGTCGCTGGCGGACATGGAAACCGAGAGCAATATCCTGCGCTCGCCGGCGCTGATCCGTCAGACCATCAGCGAACTGCGCGACAAGGGCGAATACACTCCGTCGCCCGGAATGTTCAACAAGCTGGTGAGCGAGCCGTTCAAGCGCTACATCAGCTCGCCGCTGCGCCAGTATGTGATCAACCCCGTGCGCAACGCTCTGGGGCTTGAGACCGATCCGGTGCGCGACACCGCGCTCGATGCACTGACCCAGCAAGCCATCGACAGCCTGAAAATCGAGACCCTGCCCGGCTCCAACGTGATCTCGATCGTCTACAGCTTCCCCGATCCGCATCAAGGCACGACTTTCGTCGCCGCCCTGTTGCAGAACTATCTGGTGAGCCGTCAGGCGCTGCAATCGATCGACCTGCCGCAATCGTTCTACGAGTCCAAGAAGCAGCTTTATCAAGTGCGCCTCGATGGCCTGGAAGGCAACCGTCAGGCACTGCTGGAAAGTGTCGGCTCGTCGGATCCGAAGGAGGAAATCACCTTCCGCCTGAACGCGATCAACACCGAGGAGCAGGCGCTGAACCTGTACCAGGATCGCCTGCTGCAAAGCCAACGCTGGCTGGAGTACCTGAAAACCAGCCTGGCCGCCGCCAGCAACAACAAACTCAATGACTACACCTTCCCCTACACCTTCACCACCACCGTGGACAACGTGGCGTTCGAAGACCGGGAAATCAAACAGCTCGGTGAGCAACTGACCACTCAGGTCAGCCGCTACATGAACGATCTGGCGGTGTTCCAGCCCGGCAGCGAGCCGATGCTGCTGACCCGCGAGCAGATCGCCCGCACCCGCCAGCAGTTCCTCAAAGTGGTCAGCAACCGCATCCAGGAACGCACCAACGACCTGGCCGTGGTGAAACAGGTGATCGACCAGAAAACCGCGCGCATCGCCGAGTTCAAGAACCGCATCCACGAGCTGCAGCAAACCCAGAGCAAGCTGCGGCAGATGGACACCGAGATCGACGCCATGCATGCCGCGTTCTCGACCTACGCCCAGCGTTTTGCCGAAAGCAGCACCACCCGCTCGCTGAACGACGACTTGTCCAATGCCCGGGTCTTGAGCCCGCCGTTCGAGCCGACCGAAGCGGCGTTCCCCAAACCGATGCTGATCATTCCGTTCGGGCTGTTCACCGGTCTGTTGCTGGCGATTGCACTGGTCTATGTGCGTGAGTTCTTCGATCACCGCTTCAAACACCCGGCGCAAATCAGCCACGAGCTGGGCCTGCCGGTGCTGCTGGTGATCAACGACCAGAACGCGCTGCCCAGCAACCCGCACAAGAACTGGACCGTACCGAGCTTCCTGCACTGGGTGCGCAATTGAACACGCCCTCTACCCAGAACGCCGCGCTGCCGATCATGCATTTGCTCAGCAGCGGCGGGTTCTACGGGGCCGAGCGGATGTTGCTCGATCATTGCCTGGCAACGCCGGGGCAGCACCAGGTGCTGTTCCTCGACGCGCCGCCGGAACTGATCGCGCGCTTTCGCGAGGCCGGCGTCGATGCACAAGGCTGCGCAGGGCTCGCTGCCCTGCTGCGGCACTTGCGTCAGCGTCGCGGTGAACGGCCGTTGATCAACACCCACAATTTCAAAGGCCTGTTGTTCGGCTGGGTCGGCGCCACGCTGTTGCGCCTGCCGCTGGTGATCACTCAACACGGTTTCACCCCGCGCAGCCGCAAGCAGAAGTTCTACACCTGGCTGAGCCTGCAACTGTGCCGCACGGCATCGGTGGATCGGGTGGTGTGCGTCGCCGAAAGCATCGCGGTGTTGCACCGTCAGGCCAGCGTGCGTGCGGAGAAGTTGCAGGTGATCCCCAACGGATTGCCGGCAGCCGCCGCGCTGCTTTCCGATGCGCCCCGGCAACGCTGGCTCGCCGGCTACGTTGGGCGTTTGAGCAGTGAGAAAGGTCCGGATCTGTTTCTCGACGCGCTGATCCCGCTGTGTCATCAGCACCCGCAACTCGACGCGGTGATGCTCGGCGACGGCCCGGAACGCGAAGACTTGCAGGCACGGATCGACGCCGCGGGCTTGCAGCAACGCATCCGCTTGCCGGGTTATCAGACCGACATGCGGCATTGGTGGCAGCAACTCGATGCGCTGGTGATCAGCTCGCGCACCGAAGGCACGCCGATGATTCTTTTGGAAGCGATGCAGGCCGGGGTACCGGTGGTGGCATTCGGTGTCGGCGGGATTCCCGATGTGCTGGAGCACCGCCACAACGGTTTGCTCGCTGCCCCGACCGACAGCGCCGCCCTCGCCCGCCAGCTCGACACGTTGCTGTCCGAGCCTGGCCTGGCGCGGCAACTGCGCGACAACGCAAAACGCACGCAACAGGACCGCTACGACCTCAAGGCCCTGGCCGAACGCTGGTCGCAGCTGTACATCCGCACGGCACGGGAGGCACGCGCATGATTTTTCCGCTCTCGATCGTCAGTCTGCTGGGCCTGGTCTGCATCGCTCTGCTGGCCAGCCCCTGGCCCTACCTCGCGCCGGGCGCCGTGCTCGGTCTGGTGGGGTTCGCGGTGTTGTACCGCAAACCGACCTGGGGCCTGCTCGGGATTGCCGCGCTGGTGCCGTTCGAGGGCTTCTTCAAAGACAGCTCACTGTCGGGCAGCAAACTGATCGGCGCTTCGCTGGCGGTGATCCTGATGCTGCAACTGGCGATGCACCAGATTCCTTCGGATCGTCTGCGCAGCAATATCTGGCGCTTTCTGATCGCCTTCATGACCCTGTACTTTCTGAGCCTGCTGAACACCGATGACATGGGCATGTCGCTCGGTCACCTGCGGGAAATCAGCGTCGGCCTGATTCTGTTTGTCATCACCTTGCTGATCGGCCGCGAGCTGAACCTCGACCTGTTTGCCCGACTGGTGACTTTGGCTGTCAGCACGACCTGCGCCATGGCCATGTTCTCCACCAAATTCCAGGATCAGGGCCGCGCCGCCGGCCTGCTCGAAGACCCCAACGCCTTCGCCCTGCTGATCGCGTTCGCCATTCCGCTGGGGCTGCTGCTGGTGATCCGCAGCCCGAACCTGTTGCATCGCCTGTTCTGGGGCGGTTGCTGCCTGCTGTTGCTCGGCGGCATGACCAAGACCGAGTCGCGCTCCGGGCTGGTGGTGCTGGCCTTGAGTCTGGTGATCGGTTGCTGGCACTACCGCGCGCAACTGGCGCGGATTCGTCCGCGTCATCTCGGCTTCGCCATGCTCGGCGCGGCGATCGCGATTCCGCTGGCGATCTACGCGATGCCTGCCGGCTACATCGCGCGCATCCAGTCCCTCAGCGTATTGAGCGCCGGGGCCAAGGGGCACAACGACGAATCCCTCGGCCGCCGCGCCTCGTACATCGTGGTCGGCAGCCAGATGATCCGCGAGAACCCGCTGCTCGGTTCCGGCCCCGGCACCTTCCCGCTGCACTACGCCACCACCGGCTACGCCAAGGCGTTTTCCGCCAACCGCAAGATCGGCGACCTGTACCGCCGGGCGCACAACACTTACCTGGAAATCTTCAGCGAACTGGGGGTTCCCGCTGGTTTGATGTTCGTCGGCATGCTCGCGCTGGGCCTGTACAACCTGATGCGTGCGCGCAAGGAATGGATGCTGCGGCGCAACTGGCAACAGGCGGATCTGATGACCCATCTGGGCGTGAGTTTTCTGTCGCTGACGTTGTTCCTGATGTTCCTCAGCGCACCGAACCAGAAATACCTGTGGATCATGCTCGCGCTGACCAGCGTTCTGCGCCTGAAAGCCGAGCAGGCTCCGACGACGGAGGCCAGGGCATGAGCCGGATCAGCATCGTCATCCCGATGTACAACGAGGCCCGGCACATTGGCCGCACCCTGCTGGCCGCGCAGAAGGCGGCGCACGCGGCGAATGTCGAGTGCGAGCTGATCGTGGTCGACAACGGCTCCAGCGACGACGGCCCGCAGATCGCCCGGCAGTTCGGCGCCCAGGTGCTGGTGATGCCGGGGCTACTGATCGGTGCGCTGCGCAATCGCGGCACGGCGATTGCCACCGGGGAATGGCTGGCGTTCATCGACGCCGACATCGAAATGCCCGAAGACTGGCTCACCCAACTGTTCGCGCTCGAAGCCGAAGGCCAGGCCGATGTCTTCGGGCTCGACCTGCACACCCCCGCCGCCGCGCCGTGGTACGCCACCGCGTGGCAGCGCCGCACCTTACGCCCGACGAACCACGCCGCCCACGTCGTCGACTGGCTGCCCAGCGCCAATTTGTTGATGCGCAGGTCCTGGTTTGACAAGGTCGGCGGCTTCAACGAAACCCTGCGCACTGGCGAGGACAAGGAGTTCACCCTGCGTCTGCGCGAACGGGGCGCCCAGTTACTCGCGGTCAACGAAAGCGTGGCCCTGCACTGGGGCTACGAAATGAACTGGCGCGAATGGATGGGCAAGGAGTTGTGGCGCCAGGGCAGCCATCTGCAACTGCTGCGCAGTCACGGGTTCAGCCTGCGCCTGCTGCGATTTCCAATGTTGTCGATCTTCGTCTGGATTCTCGATTTCCTGGCGATTTCTGCCCTGCTCGACGGCTTTCCCCATCACGCCGCGATCATGGTGATGTTGACGCTGATTCCAGGATTGGTACTCAGCGTGCGTCAGAGCCGCCGGCAACATGACCTCGGTTTCACCCTGCAACTGTGGGGCCTGCACTGGGTGCGCCTGCACCTGGCGGGCGCCGCGTTCATTCTCAGTCTGTGTCATTGGAACGCCAGGAGGCCTGCCCGTGGCTGAATTCATTTTCTGGATGTGCCTGCTGCTGCCGGTGTACGCCTATGTCGGCTACCCGCTGCTGCTGACGCTGCTCGCGCCGCTTTTCCCGGCGTGGCGCCACAGCCCGGCACCGCCGCTGAACATCAGCATCGTCATCGCCGCCCACAACGAAGCGCGGCACATCGAACACAAGCTGCGCTCGCTGCTGTCCCAGGATTATCAGCCGGCGACCCTGCAAATCATTCTGGCCAGCGACGGCTCCACCGACGACACCGTGGCCTGCGCGCACAAGGTCGTCGACCCGCGAATCACCGTGCTCGACCTGCCCCGCCAGGGCAAGGCCGCCACGCTGAACGCCGGCACGGCTTTGGCCACGGGTGACATTCTGGTGTTCACCGACGCCGACAACCAATGGTCGCGGGAAACCCTCGGCTACCTGCTGGCGCCCTTGAGCGATCCGCAGGTCGGCGCCTGCGCCGGGCACATGGTGATTCCGGTCACCGGCGGCGGTTTAAGCATCGGCGACAGCCTTTATCGGCACTACGAAGGTTGGTTGCGCCGGGTCGAGAATCGCACCGGTTGCATGGTTTCCGCCGACGGCGCCCTGCTCGCCCTGCGCCGCGAACTGTTCGAGAATGTGCCGGCCGAGGTCAACGACGATTTCTTCATCAGCACCTGCGCCCCGGTGAAATTCAAACGCATCGTCTACGTGCCCGAAGCGCAGGTGATCGACCACGGCGTCGACGAAGCCGACAAGCAATTTCGCCGTCGCCAGCGGGTCACCGTCGGCGGTCTGCAAAGCCTGGCGCAACGTAGCGAACTGCTCAACCCGTTCAAGCACGGGCTGTATTCGATTGCGTTGATCAGCCACAAGCTGATCCGCCGCCTGGCGCCGATCCTGTTGCTGCCGTTGCTGCTGAGCAATTTCTGGCTGTGGGAAGAGCACGGTTTCTATCGCCTCTGCCTGATCGCGCAACTGGTCGGCTACGCCATCGCGATTGCCGGCCTGCTGGATTCGCAACACCGCTTACCCAAACCGTTCCGCCTTGCGGCATTCCTGCTGGTGACACTGGCGGGCATGAGCATCGGCCTGTGGCAGTTCCTGCGCGGCCAGCGTTACGCCCAGTGGAACCCTGACCAAAACCGTTGAGAGGGACAGAGCCATGGCGATCAAACAACTGATTAAACGCACCAGCGGCTGGCTCTATCTCAACTCGTCCGTGGGACGAAACCAGTTACACGGCGCCGGTGTGATCCTGATGTTGCACCGGGTGCTGGCCAACGATCGCGCCGCCGACCTGCCGCACCGCAACGAACTGTGCGTCGGGCCCAAGGCCTTCGAACATTTGCTGGTGTGGCTGCGCAAGCATTTCGATTGCGTGCCGCTGATGGAAATCCTCCAGCCCAACGCCTTGCGCACCGAGCGTCCGCAGGTGGCGCTGACCTTCGATGACGGCTGGCGCGACAACGCCGCCAATGCCTTTCCGTTGCTGCAGAAACATCAGGTGCCGGCGAGCATTTTTCTCTCCACCGATTTCATCGGCAGCCGTCAGCGTTTCTGGTGGGAAAGCATCGGCGAAACCCTGTGGGGCAGCCATGGCGAAAAGCCGCGCATGCACCTGATCGAATATTTGCAGTCGATCCACCATCCCGTGCCGGTGCTTCTGGATGACATCGATGTGGATCGGCGCAGTCTGACCCTGCTGCATTACCTGCAAGGGCTTAAAGCGCTCGACCCGATGATGCTTGAACGCCTGACCGACGAATGCCCGCAAGAGTCGCAGCCTCAGGCACTCGATTGGCATCAGGTGCGGGCAATGGAGTCTTCCGGCCTGGTGCGGTTCGGTCCCCACGGCGCCAGTCACGCCATCCTCACCGGTCTTGATGATGTGCGCCTGGGCGAAGAAATCAGCCGCAGCCGCGATGCCATGCTCAATGGCTGCAACCGGCCGTTGCCGGTTTATTGCTACCCCAACGGCGACAACGATGAGCGGGTGCGCGAACAGATCGCCCATCACGATTACCCCTTCGCGCTCGGCACTGGCAGCGGCATCTATCGCGGCACCGGTGATCCGCTGAACCTGCCACGCTTCGGCGTCAGTCAGCGCACCGCGCGCAATCCGGAACTGCTGTCGTGGCGGATCTATCGCGGGGCGCGACCATGAGTCGAAGCAGTTACCTCAAGCATCTGGCGCTGAGCATGGGCACCAAACTGGCGATGATCGCCCTGCGCCTGCTGAGGAATGTGCTGCTGGCGCGAATTCTCGGGCCCAGCGAACGGGGCCTGTTCGCTCTGCTCAGCACGTTGCCCGATCTGATCAGCGCGGCCACCAGTGGCGGCTTGAATTCGGCGGTCGGTTATCAGGCCGCCAAGCAACGGCCGATGGGTTTGTTGCTCGCCCAAGTGCTGGTGTTCGGCTGCTTGTTGGCGGGTCTGCTGACCTTGTTGGTTGTGGCACTGGTGCGCGAGTTCGGCAGTGAACTGGACGTGACGATGCAACTCGGTCTGCTGGCGTGGCTGTTGCTGTTGGCGGTGCCGTTGACCGTGCTCAAAAGCGGTCTGCTGACCTTGCACAATGCGTCCGGCGGCGTGGTCGCGTTCAACGCCTTGCGGCTGGTGGAATCCCTGGCGCCGCTGCTGCTGTTTCTCGCGCTGTTCTGGATGTGGAAAGAAGCGGCCCTTGAAGCCGCGCTGATCAGTTGGCTGGCCGGCATCAGCCTGGTGGTATTGGTCGGCTGGCTGTGGCTCAAACGTGCGCAGCCGTTGCAGCTGCAATGGGATCGCGCCAGCCAGAACGAGCTGCTGCGCTTCAGTGCACGCAGCCACCCGGATCTGCTGTTCCAGCAAGTGATCCTGCGTTCCGATTACCTGTTCATCGGCGCCTTGCTCGGCAGCACAGCCCTGGGGCATTACGCGATGGCCAGCGCCGCCGCCGAGCTGCTGCTGATCGTCCCGGAAGCGGTGACCACGCCGCTGATGAAACGCCTGCTGCAACAGGACGAAGGCATGGACAAGGTCACGCCGCTGGCCCTGCGCCTGACCGCCACGGTGATGCTCGGCGCCTGCCTGACCATGGCCGTGATCGGCGAATGGCTGATCGTCACCCTGTTCGGCGTCGCCTACCAACCGGCGTATCCGGCGCTGCTCGCATTGCTGCCGGGGCTGCTGGGCCTGTGCTACGCGAGCATCCTGCGCCTGGACCTGATCGGCAAGAACCGCCCCGGCACGGTGTCGTTGCTGATGGGGATCGGCGCGCTGCTCAATCTTGCGCTGAACCTGCTGCTGATTCCGGCCTACGGCATCGTCGGCGCGGCGGCGGCTTCGTCGATTGCCTATCTGGCGGTGACCGTGGCGATGCTGGTGTTGTACTGCCGGTTGAGCGGCGTGGCGTTCTGGCAAACCCTGATCATCCTGCCCAGCGACCTTACGCCGATGTGGCTGATGTTGCAGCGTCGTTTTTTACAACGGAAGTCAGCATGAAAGGCCTGGCCCTGCTGTTCGGTCTCGGCCTGTCGCTGGACGCCTTCGCGGCGTCGATGCGCTGGGGCGACATTCGTGACGGCAGCCTGTACCTGCAAGCGGATCGCCCCGACACGGTGACCGTGCGCTGGGCGCCGGCGTGGCAGGCAGAAGCCAACGAAGAGCACCTCTTCCTGCTCGACGGCCGGGGCAAATTGCAGGGCGAGCGCTTCATCAAGGCCAGTGAAACCCGTGGCAGCCAGAGCTGGCCGTTGGCGCCGGGGGCCGCGAGTTATCAGCTGGAAATCCCCGGCTACAGTTTCCGCAGTTATCGAGTCGAGCACGACGAAAACACCGTGGCCCTGTTCGCTCCGGCCAAGGTGCATTTCAGTGCGGAAACCCGTAACGGCGATGAGCTGTATTTCAAGGTCGCCGCGGGTGAGCACGCGATATTGGCGGGCAAGTTCCACGGCGGGGTCAGCGCCCTGCAAGCGCAGCGGGTCGGTGACGGGCAGCCCCTGACATTGGCGCTGAAACCCTATCGCGCCTATTGGCAGTTCGATCAGGTGGCGTTGCCGGTCAGCGAACGCGAACAAGTCTGGCGCCTGCGTCTGCAAGGCAGCGGCAAAGCGGCGTTCTGGCTCGACGGCACGGCCAATCTGTTCGCGCAGACCCCGCAACAGCTCAAACCGCTGCGCGAAGACGACGGCCAGACGCGCCTGACCCTGCACGACAAAGTCCTTGGCCGCACCCCGGATCTGGGCATCGCCCTGCCCTACGTGATGCCGCCGCCCGCCAGCCATCCGGTGCTCGATGCGCTGAAACCGACGGCCGCCAGTTACTACAGTTTCGTCGACGTGACGGCGAAGAAGCCGCACTTCGAAGATGCGTTTCGCCAGGTCTATCAGGACCGTTTCGGCATCCGTCAGGACATCACTTTGCTCGCCGGCAGTCAGCGCCAGGCTGACCTGCGCGCCGACGTACAAAGCAACAGCGGACTCGACGCCTGGCTCGCCGGCACCCGTGCGCTGGGCGGCAAAGGCACGCACTACATCGGGTTCGCCGACGAGCCCAACCTGAATTATTCGAGTTACGAGCAATACCGTTCGATCTTCACCAGCATGGCCCGGCAGGTGCGTAGCGATCCGGCCAATGCCAAGGCAGGCGTGCGCATCGCGATGCCGGCCAGTTCGCGATTGGTCAACGGGCCATTCGCTGACAACGCGGCGAACAAGCGTGGCATCGACTGGGCCCGGCGCCTGCTGAGTGAATCCGCCGATCAGGTCGATGCGCTGGCCTGGCACGAATGGATGATTCGCGACCTGCTCGCCACTCGCGTGTACCGCGACAGCGTGCGCCGCGCTGCCGATCTGGTCGGCCTCGATGCCAAGGGCCAGCCGCGCAAGGCCTTGCTGCTGGATCAGACCAACCTGTCCAGCGGCTCGAGCCTGAGCCCCTACGATCAGGAAACCCATTTCACCTCGCTGTGGTGGGCCTCGGTGGTGATCAACGCCTCCCAGGACGGTCTGCTGACGATGCTCAACTGGTTCCAGGCCGCCGATGAGCCGCAATACCCCAAAGGCATGTTGCGGGTGCTGGGCGATGACCGCTTCGAGTTGAAACCGGTGGGCCTGGCGCAGCAGTTCATCCAGCAGCACTGGATGCACAACGTGCTGTGGCTGGAGAACGACGCGTTCGAAGTCGATGTGCTGGCGATGGCCAGCGACGATCAACGCGGGCTGCTCGGCGTGAACAAGGGCACGCGTTTGCAGCGTGTCGATCTGGCGGGCGCCAAATGCCCATTGAACAACGGCGCGCTGCGCTACTTCGGCGCCGACAACCGCAGCCGCGACGCGCCTTTTCGCTGTCAGGACGGTCGCGTGCGCTTCGAGCTGCCGGGACAAACCCTGTTTGCCCTGAGCTGGAGCGCCTCATGACCGCCCTGTTGATGTCCGGCCGCGCAGGCCTCTGGCCGCGCGATGACTCGTCATCAGGAGCAACGACCATGAATGTTCTGCAAAAAGTCAGCGAGCACATCAAACAGAAAGGCCTGCGGGCTACCGTGGCCAAGGTGTGGAAGCACTACGTCTTTTCTCACCAGGAACTGCTGTGGATGGAGCGCGATCTGGTCAGTCCGGTGCCACCTCACAGCCTCAAACCCTACCCGCCGCTGCGGGTGGTGAAGATCACCCCGGACAACACCAGTGCCTTCGCCCGCCACTTCGGCGACCGCGTCGGCACCATGGCGGAACTCGCCCGGGAAAATCACACCGGGCACATGCACCTGGACGATCAGGGCCATGCGGTGGCGTTCATCTGGGGCAGCGCGCGGGACTATTTCGACCGCCATTACTACGGCTGCATGTTCCCGGTGAAACCCGGCGAGTTTTTCGAGTTCGGCGGCGAACTGACCCGCTCGTACTGGGGCACCGAACTGTCGGTGGACCTGCAACTGGAACTGTGGAAAGCCATGGCCGCCCAGGGCTGCGACAAGGTCGTGGACGTCTGCGAGTTCCACAACATCCCGGCGCTCAAGCTGCACCTGCGCATGGGCTATACCGAACAGGGCCGGATCATGAATGTGTATGAGTTGTTCGGTCGCTGGCGCTTCTACCGCGAAACCCGCTACAGCGGATCGCGCCTGGACGCGCTGCGCAAACCTTCCCGTCCACCTGTCACAGCAACGGCGACCTGAGCCTATGGCGCAATTCGAATGGCGCACCTCGTTGTGCGCACCTGATTTCCCGGCGGCGGCCTATGAAGCGCTGCGCCTGCGGGTGACGGATCACACGCCGTTCAACAGCCTCGACTGGCTGTGCGCGGCAGAGCAGGCGCTCGATGCGCACGAGCGGCTGCATGTATTGCTGGGTTGGGAAGCAGACGAATTGCGCCTGTGCCTGCCACTGGTGACGAGCCGTGAACAGTTTTTCGGATTGCCGTTTCGGGTGGTGCATCACCTGGGTTATCCGCTGGCCGATCGCCTGGCGTTGCTATCACTGCTGAATGCCGACGACATGCGCCAGGCCCTGCGGCTGATTCGCCAGCGAGTGCCCCACGCCCTGCTGCAACTCAACGAAATCGCCGAGCCGGTCGGCGACGAAAGCGTGCTCACCGAATGGATGGCCCACAGCTCCACCGGCGAACGTCGCTTGAGCTGCCGAGTGCCGGTGCACCTGATCAGCGACGCCGACCGCCAGGAAGTCTCGGGCGATCCCCGCTACAAACTGCGCCGAGCCCGCAAGCGGATTGCCGCGTGTGGCGCCGAAGTCCGGCGGATCATTCCCGACGCAGCCACCATGGGCCCGTTGTTGCAGGCCATCAGCGAAGTCGAGGCGGTGAGCTGGAAAGGCGACGAAGGCGTCGGGATCTTTGCCAGCGAACGCAGCCGCCGTTGCATGGAAAACGCCTTCACCGCCCTCGCCGCTTCGGGCCGGGTGCGCGTGGTGGTGCTGGAACTGGACGGGCGTTGCATCAGCTATCGGCTCGGTCTGTTCGAGCAGGGCCGACTCTACGACTACAACCTCGCTTTCCTGCCGCAATACGCCGACCTGGGCAGCGGCCGGGTGCTGCTGGAGGAATGGATTCGCTGGGGGCTGGACGACAACTGGCGCTGGATCGATGCCTCGCGGGTAAGCCTGGAAAACTCCAGCCATCAACTGCACGAACGCATGACCGGGCAACTGGAACACTGGCGCTGGAGCTTCTACTCGTGGCGTCCCAGCGGTCTGTTGCTGGGACTCGGTCTGCGCGTCTGGCACCGGCTCAAGCCTGCGTTGCAACAATGGCGGGCGAAGCGTGCGGCGGCCAAGGCGGCGGTCATTGCGACACCTGTGATCAACCCCACCAAGGAGGGCGAACATGCCTCGCCAAGTCATAGTCAACGCTGACGATTTCGGCCTGAGCCCGAACGAAAACGCGGTGATCCTCGGTGCGTTCCAGGCCGGGGTCATCAGCTCCGCCACCGCCATGGCCAACATGCCGGCGTTCGAAGCGGCCTGCGCCATGGCCCGGCTGCCGCTGCTGGAAGGCCGGATCGGTCTGCACTTCAACCTGACCTACGGCCGGCCCTTGAGCCGGGCCATTCTCGAGCGTCGCACCTTCTGCGACAGCCACGGCGTGTTCGACCTCAGCCTGGCGCGCCACAGCCTGTGGCTGGGCCGCGAAGATCGCGAGGCGGTGCAGGAAGAATTGCAGGCGCAGTGGCAGCGCTGCGTCGATCACGGTGTGCGTCCCAGTCACCTCGATTCGCATCAGCACGTGCACAACATCTGGCCGATCGGCGAGATCGTCGCGCGCTTCGCTGCCCATCAAGGTGTGCCGGTGCGCCTGGCGCGCAACCTGGGGCAAAACCTCAGCCTGCCCAAACGCGTGTTCAAGGGTTTGCTCAACCGTCGGTTGCAAGGTCTGGCCGGGGCCACGGCGGATTACGTCTGTACACCGGTGGACCTGCGCAACGCTGCTGCGCCGACCGACGGCGTGCTGGAAATCGTCGCCCATCCGAACCAGCTCGGTGCGGATTTCGGTGACGCCTATCTGCAACCCGGAGAGTCCCTGAGCCGCGTGCTAGAGCAGCGGCTGGCGGGCGTTCCACGGGTTTCCTATGCCGATCTGAACAAGGATTTTCTACGCGGTGCTGCGGCACTCTGAACCGTTACACAACTTGCAATACTTTCAAAGCTGGCGCTTTGACATGGACTTGCAGGGGTGATCTATACCCACAAAAGCGTCATCCACAACACCCGGGCTTCGGCCACGGAGGGCATCATGAGCGTCATTGAAAAGCTGCGCGAACGTATCAAGCAAAAAGGCCTGGGCCGCACTTTCGGCACGTTGTGGAAACGCTACGTGTTCTTCCATTGGGAACTGTTGTGGATGGAACGCGACCTGGTCAGCCCGGTACCGCCGCACAAGCTGCGCCCTTACGACGGCCTGCGCAAAGTCGACATCACCGCCGAGAATGCCGGCGCGTTCGCCAGGCACTTCGGTGACCGGGTGGAGACCATGGCCGAGCTGGCCAACGAGGGCCACACCGGGCACATGTACCTGGACGCCGACGGCCACGCGGTCGGGTTTATCTGGGGCAGCATTCGCGACTACCACGACCGCCACTATTACGGCTGCACCTTCCCGGTCAAACCCGGCGAGTTCTTCGAATTCGGCGGCGAGATGACCCGCGCCTACTTCGGCAGCAGCCTGTCGGTGGACGTCCAGGTCGCCCTCTGGGAAGCCATGGCAGCCCAGGGTTGCAACAAAGTGGTCGACGTCTGCGAAACCCACAACATCCCGGCGCTGAAACTGCACATCCGCATGGGCTACCACGAGCAGGGCCGCGTCATGCACGTCTATTGCCTGTTCGGCAAATGGCGGTTCTTCCGCGAAACCCGCTATGAAGGCTCACGCCTGGACCCGCTGCGCAAACCGGGACGGCCGGTGGTGACGGCGGCTGCGCAGGCTTGAAGGGTTTAACCTGCGGCGGCCAGGACGGCGCCGCAGAATCTTCCTACGCTCGTACAGGAACCAGCGACATTCAGTTTCGGCTCCATCTGGCTGCTCGCAATCATGTGAATGAATACATTCATGCAGAAACGCAGAGACAAACCGATGGAACAAAACACATCCGATTTTGAAATGACGGCACTTCTGGTTGATCTGAATACCATCCGTGAGTACCTCTCTCAGGTACTGGCAGAAGGTGACGATGAAGAGTTGTTTCGAGCAATCGGATACGTGACGCAAGCCCGTATCCGACTCACCGAAAAAGTAACAGCGCCTCTCGCCTCCCCCTCTTGTACCTGCCTCAGCGCTTCACCCCCACCCACGTAAAACACATCGGCATCTGCGCCTCGCGGTTCTGGTACTGGTCATAGACTTCTTCCCGGTTCGAGTGTGGGTATTCCTTGAAGTGCGTGATGTTCAGGCCGGCCTCGATGGCGGCGGTGAAGATTGCGCCGAGGGTGTGCACGAACCAGTAGGACTTGGCCGCCGGCTGTTCGACCTTGCCGACATAGACGATCGGTTTTTCCAGCACGAAAGGTTCTTCGCGGAAATATGAAGTGGCGAGGCGAAACGGGTCTTCGGCCTCGGGGTCGACCATTTCCAGGAACGGGTGGGTTTCGTAGATCACCAGTTGTCCGCCCGGTTTCAGGGTCGAGACGACGTGGCGGAAGAATTCGCCGATGTCGGGCATCCAGCCAAAGACGCCGATGGTGATCAGCGCGACGTCGAAACGGACGCGCAGCGAATCAGGCAAATGATGAATATCGGCCTCGATGAATTCGGCGTTGTGCGGCGAACGCTTGTTCAGTTCGCGAGCCTGTTCGAGAAACGCGCTGGACTGATCGATACCGACCACGCTCCGGGCGCCGAGGGCGAACAGTGACAGGCTTTCGCGGCCATTGTTGCAACACAGCTGCACGACGTCTTTGCCATCGACACCGACCTGCTCGAGCAAGCCGCGAAGGGTGTCGTCGAGGCAGGAAAAGTCAGCCTGCGTGACTTCGGTCAGCAAGGCCTGCCAGTCGGGCGAATCCTGGTGATGACGGGCGGAATCATTCCACGCCTGACGATTGCTCTCGACGGCGTTTTTATTATTTGGCACTTCCATGGCGCACTCCGGGCGATGCTCACAATTGAGCGGGCCCGAGTCTAGTTCAGCCTCGCGCAACAGGTTGTTGCGAACTTGTAAGCCGACAACACTTGCACCAACGCCTGCACCTACGCCTGCACCGCGGACAGCTATAGTTAATAGCCTTGGGGAAATCCGCTTCCACAGGTGCTGCCATGGGAATGTTCAATCGACTGCTGTTGTCCGCCTGTCTGCTCGCCGCCACGCAGGTGCAGGCGCTGGACAGCAACTTCAACTACTACGGGGCGGACCAGCCTTTTGCCCACCCTGCTCCGCCGTCGCTGTCCGCTCAGCCACCTCGGCCGTTCGATGACGCGTCGCCGCAGGATTTCATCGTCATCCCGGATCGCCACGTGTTCCATGACTCGCAACTGCCCACTGTGGCCGATGCGACGGTGCGGGTATTCATCCGCACCTACGATGCCGAACGCGGCATCTACGTCAACGACGAAGTGCTGGACCCGACGTGCGTGCTGGAATGCCTCGGCACACCGAGTCCGCGCAGCAACGCGGTCTACCACTGACGCTTGTCCGGACGGGCCAGGCCGAGCTTTTCGATGCGGTAGCGCAGCATGTCGCGGCTCAGGCCCAGCAGGCGCGCCGATTTGGTGACGTTCCAGTCGGTCTTGTCGAGCATCTTGCGCACCATGTCGCGCTCGACCTCCGGCAGGTTCATCGATTCGGTGTTGCTCGCCGGGCGCGCTTCGAAGTGCGTGTGCGGCACCTCGTGCTGATGCTGCGGTGGCAGCTCATCGCACAGGCTCATGCACACGTTCAGTTGATGCGCGGCGATGGTGTCGCTCGGCGCCAGCAGCACGGTCTGTTCGAGCATGTTGCGCAGTTCGCGCACGTTGCCCGGCCAGGTGTAACTGAGCAGCAGCTCTTCGGCCTGATCGCTGAAGTGCAGGTTCGGTTTGCCATAGCGCTTGCCGTGGCTGGCGAGGAAGTGCCGGGCCAGCAGCAAGATGTCTTCGCCACGGGCGTACAGGCGCGGCACCTTGATCGAGATGATCCGCAAACGGAAAAACAGATCGCGGCGGAACTTGCCCTGCTGGACCATTTGCTCAAGGTTGCAATTGGTGGCGCTGATTACCCGCAGGTTGACCTTGCGTTCCTTCACCGAGCCGACCCGGCGAATGGTGCGATCCTCCAGCAGCTTCAGCAGTTTGGCCTGCAGCAGCAGGTCCATTTCGCCGATCTCGTCGAGAAACAGCGTGCCGCCGTCCGCCGCTTCCACCAGCCCGACCCGGCGATCCTTGGCGTCGGTGAACGCGCCTTTCTCGTGGCCGAACAGTTCCGATTCCACCAGGTTGGACGGAATCGACGCGCAGTTGAACTCAATGAACGGGCCTTTGCTGCGCGGGCCGTCGAAGTGCAGCGCGCGGGCCACCAGTTCCTTGCCGGTTCCGGTTTCGCCTTCCACCAGCACCGGCGGCAGATCGGTGTTGGCCATGCGCCGCTCGGCGTCGAGCAACTGGCCGATAGTGTTTTTCAGGTACTGCATCGGCGACGACTCGCCGATCAGCGCCTGCACCCCGGACTTCTGCGCCTCGCGCTCCTGATAGAACGACAGCGTGCGCTCCATCCGTTCGGTGGCCAGGGCCTTGTCCAGCAGCAGTTTGAGTTCCGGCAGCGCGACCGGTTTGGTGACGTAATGAAAGGCGCCCTCCTTCATTGCGACCACCGCGTCTTCGACGTTGCCGTAGCCGGTCATCATGATCACTTTCAGTTCCGGCGCGCTGATGCGCAGCTTCTGGATCAGATCGTGACCGCTCATGCCCGGCAGCGAGTTGTCGGTCAGGACGATATCCGGCATGAAGCTTTCCAGTTGCCCCAGCGCGTCCTCGGCCGAGTGGCAGACCGTCACCTCGAAGTCTTTGCGCTCCAGGTAGGTCTGAATATTCTCGGCCAGCAGTTCGTCATCCTCGACCAGCAGAATGCTGTGTTCCATATTCCCCTCCCGATGCCACTCTAAAGTTGAGACTGACGCGGGTTCCTTCCTGCTCCCGGCTGGTCAGAATGACCGAACCCTGAAACCGCTCCATGATTCTTTTGACCAGCGCGAGGCCAACCCCGAGGCCGCCCTGCTTGGTGGTGAAAAACGGTTTGAACACCAGCTGTTGCTGCTGCGCGCTCATGCCTTTGCCGGTGTCGCTCAGGGTCATGCGCACATGACCGGTGTGCGGTGTTTCAATCTCGACACTGAGTACGCCCCCCTTGGGCATCGCTTCCAGGGCGTTGGCGAACAGGCTATTGAGTATTTGCGTCAGCAGCACCTTTTGACTGACGACCGGCGGGCAATTTTGTGGCGTGAATCGCACTTCGACGCCATTGCGCCGGATCAGCGCGTCAAACGCCCCCAGGGTGTCCTCGACCGCCGCCAGCAATTCCACCGCCTCGCCGTCGTCACTCATCGGGCGCAACGACACCAGCAGCTCGCGCACCCAGCGCGACATGCGGTCGACCTGGCTGATAATGTCGCCGATATTGCGCTGCGCGCCCGGGCTGGCGATTTCCTGGGCCAGTTCGGCGCTGGAACGAATGGTCGCCAGTGGATTGCGCAGGCTGTGGGCCACCGCCGAGGACATCTCCCCCAGGGCGACAAAGGTTTCGTTGCTGATCAGCTGCTGTTGCTGGCTCTGCAGCAGCGTCGAGGCGCGGCGCACGATCCAGAACAATCCGAGGTAAATCGCCGCGCCACCGAGGATCGTCGCGGCCCAGATCGAAGCGAACCCTCGATCGATGCGGTCCACCAGATCCGCCGGTTCCTTGTAGATTTCGACCATGGCGACGACTTTGCTTTTGTCGGCGTTGAACATCGGAATGTAGTTTTCGATGAACAGGTACTTCGGTTCGCGAGACAGCTTCTGTTCGGGCTTTTCGTCGTCGATCTTGTGGTAGCTGGAAGACACCGGCACTTTCATTTCGAACGACTCGTCCAGCTCGTCGTCATCTTCGATCTTGACGTTGATCAGCTCGGGGTTGGTCGACCAGATAATCGTGCGATCCAGGGCGTACACCGTGGCCAGCAACACGTCGGGCAAGTGTTCGACATGATCGAGAAACTCGGCGCGGGCCGACGCATGGGCCAGCGGGTCGACGTCGGGGTAGTTCCCGTCCTGGCGCGGGTCGAGCATCTCGCCCATGGTCCGTTGCGGCGTGATGTTGGCGTGGCGCATTTCCGCATCGCCGATGGCTTGCACGAATTGCGCGGTGAGCAGCGCATCGCGCTCCACGCTTTCGGTGACCACGAAGCGCGTGGAGATATACCCCAGCCCCAGCGCCACGGCCGCGATGATGAAAAAACTGGCCAGCGAGAACCAGCGCAGCAGATTGAACTGCCCGCCCCAACTCTTGATGGCTGCCAACGCTACGTTCGGCGCTGCTGTTTTTTGTTCTTCCAGTCGCTGCATGGGAATGCCCTGGCGTTTTTGTGTCGAGCCCGTTACAGCCGCCTTCTCGAATGAGTGTAGGTGGCAATGACCGTGACACACGGTTCAATGATGCTATTTAGCCGCTACTGCATACGACTCACCGCTTCGCTTGCAGAACCCGGTTTTACTGGCGTCAACGCCCCGTCGGCCAAGGGTTGCACGGACGGATGCTGACGCTCGGTTTCGGCACTCAGAAAGTCGATGACCGATTGCGCTGAAGCTTCATCCAGACGCAGATTCGGCATCGGGATGCGCTCGTATTGCTCGAACAGTTGCAGCGCGATCGGGTCTTTTTCCGCCAGCACGCGATCCGGTTCGCGGATCCAGCGATTGAGCCAGGCCGGGTCACGCTGGCGGGTCACGCCGATCAGGTCCGGGCCGATGTTGCGCATGCCGATGCCTTCGCCATCCTGCGGGCCGAGGCTGTGGCACGAAGCGCAGCGGGTGCGGAACAGTTCTTCGCCATTGCTCGGCGGACGAATCTGCGGGGCGTCCGCGTAGCTTTCTTCGGTGCTGGCCTGCTTCCAGTTCTGCAGGGTATTGGCGAGCTGGTCGGCGAGGATCCACGGGTTCTCGAACGGCGAGGCTTTCATCCAGCGCCCGGTGCTCTGGTTGCCGACGATCAGGCTCAGGTTGTGATCCTTCGTGCGGCCGTTGTCGACGCCTTCGATGAACAGCCCGAGCTTCTTGCGCAGGTCGGTGACGTCTTCGAACTCGCCGGTGAGGAATTTCCAGCCGGGGCCGACCTTGAAGCGTTGCGAATAGGCCTTGAGCACTTCGGGGGTGTCACTCAGCGGATCGATGGTGATCGAGTAGAAAAAGATGTCTTTCCCGACCCGGTCCCCCAACAGTTTCTGCACCTGGCGCAGGCGCGCGGTTTCCAGTGGGCAAGAGTCGCTGCACGAGGTGAAGATGAAGTTGATCACCACCACTTTGTCTTTGATCAGGTCATCGAAGAAACGCACCTGCCGACCGTCCTGATCGGTCAGCAGGGTGTTGGGGAAATAGTCGCCACCCCACGGGGTGGCGGATTCGCTGGCGCCTTCGGGCTGCGCCTGATGGGCGATGAGCACCTGACTGCCGAGCAGGCAGGTGACCAGCACCAGAATCAGGTGCATGCCCAGGGCGCGGGAGCGCGGCGTTGGCTGTGTCATGTCGGCTCCCTCCCTGCTCATGGTTTCACGGTCACTTGCGGGCCGAAGCCATCGCCAGTGCGGAAGGTTGGCAGTGCGGCGGAGTTGACGTAGCGCACACCATCCCAGCTCGGCAGCGGTGTCGGCATCAACTGCAGTTGCCCGGGTTTTTCCAGGTCCCAACGCAGCAGCATCGAGTTGTCCTCATGCTGGGTGTTGTGACAGTGCTCCATGTAAGTCCCGGCAAACTCGCGGAAGTTGATCGCCATCTCGACGCTGTCCAGCCCGTCGGCTTCCGAACCGATCCGGTAGACGTCCTTGCGCGCCCATTTTTCCCACTCTGGCGGTGCCTTGCCGCCACGGCTGAGGATGATCCCCTCCTCGAAGTGCACGTGTACCGGGTGGCTCCAGCCCTTGCCGCCGGCCTTGATGTTCCACACTTCCAGGGTGCCGGTGCCGCTGACCCCGGCGTCGGTCGGGCCGCTGGCCAGTTTGGTCGAGGCATTCAACCGGCGTGGGTCCATGTGGAAGCCGAAACCGCCATCGGTCTTGATCGTCCACGGCGCTTCATCGGTACCGTCGGAGCGGCCGAAGATGAAGGTCCGGTGCAGCGCCTTCGCGAGCAGGGCCTTGTCGGCAGCGTTGTCGCGGTGGATCTTCAGCGGAATCATCACCATGCCTTCGGCCTTGCCCGGTTTGGCCGGCTCGTAGGCCGCCGGGTCCATGGCCAGGTCCTGGCCGGTGAACGCCTTGACGTTGAGCTGCAGGACCTTGCCCACCACCGGGTCACCCTTGTCCCACTGCGGGCCCTTGCTGGTCTGCTTGATCACCGGCAGGTATTTCTCGGAGAGCACGTCGGCCAGCGGGATCACTTCTTTCGGGCCTTTGCCGTCGTCCTGGGCTTGCAGGTTGACGAAGAACACCTTGTCGCCCGGTTTGATCCCGTTTTTCGCAAAGTTGACGATGATGTCGAACCGTTCGGCGATGCCTTGGGTCGGCAGGATCGCGTTGTGGTTCTGCTTGTCGCCGTCGGCATCGAGGTCCATCGAACCGTCGAACGGCACGCTGTGCTCCATGATGTTGCCGTCGTTGGCGATCATGTGGAACGGCACACGGGTGTACGACACGCCGGAGTTTTTCGGCCCCTGGAATTCGCCGCCGTTGCCTTTGACTTCACGCACGAGGGCGAGCTTGAAGTAGCGCGACACCGAACCGTTGAGGATGCGGAAGCGATAACTGCGGGCCCGCACGTCGAGGGTCGGTTTCCACTGCCAGTTGACCAACACCTGATCGCCGATGAAGCCGTCGGTGTTGAACGGGTTGAACCACAGCTGACCTTGCTGATCCCAGGCCTTGTCGGCGAACACCAGGTTGACGTCGTAGTCGCGGTTGCCCCACGGCAAGGCGCTGCCACTGGGGAAACGCAGGTTGACGCCGTCGTTCACCGATTCGTTGCCACGGTCCAGCGCGCTGTAGTAGTTCATCATCGCCGCGTTGCCCTTGTAGACGTTCTGCGCGGTGAAATCGAGCATGTGGTCGTGGAACCAGTGGGTGCTCATGGTTTCGCGCCAGTCGCCGCGAATCTTGATGGTGCCGTGGTCGCAGGTCTTTTTCGCAGGCTGAATATCGTTGACCCACAGGGTTTCCCCCGGTGCGCACGGGAACGCCGCGCGTGGGTCTTCAGCCTTGGTATTGATGCTGTCGTAACCGGCGAGCTGGATCGGCCAGCGATAGTCGTAGTACTGGCCGGGGAAGAAGAACGCGTTGGCATAACCGTCGCTTTCCGCTGGCGCGTGGCCGTTGTGCTCGTGGGTGGTGATGGTGTGCAGACCGAACCCGCGGTTGGCGGAAGGATCGATCGGCAAGCCGTTGTAGTGACGCATCAGCACCGGCTGGCCATAGCGCACCATCAACAGTTTCGGCGGCAGCGTGCCGTCGAAGGTCCACACCGAGTTGTGGTCCTGCACCGGCATCGCCGGGTGGAACCGTGGGTCGACACCCTTGGCCGTGCCATCGGTCGCCGGCACGCCCGCGACGTTGTGGTACAGACCGCCGGGGCCGAATTCGCCGACGGCATAACCGTGCATCTGCCGGCTGTCACGCAGGCCGCCGTTCAGGCGCGCACCGGTCTGCACGGTCTTGTAGGCGACTTGCGGGTAGAACTCGTTCCAGCGCTGATGGGCCCAGCCTTTTCCCGGTGGCCGGCCTTCGGCAGACGAACCGATGTGACGGTTGAGGAACAGTTCGATCTGCGCCTGCCACGGGTTGCGGTCAACCGTGTTGGCGAACTGACTCGGAAACGGCGTGAGCCCCGGCTGACGCAGGAACGCATCCAGCGCCGTACCGGGAGGCGCGCTGCGAGCGATGTTGTTCGGGTCTTGCGCCGGCGCCGGGCCGATGGCCGCCGGTGGAAAACTCAACGGCGCGGCCGGTGTGGTCGGGTCGAGTTTTTCCGGGCCGAACTCTTCGAACAGCACCAGTTGCTGAGTAAACGGCTGGGCACCGTACAGCGGGCTCGGCTTGCCGTTGGTGGGGTAATTGAAACTGGTCTGGACGGTGGGCGGCAGGATGTTTTCCGTGCGCGTCGTGTTCCGCGTGCCTTTGATGCCATCGGGCAGATCGAAGGAGTCTTCGTTGGCCTCGGGCATGGTCAGGATCGCGTTGAGCGCACCGGCGCGGTCTGCGGGCTCGTCGTAATAGGCCGACGGGTCAGACGTTTCCGGCTGGTTCTCGTCGTCGATCGGGCTCGCTCGGACCGCGGTCATCTGGCCGAGGGTCAACATCAGAAAGACGCTCAGTGGCGTCAACAGAAACAGCTTTTTGGGGTCACGCATTGCTCTGTCCATCACCAGCCGCCTCATCTAAGGAAGGGGTGATGGTGTTTTGCAATTACCTCGCCAGAAAATCATTTCCAGTTGTTACAGGGACTTGGGCGCGCTGTTGCATTCCCCACTCCCCGGTGACCGGGGCCTGACACCCACTGCTGGGGGAAAGTTCACCCCAATTTACTGAATGAGCTGAAACGCCAGACGAACGGTGGTTCCTTCGCCTTCGCGGCTGTCCAGGCTTACGCCGCCACCGAAGCGTTCCATGATCCGTTTGACCAGCACCAGCCCCACGCCGAGGCCGCCCTGCTTGGTGGTGAAGAACGGCCGGAAGGCCATGCTGCGCTGTTCCTCGTTCATGCCTTTGCCGGTGTCGCTGAGCATCACGCTCACGCCACGGCTGTCGCTCGGTTCGAGGGTGATGGTCAGCGTGCCGCCCTTGTCCATGGCCTCCAGCGCGTTGGCCAGCAGGCTGTTGAGGATTTGCGTGAGCTGGATGGGCTGGCTCAGCACCATCGGCGTCTGCTGGGGATGAAACACCACGTGCACGCCGGCCTTGGCGATCTGCTGCTCGAACGCCATCAGGCTGTCGTGCAGCGCCGCCACCAGGTTCACCGGTTCCGGGTCGTCATTGAGCGGGCGCAACGATTGCAGCAGTTCGCGCACCCACTTCGACATGCGGTCGACCTGGCCGATGATGTCCTTGATGTTCTTCTGCGCCGGCCCCGCGTCGAACTCCAGCGCCAGTTCGGCGCTGGAACGGATGGTCGCCAGCGGGTTGCGCAGGCTGTGAGCCACCGCCGATGACATCTCGCCCAGCGCGACAAAGGTTTCGTTGGCAATCAGTTGTTTTTGCTGGGCCGCCAGCAAGATCGCCGCCCGCCGCACGATCCAGTACAACCCCAGGTAAATCAGCCCGCCGCCCAGCGCGGTGGCCAGCCAGATCAGCGTCAGCCCGCGCTCCATGCGGGCGATCAGGTCTTTGGGCTCTTTATAGATCTCGACCATCGCCGTGACGTTCTTGCCCTCGGCGTCGAACAGCGGGATGTAGTTTTCGATGAAGATGTATTCCGGCGGCACCACGAACTTCTGTTCTTCACGGCCCTTGTCCACATCGTGATAACTCGCCGACACCGGAATCTTTTCATCGAACGCCCGGTCGAGGTCTTCGTCGGCATGAATGCGGGTGTTGGTCAGCGCGGGGTTGGTCGACCAGATCACGGTACGGTCCGGCGCATAGATGTTGGCGAGGATCACGTCCGGCAGGTGTTCGATGTGATCGAGAAATTCGCCCCGGGCGCTGGCTCGGGCTTGCGGGTCGACGTCGGGAAAGTTCTTGTCCTGGCGCGGGTCGAGCAATTCGCCCATGGTGCGGATATTGGGGATCGAGACGTGGCGCACTTCCGCCGACGCGATGGCCTGAATGAACTGCGCGGTCAGCAAGGCATCACGCTGCACGCTTTCTTCGATCACGAACCGTGTCGACACCGCTCCGAGCGCCACGGCCACGGTGCCGATCACTGCCATGCTGATCAATGAAAACCAGCGCAACAGGTTGAACGGCTGCTTGCGCGAGTTCAGCCGCTGGCTGCTCTCCTCGATCGGTAGCGATTTTGACTGCATGTTCATGGCGGCGACTTCCCGATACGTCCCTATAGGGTTATAGCCCACGGTTGGGTGTTTGCCCGGATCCGGGGGGTGAACGGCCCCATGCTCGGCCGATTTCCCGGTCAGGCAAAAACCGCCAGGCGTTCATGCCCCCACAATCCCCAATGCTGGGGACAGTCGCCCTATCCGGGCTTGCGCCCTTTTCCCCCACGCCAAGCCGCGAACCCTTGCGCCACGGGCGTTTGCGGCCGGTTGGCCCGTCGTTGGTATGGAAGTTGTAAAGCCCTCTGCAACTGACCCATCCCCAAGGGGCAGGTACTTTGATAGAGGGATTAACTCATGCACCCTTTACTGTCCAAAACCGCGACCGTCCTGGTCGTGAGCGCCTTGGCCCAGGGCATTGCCCAGGCCGCTCTGTTCGCCGTCGATCCGGGTCCCTACACACCGGCCAATGGCGGTTTCGCCAGCTGGTATCAGGACACCCACGGTCGCACCCTGGATCTGTGCCTGTCCAAAGCGCTCAGCTCCCGCGTGCCGAGCACACCGGGCGCCCCGTCGTACATGTGCTCGCTGCTGCCGACCCCCGGCGTGTTCGATGACACGCAGCCGATCGTGTTCCCCACCAACTTCCCCGATGAAGCGTTCTGGTTCACCGGCGAGACCTCGCTGGTCGATGCCGCGCGCGGAATCAACCTCGGTTACGTGAGCGCCGTCGAAGCCGCGTTTGCCGCCGAAGAGCCGGTCGAAGGCGATCAGGTCAGCTTCGCGCGGATTCGCATTCGCGTGGATGTGCCGACCGCTGGCACCTACGTCATCACCCACCCTTACGGGGTCGATGTGTTCAACGTCGATACCCCCGGTCGCCGCGCCATCAACATGACCCGCGACATCGGCATCGGCACTCCGAAAACCTACGACGGCGCGCTCAAGGGCGACATCGGTCCGTTCCTGCGCAGCGTCAACGGGCCGTACACCGAGACCAACCCGGTGAGTGGCGCGGCCGAGCAGTTTGTCGGCGACCCGAACCTCAACGAAGCCGTGACCGGCAGCCCGTTCAACACCAACTACGTGCGCATCGAAGGCCCGGGCGGCATTGACCTGCGCACCACGACCTTCGCCGTGTCCGGCAAGTTGTCGACGGTGGTGCGGCCGACCCCGCTGATTCCGCAGCGCAGCACCTACTCGCGCAAACCGGGTGACAGTGCGCCGGTGGCCCAGCAAGACGTATTCGTCCAGGCCCCGCCAGCGCCAGGCACCGCCGCCGTCACCAGCAGCACGCCTGTGGTGAACATGAAAGAAGCCGACAGCACCGGCAGCTGGTACGCGCAATCGGCGGTCAACCCGACCTTGCCGACCGTGCTGCAAGTGACCGCCGACAACCATCTGGCGATCGCGACCAGTTCACCGACCACCCTGCCCATGACCCTGACCGACCTGGTGGTGATCCAGCGCGCCGAGTACAGCCTCAGTTCCGGGCAATTGACCGTGGTGGCCTCGACCAGTGACGAAACCTCGCCACCGGTGCTCACCGCCACCTCCGGCACCGGCGCCGCCATTGGTGCGCTGGGCGGCGACGGCGCGGTGAAAACCCTGGCCACCGGGATCACGCCGATTCCACCGGCCAAGGTTCGGGTGACGTCGTCCAACGGCGGCAGCGATACCGAAGAAGTGGTCATCGTGCAATGAACGCTCACATGCCCAGATCCGCATCAGGAGGCATCATGAACAAGTGGCCACGCTTCGCGCTCAACGCGCTCGGGCTGACAATCTCGCTGACCGGCAGTGCGTTCGCGCAACTGGCCGCCGTCGATCCCGGCCCCTACACCTTCGCCACCGGGAAATTCCCGATGTGGTACCAGGACAACAACCTGCTGTCGATGGAGCTCTGCCAGTCGCGCGCCGCCAGTTCGCGGGTGCCGGTCAGCACCCCGCCGGCGTACATGTGCACCCTGCTGCCGGAACCGGGCGTGTTCGATGACACCCTGCCGATGGTATTCCCCGACAACTGGCCGCCGGAAGCCTTCTGGTTCCTGGCGGAAACCGCGATCCCCAACAACGGCGCCGGTTTCGGCGTGGACGCCTATGTCGCCGGCATCGAAGCGGCGTTCGCCTCGGAGAATCCGGTCGATGGCGATCAGCAAAGCTTCGCGCGGATTCGTATCCGGGTGAACGTCCCGGTGGCCGGCACCTACACCATCACCCACCCGTATGGCGTTGAAACCGTCAACGTCACCACACCGGGCCGGCGCGCGATCAACATCACCAAGGACATCGGCATCGGCGCGCCGGGCAACTTCAGCGGTGCGCTCAACGGCGCCATCGGCCCGTTCCTGCGCAGCATCAACGGCCCATACACCGAAGTGAACCCGGACACCGGCGGCATCGAAACCTTCGTCGGCGACCCGAACCTCACCGAAGCGGTGACCGGCAGTCCGTTCAACACCAACTTCCTGCGGATCGATGGTCCGTCGGGTGCCGGCTCGATTCAGACCAACCTGTTCACCGTCGCCGGCAAGGTGCTCGACAACCGTCAGCAGACCCATGTCGCCATCGACCGCGCCACCTATCGCCGGACTTCGGCGGGTGTGCGTGCCGAGGTGTTCGCCAAGGCTGACAGCAGCACGACCCTGTGCTTCCGCGAAACCCTGGCGTTGCTGCCCGGCCCACCGCCGACGCCGTGCCAGACCAGTCTGTTGGGTGACAACAACGGGCTGTTCTTCGGCCAGCGCCTGGGCAACGGCACCCTGCCGTCGGTGGTGGTCGTGACCGCGACCAACCCGGCCGGCACCACCCGTCCGACCGCCGTCTCGGCCAAGCTCACCGACGTGGTGAAAATCCAGACCGCCCGCTACAGCTGGGCCAACCACAGCCTGCTGATCGAAGCCACCTCGACCGATGAAGTCGCGGTGCCGGACATGGTCGCGCAAGGCTACGGACGTCTGTCGAAAACCGGCACGCTGCAAAAAATCACCGTCGCCGACCTGACCCAGCCTCCAGCCACCGTCACGGTCAAATCCGCCGCCGGCGGCAGCGATACCGAGCCAGTCGTAGTGGTCGGTGCAGCACCGGACACCGGTGAAAACCAGGCGCCGCTGGCCAACGCCGACACCGGCAGCACCAGCTTCGGCGTGCCGATCACCCTCAGCCTGTTGACCAACGACAGCGACCCGGACAACAACGTGCCGCTGACCATCACCGCGTTGACTCAACCGGCCGCCGGCCAAGGCACCGTTGCGCTGAGCGGCACCACCTCGGTCGTCTACACCCCGCCAGCCGTGGTGACCACACCGTTGACCACGACCTTCACCTACAAGGCGCAAGACAGCAAAGGTCTGGCCTCGGCCAACCCGGCGACCGTGACGGTGACCGTCGCGCCTAACCGGCCACCGACCGCCGTCGCCGACAGCGTCGCCACATTGGGTGTCGCGATCCCGATCAACGTCCTGGCCAACGACACCGATCCGGAAGGCAACACACCGCTGGGCGTCGCCAGCCTGACCCAACCGCCAGCAGGACGCGGCACGGTCAGCACCGACGGTACGGTGATCACTTACACCCCACCGGCCACCGTGACCACGGCCTTCACCACGACCTTCACCTACATCGCCCGGGACAGCTTCAACGCCCAGTCGACGCCGGCGACCGTCACGGTGCAAGTGTCGCCACGGCCAGCGGCGGAAACCTTCACGATCACCACCTCGACCGTGCAGGCCCGTTCCGGCGGCCGCTTCAACTGGGACTTCGCCGGCACCTCGTCGGTGACCACCGGCAACACCATCACCGTGCAGGTCACCACCCCGACCGGGCTGGTAACGCTGGGCACAACCACGGTACCGGTGACCGGACGCTGGCGGCTGACGCTGAACAACACGCTGGTCGTGCCATCAGCCAACCCGACCGCCACCATCCGTTCGTCCCAGGGCACCGTTCGCACCATCTCGGTGACCACGCTCTGAGCCCACGCCCCACCCAACCCACACCGCCAGGCGCGGGGTGGGTGGGGCTGACTCAGCCGCGATTCCGGATTTGAGCAACACACAACACAGGACAACGCCATGAACACGCCGACCGCCGCCCTGCTTTGCCTGCTCGCCCTGTGCGTCAGTGCGGGCGTGCGCGCCGACGACCTGATGGAAAACGATGACCTGGCGCCCAACAGCGCCGATCTCGGCGAACTGCCGCCCCCCGTGGGCCAGCAAGCCCTGATCGACCAGAACGGCCAGGTCAACCTCGCCCTGCTCTCGCAGAACGGTCAGTCGCTGCTGGGCAAGATCGTGCAGTCGGGCAGCAATCAGGAGGCGTACATCCTGCAACAAGGCAGCGACCTGATGGCCTTGATCACGCAAAACGGCTCCGGCAACGCCGCGTCCATCACGCAAACCGGCAGCCACAACCGTGCGCAGATTTCGCAAAACGGCAACAACAACGACGCCAGCATCGAGCAGGCCGGCACGGGGCTGCAAAGCGCCGTGACCCAGTCGGGCAACGGCATGAGCGTTTCGGTCAAGCAATATCGCTAAGCACTGCAATCATCGGAGAGTTCATCATGTTCAAACTGACGCCCCTCACCGCCGCCATCCTGGTCATGATCAGTGCCCAGGCCATGGCCGACGACAGCATTTCCACCCAGAGCCAGCTCGGCACCGCCAACATCGCCAACGTCAAGCAGACCCAGGCCCCGTTCAGCACCGCCACCCAGACTCAACTGGGCCAGGGCAACGACGCCGCCGCCGTGCAAGACACCGCCACCAGCGTCATCACCCAGGACGCGGTCGGCGACTACAACGCCGGTTACGCCGAACAGCTTTACGAAGACAACAGCACCATCACCCAACAACAGGTCGGCGCCTTCAACACCACCCACGCCAGCCAGTCCCTCGGCTTCGGCGCCGGCAATCAGGCCCTGCAACAACAGCAAGGGACCGGCAACTTCTCGTTCGTCTATCAAGACTCGCAGAACGGCAGCGAAGGCAAGACCTTCCAGTTCGGCGACAGCAACGAAGCCAACATCGAGCAACTGTACGAAGGCACCGGCAACAGCTCGGTGATCACCCAGTACGGCACCGCCAACTACGGCACCGCCGAACAAGTGCTGCACAACGGCGGCCAGATCGGCATCAACCAGGCCGGCGAAAACAACTACGCCTACGGCGACCAGCGCAACGGCACCGGCGGCAACATCACCATCAACCAGTTCGGCAACCTCAACGGCACCGAAATCTGGCAAGACTCGCAACTGGCCAGCCAGGCCACCGTCAACCAGTACGGCGACAGCAACGAAACCGTGGTCGACCAGAGCTTCGGCGAAAACAACACCGCCGCCGTGACCCAGGTCGGCAACACCAACGCTATCTATGCCGACCAGTTCGAGTCGGTCAACTCGACCCTGGCGCTCTATCAGGTCGGCAACGGCAACGTGCACTTCACCTACCAGAACGGCGACAGCCACACCCTCAACGCCACCTCGGTGGGCAACGACAACAAGGTCTACGCCAGCAACTGGAAAGGCCCGCAACTGGGCGGCCAGTTCGGCAGCAGCCAGCGCGCCACCGTCACCCAGGCCGGCAACGGCAACATCGCCAGCTTCAAACAGGACGGCATCGGCCACATCATGACCACCAACCAGACCGGCACTGGCAACAAAACCACGGTCAGCCAGGCTGATTCCTACAACGAGCTGTACTTCGATCAGAACGGCAGCGACAACATCCTCATCGCCGACCAACGCGGCACCACCAACCTGGTTCAAGGCTCATCGAACGGCTCGGGCAACAGTGCCGAATTCGACCAATCCGGCACCGGCAACCAGGCCTACACCGCGCAGCTGTATGGCAGCGACAACATGATCACCGTGAAACAGGCTGACACCATGAACGTGGCGTACGTGACCCAGGGCGGGACCGGGAACATTGCGAACGTGGATCAGAGCGGGATGACACAGACCGCGACCATTCAACAGTTCGGGTCGGCTAACCAGGCGACGGTTTTGCAGCAGTAAGTGTTGGGTAAAAAAAACCGCGATCCCCGGGTGAGGGATCGCGGCTTTTTTATGCCAGCAGGACGATTCAGCCTTCGCTGCTCTTCACGACAGAAAACATCATGCCTGTGTGATCACCCGTCCTCGCCGAGTATTTGAGGTCGCCTACCCGACGCTCGACTGAATCTTCAGAATTGAACTTCACAATGGATTCATGGAATACCTCCATCACCATCTTTTTGTTCTCCTCCACTGGAATGTCAGGATTGAGTGCCTCGGTGGTCGCCAACAGAACAGTCAACATACGAAGCTGCTCCGCCTCCTCCTCGTTTGGAGAGATATTGATGATGATCAAGTCGACGTTGCCGTCATCCTTGTCAAGGGTTCCCATCATCGTCAGGTCCTGGCTGAAAATGTAATTGAACACCCCCGTAACGCCGGTTGTGTCGACATCAAAGTCGGCGGCTTTGTATTCTTTTTTGTATCGACCGATAGCGGCGTTGAACGCGTCATGAAACTCGTCGACGCTCAATCCCATGGAAGTCGCAGAAGGTGAAGCGTCGCGGTTGGCGCTGGCGGAAACGCCCCCCGACCCGCCAAAGCCTGCGGCCTGCTGAACCTTGGTGGAGGTATAGGTGAGAAGAGCGAAAGACGCTCCACTCATGACCAACCCTGCCAGGAACAGGCTGAACCGGCTGGGGATCCGACCGGTTTTTCTGTCCCTGAAAAGCTTCGGCGCTATCACACCAACCACCCCAATCAAGGCGAACGTCACGGTAAACAACAGCGCCAGCGCGAACAGTATGAGCACTTATTCATTCCTTTTGATTTGCACACTGAAAGTGATGGCATTCTAACGTCACCCATGGGTAAAAGCCCATGGTCGCGTCCTACGGAAAAATGGAACGTTTTCAGAAGCTTCGGGAATTTTCTGACGAGTTCTGGCGGTTGGCCGTCGGAAGTGCAGGCTCTAGGATTTGCCGGGACAACTTGATCCCCATGGAGCTTGGCCCACATGCAATTCATTCAGACAGCGACGACAGCGATACCGTTCGACCCACTGTGCCCGGTGGGTTCGGACCTTGATCCCGAGGAGCAGGCTGCGAGTTATGACCGTTGGTTTCGGGCCGAAGTACAGGCTTCTCTCGATGATCCGCGTCCGAGCATTCCGCATGACCAGGTGATGGCCGAGATATATGCCTTGATGGAATCGATGCGCAAAAGGGCTGATGCTAATTGAGATGAAATATACGACTTATAGCGGCTCGAGCCTTCTTGCCGTCTGCCTCGTACAGCCCCTGTAACAAAGCCTGATCGGTTAACCGATGGAGGCGAAAATGGTTGTAGAAGGCTTGCCCCAATCGCTGGTTATCAAAAGAGCCCATTTCCCACAGACCCAAGAATTCTGCATAGGCTGCGCTGTCGATTTCCAGTGGTGGTGAAAGGTCCATGCGCTCCTCAAAAATAGTTAGTCGTCAGGAAGCGGTAGAGTAGCCAAAATCGGCATTGCGCTTTTCTACTTTTCACTTTGCCAACGCAAAGCACTTACCCCGCCTCATGCTTTCTTCGTTTGTCCTCCATCAGGGCCGACATTTCAGCCATCACCTGCTCATTCGGAATGCTGGGGCGTGGGTCATCGATTGAAGCCTGTATTTTGGCAATCAACCAGCGGTCGTAGCTGGCGGCCTGCTCTTCGCTTTCGAAGTCTGAAACGATTGTGGAGATCAGGGGATCCATGGTGGCTCCAGTTTGAATGAGAAAAACGCGACCCGTTGCTGGGTCGCGTTTTTTTATTGGGTTGGTGATGGATCAGTCCTTCAGCTCGACATGATCCAAGGCCTGATTTACGGCCAGTTCACCCAGCATGAGGATCTGCGCGATACCCAGGGCGGTTTTGCGG
Source organism: Pseudomonas sp. GM25 (assembly GCF_000282255.1). NCBI lineage: Bacteria > Pseudomonadati > Pseudomonadota > Gammaproteobacteria > Pseudomonadales > Pseudomonadaceae > Pseudomonas > Pseudomonas sp. GM25. The sequence goes on along the minus strand of NZ_AKJQ01000043.1, from coordinate 93,799 downwards.
TGGGCGGGGTCGAGGGTGGCGGCAAAGTTGTTTAGCATTTCGCTGGCAGAGCCCAGGGATTCGCTGGCGTTGGCGAGCAGGGATTCGGTGTTGTAGGCCGGGTTGGCGAGGTACATCGGGGCGGGTTCGTTGACGCTGCCCATGATGTGGGCGCCGGGGCATAGGTAATGATCGAGCGCGCGTTCGGCGGCTTCGTGGAGTTTTTTCGAGTTGACGGAGGTGTATGGGGAGGTTGGGTCGGTTTCGGGGTTGGATTGGGTTTCGGGTGGGTTTGGCGTTGGTTTGAACATGGTGAATCTCCGATCCTGAAATGAAGCTGGCCCATTCGGTTTCCGAACGAAGGGGTGGCAGCTGTACGCAGGCTGGAAACCCGGGGAACGGAGAACCCGGTTGACCCGAAGGTCTCCCGCGCACAGCCGCCATAACGGAGTGCACACTTTTCAAGGTGCGCAAGCATACGTTATGAAAAGCGCTTGTGCGCTCGGTTCTAGTCGGGGTTTCCAATCCCGATCGCTGAATTGGCAGCGACCGAAACAGGCTAGAGCCCGCGCTTCCGACGGACAACCTGAAAACCTTGTGGGAAGGATCGGCAAAATCGAAACAACTTTTAAACATTCGAGAATGGGACGCGGAGCGTCCCGGGCTGCATTCCCACGCGGAGCGTGGGAACGATCAAAGCAAAAGCAATCCGCTTTCTGTTTTTCGCTTTCCGCTTCTCACCACTCAACACAATGAGCGTTAGCTCGAGTACCGCTTTTGACGTGCCGGCCCCTTCGGAAGGCTGAGTGGAGGGATTTATCCGGGGGTGGGAGCGCAGCGACCATGCGGCGAAGCCGCATGCATCGAGAGGAGGTGCAGCGAAGCAAACCGGAGGCGATGCCCCCGGATGAATCCCGGAGCGAAGGAACCCCGAGCCTCAGCGAGGGGCCGAACGCCGGGGCCAAGCCTTTTGCTTACTTTTTGGCGTTTGAAAAAGTGAGCCGCTGTAAGAGCGGAACCGCCAGCGGCAACACCCGAAGAAACGGATATTCACCCAACCCAACAAGAACCTGGTCGGCCCGAAGGCCGCCACGTTCACTCGGCATCCGGATCAACCTTGTTCTGAGTCAGGTACCGATTCAAAACATCATCCTGACCCGGGGTAGAAGCATCCCCCGCCACCTGCCAAAGATGCCGCTCAATCCCCTGCGCCACCATATGCCCCACCGCCGCCTCAATCGCCGACAACACACACAACTGCGCCGGCTCATTAGTCGTATACCCGACCTCAGCCTCAAGCAACTTCTTGAACTCGATAAACTTGAAAATCCCCGCACTGCGCGCCACCGAATAAATCGTCTTGCTGGTCATCACATTCGCCAACACCTGCCCGCTACGCACATCCACCGCGCGCAAATTCACCGTCACCTGATCCACCCGGTACTCACGGGACAAATCGATCCCCAGATACCGCGCCCCTTCCCCACCGCTACGCACGTTGGTGTCATAAGCGATGATCCCGCCCTCGAGCATCATGTTCGCCGCCTGCAACGGTGGCAGCTCACCCTGAATGTTCACCGGCGTATTCGGCTTCTTCTGCGAAGCCCGAATGATCTTGCGTTCAGTCAGCAGGTTCTGCAGCCCTTCCCGCTCGAGCACCACAAACCAGCCGCTGGCCTGCATCGCGTCCATCAACATCGACGCCGCGCCCTGGGTGACGCTGGTGGAAAACGAACTCGCCGGGGTCGGTTTGTACTGCCCGGTCTGGTCACGGAAGCCGTACACCACCGCCATCAGCCGGCCCTTGGGTCGCGGCATTTTCAGCAAGTCGTAGTAGGTCGAGGCCCTGGGGGTCAGGGTCGGGGTATCGGTGTCCTGCTCGGCCGGCATCGGCTCGCGCAGACTGCACCCTTGTAATGCTGCCAACATCAGCCCTAGCGCTATTATTTTTTTCATGTCCATCACTCCCCGGAACCGTCATCCCGTCATGGGTTGAGGCCGTTCACCTGAATTTCGGAAACTTCGCCGCTCGCTCGGTCGGTCACTTCAATCGTCAGTGCCCCCGAGTCATCAACGACGTTGACGATAAAAGCGTCGGTGGACAGGCTCCCCGTGTTACCGGTGGAGATGTTGTCCAGCAGTTGCCCTAGCAACCGCGACTGCAATTGGCTGGTGAAACGTTCGAGGGCCGAAGTGCCGGCCACCGTCGAGCGTTTCTTGAGGTCAGGATCGTCGTGGTCGTTTTGCGCCTGGGCGTTGTTGAGCAGCCAGGTGCCGTTGAGCGGGTTTCCGCCGAACGACGGGTTGACCGGCGTGTAGACCAGTTCGGTGGCCTGGACGGCAGCGGCGCTGGCAAGCCCGATCAACAACCCCGAGATCCAGAATCCGCTGCGCCGTGAGAACGTTGTCGTGTTCATAGTTCGTCCTTCTCAAGGTCGGTGGTGTCCTGCAACAAGGCTTCCAGCTTGCGCCGGACGACCTCCAGTCGAACCGAGTCGGCGGCCTCGTAGGCCTCGTCCTTCAGTTCCACGGTGTTCGGCGGCAGGAAGCGCCGATACACCAGGCGTTGTTGATATTCGACGGTCACAAGGCTGCCCCAGCGTGCGTCGGGGCGCTCGCGCACCACCAGGTTGAAATCCATGCGGCTGGTGTCGCGCAGGCGCTCGCTGAACGAGTAGTAAAAGTCGTGGCCGATGTGCGAGATCGTGTCGTCGACGATGAAGCCCATCATTTCGTCTTCTTCGCTGGCGCTGGCGAAAGACGCCACGGCCGCGAGGATCAACGCGCACCACCATTTCCGGCTCATGGCTGCAACGCCTGCGGCAGCGCTGACTGGCCTTTTGCAGGGCCGTTGGTGCCATCAAGAAAGGCTTTCTCGGCCACGAACTGCCAGTCCGAATAACGCTGCATGCCTTCGAAATCCGACCACTGCGACGGGAAGTCCGCCTGCTTCAACGGCACCTCGGTGGAGGCACTGTTGATGCCGGTGATGCGTCCATCGAAACCTCGTTGCAGCGCCCATTCGCCACCGCCGATCGGGTCCGGATAGAGCTGACGCAGGTGGTGGCGGGCTTCCGGAAAACGTTCGTCCTGCAGCAGGTCGACCAGCTCTTTCGGGTACTGCGCCAGGCCCGGCGAGCTGCGGTAGTAGCTGCGCAGCGCCTGGGCGTACTGGGTGCCGACCCACAGCAGTTGCTTCTCGCGATCGCGGCGCGACACGGTCGACCACAACTCGCCGGCACTGGCCAGGCCCATGCCCATGATCACGATCAGGAACAGCACGCCCAGGTAGGTGAACCCACCCTGCTCCACGTGCTTACCACTCGGAATACTGGCTGCCATCACGCGCCCTCCCGGTAGCTCCGCTCTTGATATCGGCGACGCCGCCCGCCACACCGTCCGGCGGCGCGATCAGCACCCATTGGTCATTGCGTTCAGTGATCGGGTCCAGCGGCGCGTTGCGCAGGTAGCGGGTTTCCACCAGTTGTTCGATGGAATCGGGATAGCGCCCGGTGTCGCCGTAATAGTGATCCAGCGCCTCGCGCATGGCCGACAGGCTCTGGTGCAACGTGGTCTCTTTCGAGGCCTCGAGGCTGTTGAAGTAGCGTGGCAAGGCGATGGTCATCAGGGTCGCGATGATCGCCATCACCACCATCAGCTCGAGCAAGGTAAAACCCTTTTCCCGGCGCATGAGAATCACCACTCGCGGTACGCGATGCCGTTGAGGCCTTTACCCCGGGCGTGGGAGTAGACGTCGAACACGTCCTCGCCATCGCGCGGGTTCTGAGCCGAACTGTTGTAGGCCCGCAGGCCCCAACCGCCGTTGTCGTCACGTTTGGCCGGCACCAGCGGATCCCGCGGTATCCGGCGCAGAAAGTAGAACTTCGCACCCTTGGCACTGCGCACGTCGCGCACGCCTTCGACCAGCACTTTAAGGTTCGGCGGATAGCCGCTGCTGTTCAGGGATTTCTCGATGTAGCCGGCATCGAAGGCACGCTTGTAGGCGTCGATGCCATCGCGAATCTGATACAGCGCGGTGCGCAGTTCCTGCTCCTTGCCACGCCGTACCAGGGTCTCGGTCAGCGGCGCGGCCATGCCGGCCAGCAGGCCGATCAGGGCCAGCGTCACCACGACTTCGATCAAGGTAAAACCGCGCTGGGAGGCGTTCATGATCAAGGCTTCTCGACGGTAACGTGAGTGGTTGCCACGGCCGCTTCACCGACTGCACGAGGCTGCGCGGCAGGCGCTGGCATGGTGTAGTTCTGAGAGCGGTCCGGCGCCTGGATGTGCATGCTGGTTTCGGTGCCGGTCGGGAATTCCATGTCCGACGGGCTCTGGTACGGCAGGTTGCGCACGATCCGTGGGGTGATCGAGAGCACCAGTTCCGATTTGCCGATGGTGTCCTTGTTGCTGCCGAACAACCGGCCCAGACCCGGAATGTCGCCGAGGCCCGGAATCTTGTTGCCGGTCGCGCCGTGGTCGTTGCGCATCAGGCCGGCGAGGATCTGGGTTTCGCCGTCATGCAGGCGCAGCGAGGTCTGGGCGTTGCGGGTATCGACCTGCACCGGAATCGTCCCCTGGCGGGTCGGCTCCAGCGGCGTGGCGTTACTTACTTCCAGGGCGATCTTGATCGCCACTTCGTTGTTCAGGTGCACGGTCGGTTGCACTTCGAGCTTCAGACCGACGTCGAGGTAGGTGACGCTTTCGGTGATCACCGGGCCTTGAGTCGACGGCACCGAGGTGGCGCTGATGATCGGCACCCGCTGACCGATGTGGATGCGCGCCTGTTCGCGGTTGCTGACGCGGATCACCGGGCTGGCCAGGGTGTTGATGTCGTTGTCCTGGGCGTTGATCTTGGCTTGCGGCGACGGCGAGATCGAAATCCGGCTGGAGTTGATGCCCTTCAGTTGATCGAGAATGGTCACCGCCGAACCGTCGCTGTTGACCACACCGAAGGTGTTCGGCCATTGCAGGCCGAGGTCGAGAATCCGCTGGGTGGCAACTTCCATCACTTCCACTTCCAGCACCACTTCGGGGTTGGACTGGTCTTGCGATTGCAGGAGTTTCTCGGCCATGCGCACGGCGTCTTCGGTGTCGCGCATGGTCAGGGTGTTCAGGCGTTCGTCGACGAACACGTCGCGGGTCTTGAGCATGGTCTTGATCATGTTCAGCGCGGTGTTGGCGTCGATGCTGGTCAGGTAGAAGGTGCGCATCACCAGCTCTTGGTAATCCTTGAGCTTCTGCGGCGAGTCCGGAAAGATCAGCAAGGTGTTTTCGTTCACCACTTTCTGGTGCAGCTGGTTCTGTTGCAGCAGCAGTTGCACGGCGTCTTCGATGCGCACGTCACGCACGAAGATCGTGGCTTTCATGTCCGGGCGCAGGTCCTTGTCGAAGATGAAATTCAGGCCGGCGACCTGCGACAGCACTTCGAAAATGGTCTTGAGGTTGGCGTCGCGAAATTCCAGGGTCACCGGGCGATCGAGCCGGGTGCGCAGTTGCGGGTACTGGATCACGTTGCGGCTCTGCACCAGACGAATGTTGCCTTGCAGCTCCAGCGCACCGTCGTTTTTCGGGTCGAGTTCGAGGATCTGTTTGACCTGGCGGTCGGCGCCGTAGATGTCGCCCCGGCGCAGATCGCCACGGGCCAGTTCCAGCTTCTCGTCCATGCTGCGCAGGTAGTCGAGCTGGCGCAGGGCATCCTGGGCGCGGCGGTTGTTCGGCTCGATGGTCAGCACCCGGCTGTAGGCGGTGCGGGCCGAAGCGAAATCGCGGCGGGCGCGGTCGGTGTCGCCGGAGGTCAGCAGCGCGGTAATGGCTTTGGCCCGTCCGCTGTTGAGCAGCAAATGCAGTTCGGTGTCGCGAGGATCTTCGCGCAAGCCTTCTTCGATCCGGGCGAGCCCGGCCTCGTATTGACCCTGCTCGATCAGGTCGGAAGCCTCCTTGTTGGCGACCTGCGCGGAACTGCACGCGGCCAGCCCGGCACACAGGCCGAGGCTCATCAGCAAACGGGATCTGTTCATTGCGTACTCCCCACAGACAAGGTCTGCGACAAATGCAAAGGCAGGTAGACCAGGCTCAGTTCCACATCGGAAATCGCCGCAATCTTCCAGGTGTCGTCGATCACATCCCCGCTGCGCACGACGTAGATTTTCTCGCCGTCCTGCAAGAACACCTGCAGGTCGCTGCGGTCATGCAGCCTGCCGACGAACTGAAACGGCACCGGTGGCAGGCTCGGGGCTTGCACCACCGGGGTCGGGTTGATCGCTTGTTCGGTGACCGTCGCCAGGGTCGGCGCGGCCTTCCAGGATTTGCTCGCAAACAGGTCGCCGGCCGGGCTCAAGTCCTTGATCGGCGCCGCATTCGCCTTGGCGCTGCTGGCGGGCAAGGCGCCACGGGCGCTGGCTTTGGCCGGGCTGGCCACGGCGACCTCGGTCGAATCCGCCTCGTCGCTCGGCGAGAAATATTCCGGCAACCAGGCCAGCGCCGCCGCTACCCCGAAGAACGCCACCCAGCCGGTTATGCGTTTGGTGTCCATCACGACCTCGACAGGTAGAGGGTCATACGGATCCGGCCGCTGAGGTCGGTGTCGGCAATCTTCTTGCGTTGAAACTCGACGTCTTCCACTACCACCGCCGGCAACTGGCCGAGCAAGGCGTGCAGGAAGCGGCGCAGTTGCGGGTAGCTGCCGCGCACCGGCAACAGGATCTGGTAGCGCGCCAGATGGGTCTTGGGATCGACGCCGAGGGCGTATTCGCCGCGCGCCAGGGTGATGTGCTCCTGCGCAGCCAACGCATAGATGCGATCGATGGCGACGGTGGCTTGCGGCTGGGCCGGCAGCTTGTTGCGAAAATCATCGAGCTGACGTTGCGGCACCACCGGCGGCGCGATGCTGCCGTCCTCGACCTTGGCCAGGTATTCGGTGGCTTCCTGGGTTTGCTGGCTGAGCTGTTGCAGCGACTGCCAGCCCGGCAGCAAACCGCCGAGTGCCCAGGCAACCGTGACCAGCAGCAGCGCCAGACCGGCCAGGCCCGGAACGCCGAGGCCTTGCAGGTATTCGTGAACGATCAGTCTAGGGATTCGCATCGCCTATCTCCCAGGTCGCCGACAGGTTGAATTGCACCGGTTGCTCCGGCGATTTGACGACGATTTCGTGGCTCAGCAGCGACACGTCGGACAGCTCGTCACTGGCCTCCAGCCGTTTGTGGAAATCCAGCATCGCTTGCAGATCCCGCGCCTCGGCGCTGATCCGTACCTGGCCCTTGCGTGCATCCGGGGTCAGGGTCAGCAAGGCGATGTCGTCGCGCGGCATGGCTTCGAGCATGGCGAACAGGCGTTCCCAGGGGCGGCGCAGTTGCTGCGAGACCTTGCGCATTTCGGCGAGGTTCTGCGCCTGTTCGCGGGTTTCCGCCGGGCTCAGCGTTGTCTTGCTGCCGCTGTCGCCGGTGAGCTGGCGCTGGGTGTGTTGCAGGTGACCTTGCTGTTGCTCGGCCTGATCACCGAGGTGCTGCTGCACGCCGAAGCACACCAGCGCGAGCAACACACCGCCGCCGAGCAGGCTCCAGCCCAACGGGCCGGAACGCGGACGAGGCTGGAAGTCGAGGTTCAAGGCGCGCATGTCAGGCCACCGCCCGGGACATGACGTACAAGGCGTCACGCACGGTCATCGAGTCGTCTTCGAGAGTGCGCAGGTGCACCCCCGCCACATCCGGTTGCGCATCGAGGCGCGCCGGGGCGTGCAGATAAACGTTGAAGGCGCGTTCGCTGGTGGAGGCTTGCAGCTGCCGTTCGCGACCGATCAGCGCGCTGAGTGCCGCATCGCTGTCGCTGCCGCCCACCGAGCGCACTGACGACCAGCGCCCTTCCCTTGCCAGCAGCAACACGCTGCGTTGCGGTTCGGCGACGATGAACAGGAAGTCGCCGGCATCGAGGCTTTTGTCGAAGCGGTTGAACGCGGTCATCAGGTACGGCTGCACCGAGCGCAGACGCAGGCCGCGACCCGTGACCAGCGTGCGCAGGCGTTCCAGCAAGTCCTGCGGCAAGGCACTGGCGATCCGGTCATGCCCGGCAGGCTCGGCGGACAACACCAGGCTCCACGGTTGGGTCGGGGCGCCGAACAGGTCTTCGAAGCACAGTTGGGCGAAGCCACGCAGTTCGTCAGGGCTGCTGATCTGCTCGCTCCACGGCACCAGGCAGAAGCGGCTGAAGTGGCCGGAGATCACCACGCTCAGTTCGGCACCGGCGCGGGTGTGTTCGCCGAGCAGACGGTCGAGGGTGTCCAGCGCCACCGCGTAGCTCTGGAAGCCTTCGTCGATGTAGCCGACGCTGCCCAGCCACAGGGTGTCGCTGCCCCGGCGCTGGCCGAGGCCGACACCGCTGGCGCCGAGCACGGCGATAAATTGATCACGCGATAAAAGTGACACGATTGATCTCCTCCAGCGTGGTCCGACCGTGCTCCACCAGCTCCAGCGCCGATTCGCGCAACAGGCGCAAACCACGGGCGCAGGCCAGGGCTTTGATCTGGGTGATGGGTTGGCGCTCGACGATCATCTGCCGCAGTTCGTCGTCCAGGTGCAGCAGCTCGGCAATCGCCGTGCGGCCGCGATAGCCGCTGCCCCGGCAGTGGCCGCAGCCCTTGCCGTGGACGAAGTGGTAGTGATCGACTTTCTGTGGATCGAGGCCCGAAGCGCGCAGCTCTTCATCGCTCGGGTTGACCGGCGTGCTGCAACTGCTGCACACCAGCCGGATCAGACGCTGGGCAAGAATCGCGTTGAGCGCCGAGACCAGGCTGTAGGGGTCGATTTCCATCTGGGTGAAGCGGCCGATCACGTCGAACACGTTGTTGGCGTGAATGGTGGTGAATACGAGGTGACCGGTGAGCGCCGATTGCACGGCGATCTGCGCGGTGTCCGGGTCGCGGATCTCGCCGACCATGATCTTGTCCGGGTCGTGACGCAGGATCGAACGCAGGCCCCGGGCGAAGGTCAGGCCTTTTTTCTCGTTGACCGGGATTTGCAGCACGCCGGGCAGCTGATATTCCACCGGGTCTTCGATGGTGATGATCTTGTCCACGCCGTGGTTGATCTCGGTGATCATCGCGTACAGCGTGGTGGTCTTGCCGCTGCCGGTGGGGCCGGTCACCAGCACCATGCCGTAGGGTTCGGCAGCCAGGCGGCGCAGTTGGCGCAGGGTTTCGTCTTCAAAGCCCAGCGCTTGCAGTTGCACGCCGCAGACCTTGTCGGCCAGGTCCTGTTTGTCCAGCACCCGCAGCACCGCGTCTTCGCCGAAGATGCTCGGCATGATCGACACCCGAAAGTCGATCTGCCGGCCGCTGATGCCGATCTTGAAGCGACCGTCCTGGGGCACGCGTTTTTCGCCGATGTCCAGTTCGGCCATGACCTTGACCCGCGAGATCACCTGCTCGGCGAACTCGCTGCCCTGAATCTTGCCGATGTTGTTCAGCACGCCGTCGATCCGGTACTTGATCACCAGACCCTGGCCGGTGGTGCCGAGATGGATGTCGCTGGCGTGCATTTTCAGCGCGTCGTACAGGGTCGAGTTGACCAGTTTCACCACTACGCTCGAGTCTTCGCTGATGCTGGTCAGCGACAGGCTTTGCAGGGTGTCGGTCTCGCTGCCGGCGTCGGCCTGGGCGTTGAGCGATTCGACGGCGTGAAAGCTTTCTTCGTGGCGGGCCAGATAAGCTTTGAGGTCATCGGCGTGCACCAGATACAGCGGCGCGCCGTGCAGGCATTCGTCGATCCAGGCCAGACGCGACGTGTCGAAGGGGTCTGCGAACACGCCGATGACTTCGTCGTTGTGGCGCAGCAGGATGAATTCACGTTTGAGGCATTGCGCGAGGGTGACCCGGTCGAACACCGGGGTCGCCAGAAACAGCGTGTCGGTGTCGAGCACCGGGTAATGCAGGGTGGCGCCGAGGCTGGCAATGAACGGCATTGGCGCCAGTTCGCAGAGCACGGCCAGCGCGTCGAGCACCCGTTCCCCGGAAGTGGAGGCCCGTGCCCGGGCCTGGGCCAGTTGCTCACTGGAAAAGCGTGGCGGGGTCTGTGCCTCCTGTGGAGGATTGACCGACAGCGGTTCGACGACAACGGACAGACGATCCATGGCTTGCTCTCCAACACCCGGGGCTTGAGGCCCTGACGGCGCGGGAGGCGAATTCGGCGAGTGCCGGAACGTCTATCGCGCCATTACTCCCCGGTGAGCATTTGATCGTCGTCCGGTGCCATGGCCTCCGACCTGTTTCGTCGGCGGTCCGCCAGCACCCAACTGCCATCGTACAACTGCAACGGGAAGCTCTCGGTCCTGCTCTGGCGTCGTTCGACGAAGCCTTCGGATGGGCTCGCCCCGGGTTTCGCTTCGCGCTGGATCCCCAGAAGGTCGCAGACAGCTCGGGCAAGTTCCGCCAGTGGAAACGGTTTGAACAGGATGTGACTGACCCCCAGTTGCCGCGCCCGCTCACAGACTTCAGCGGTCGGGTGACCCGTTATCAGCACGAAATGACACGTCCTGTTCTGGCGAACCGCGTCGAGCACCTCGAACCCTTCCATATCGGGCAAGCGGTAATCGAACACCAGCACGTCGGGGGCGAAAGTCTCGGCCAGGCCGATTCCTTCTGCGCCGTCATGTGCAATCCGGACTTCCAGCCCTTGCGCCGACAGATAATCCTGAAGGTTCTGTGCAAGCAGCTGTTCGTCTTCGACAACCAGTACTTTGTTAACCAAGGTGAACTCCTTGCAGCTACAGATCCCGAAAGCGGAGCCTGCTGGAGTGCGCCTCACAAGAGGTAACGCACACTTCATGCCAGGCTGAGTGCCGGTAATTTTTTGTCTTCATGTCCTTGAATTGAATGGAAATGCCCGCTCGTCCCGGTACCCCGTTCCCCAGAAACGGGGAAGCACCTGAATGGGCATCGAAGCCATTCCCCACTATTGGGGGGGAACCTTCAGTCGTCGTCAATTCGTTCGATCCTGTTCTCTGCCCGTAATTGCGCGAGCACCTGACGACGAGCCTGGGTCTGTTGCTGTCGGGCGAGGTACGCCCTGACTGTTTCCAGCCCTTGCTCCTCTGGGACATCGGCCGCCTCCTTGTGGTTCTCGACAAAAATCAAATGCCAGCCGAACGGTGTACGCACCGCCGTGCTGACTTCGCCAGGCTTGAGAGCAAAGGCCGCCGTTTCAAACGCCGGTACCATTTGCCCACGGGCGAAATACCCCAGGTCCCCGCCCTGGCTGGCGGTGACATCTTCCGATCCCGATTGAGCGACGCTAGCAAAGGTTTGCCCCCCTGCGATAGCGGCACGCAACTCTTCTAAGCGTAGCCGCGCCGCTTCAACCGTGGCGGCATCGGCATCGCCGGCAACCTTGACCAGAATGTGCCGGGCCTGAATCTGCTCCGGCGCGCCCATTTCAGCGCGGTGTTCTGCAAAAAAAGCCCGCACCGTTTGCTCGTCCGGGGCCTGGACTTGGGTCAGCTCGGCAAACATCCGTTGCGCCGCCAGTTCGCGGTGGGTGTACTCGGTGAACGAGGCCTCATCGAAACCGGCGTCCTGCAAACGCTGGAGGAATTTGTCGGTGCCGCCGATGGCGGTGCGGGTCTGCTCGACCTGTTCGCGCACGGCTTGCGCATCGATCTTCACCCCGCGCTTGCGCGATTCCTGCCAGAGCAGTTCCTTGTCGATCAGCGTGTCCAGCGCGGCCTGACGCAGTTGTTTATAGGCCTTGGGGTTGCGGATGCTCGCCACGGCGCGGCCCTGATCTTCCAGGTACTCGGCGAAAAAGCGCTCCAGGCGAAACTCGGAAATCGCCTCGCCGTTGACCCGGGCGGCCACCGGTTCATTGTTCGCCAGCGCCAGCGCCACCGGCAACCAGCATGTCAGCAGCAAACACAGGGTTTTGAGCTTCATGATCAGGGCCTCCGGTCAGGGCGTGGCAATAATCGGTTTGTAGGGAGCGACCAGATAAAAACGCTGGTCGGGCAAGTCAACGGTGACCACGTGCGCCCCGCTCAGGCCCAATCGTCGGCCGGGACCGAAGCTCAGGCGCGGGGTCAGGCCGGTGTCGAAGTCGTGCAGGCCTTCGAGCGCCGCCACCAGTTTTTCGCGGCTGGCGTCGCGGCCGGCCTGCTTCATGCCTTCGCTGAACAACAGCATCGAGGCGTAGGCGCCGACTTGCAGCACCGCGTGCTGGGCGCCGAGGCCTTGATGCTCGCGCAACAGCGTCAGCGCCATGCGCCCGGCCTGGGTCCAGTCGCTGGGCACGAACGGATACGCCAGAAACACCCGCCGGGAAAAACCCTCCGGCACTTGCAGCAGATCCCCCGCCACCTGGCTCGATGCGGCAAACAGGTACGGCACCTGCCCGGCATTCTGCAATCCGGTCGCCAGCCGACTGAAACCACCGCCGCTGCCCAGGTAGAACACCGAGCGCGAGCCCAATGGCAAACTGTCCGCCGTCGGGTCATAGGCCTGCAAATGGACTTTTTGCCAGCCGTGATCCTGCAAGTAGCGGCCGAGGGTCTGCGCCGCCAGCACTTGCGCCGGGTCATCGGGATAGGCAATCAGCGTCGGCCCTTGCAGCACCCGCAAACTGGCGGTGGCGTAATCGGCCAGCGCGATCAGTTGCTCACGCAGCCCCGGCAGCGGTTCGAAAATCTGCGGGCTGGCCTGCACCGGGCCGAGCAGCGACATGGCCCCGATCAGCGGCACGCCGGACTGCTCCAGACGTGGCGCCAGTTCGCTGTCCAGCGCCGGGGCCAGCGGTGCGATCAGGGCGAAGACTTTCTCTTCCTCGATCAGCCGTTGCAGGGCCTGTTCGGCGCTGGCGCGATCCGGGCCGGGATCGGCCACGGTCAGGCGCAACTGCCGACCGTGAATGCCGCCGGCCTGATTGATCCGCGCGACGCTGCCGTTGAGCACCGCCGCGATGGTGGCGCCCTCCTCGGACAGCGGCCCCTGGCTGGGCAACAAGGTGCCCAGGTGCAAGGTCTGGTCATCGAGCCCCGGATCGCGGTCATCGGCCAGGCGTTTGAGGTACGCCGTGAGGTTGCGCTGATCCTTCATCGACAGCAGGAAGCGCGGCATGCTCGGGTCGAGGCGATTGTTGCCGGGGTCGCGGCCCTGCTGGATCACCCGCGCCAGACTGCTGTCGGTGTAGGCCGGATAGTTGCGGCCGTTGACCTGTTGCTGCCCATGGATGCTGGTCAGCCGCGACCAGTTGAGCTCCGGCGGACGCACCCCGCCTTCGGGTCGGCCCAGACCATCGGCGCCGTGGCAGTTGGCGCACGGCAGGCTGGTAGCCGGTAGCAACACATCCGCCGCGCCGACCCGCGCCATGATCGGCTCGCCGCTGGCAGACAGGCCTTCGCGGTACAGGCGCTTGCCGGCGCTTTCCTCATCGGTCAGCGGCAATGCGACCGCGCCGAGGCTGACGCCGGCGAGCAGGATCAGGGCGAGGACGCGGCCGAGGTTCATGGCGCGGACTCAGCGGCCGGCCACGGGCATTGTCAGCAGCTGCAAGCGCTGGGCAATGGCGGCGGCCGGGGCGTCGGGACGGATTTTGCTCCAGCGTTTGTTGGCCACATCGCCGACGATCAACTGGGTCGAGTGCTGCTCGGGCGTCGGCACGATCTGGCCGATGCGGCCCAGCACCAGGTCCATCTGCGCCTTGTCGCCGGTAAGGAAAAGCCAGTGAGGGTCATCGGCACCCTGCTTCAAGGTGTAAGCCTTGAGCACCGCCGGCGTATCGCGCAGCGGATCACTGGTAAGGGAAATGAAGGTGATGCCGTCGGCCTTGTCGCCCAGCAGCTCGCGGACTTCCTTGAGCTTGCGGGTGATCAGCGGGCAGGCGTCGTTGCAACTGGTGAAGATCACGTTGAGCAGCACCACGCGGTTGTGCAGCGCATCGCTGTAGAAACGCTGGACGTCACCGTGCTGGTCGAGCAACGGGGTATCGGTGAACCAGGTTTTCGCGTCGTGGGTACCTTTGGCCGGTGCGGGCGCAGCGCTGGTCGTTGTCGTTGTCGTTGCCGGTGCCGGTTGTTCGTGGCCTTCGTGAGCCAGGGCCATGGCGCTGAAAATCCAGAAACAAACCGTCAGGGTGATCCAGTCCAGGGTTCTCATGGTTGTTGCTCCATGGCAATCGCGGTGTGTTTGGCGTGGGTGCGCAGGCCGCTGAGTTTCTCGACTTCCTTGGCCAGCAGTGCCGGGTCGGTGAAGCCGTAATAACGCGTCCAGTGACGACTGTTGCCGTCACCGACGAGGATCAGCGGCTGGTGATTCTTGAAGTCGCCGCTGAAACTGCCGAGGCCCTTGAGGGTGGCGGTGATCGATTGCGGCGAACCGGTCAGCCAGCTCCAGCCCGGGCCTTTCTGGAAGGTGCGGGCGTAATCCTGCAGACGTTTCGGGTCGTCGCGCTGCGGGTCGATGCTGATCGACACCAGCTGCACTTCCGCGCCGACCCGGGCACCGAGCTGTTTCTGCACCTTGCCCATGATCGACGAGACCACCGGGCAGACCGTGGTGCAACTGGTGTAGATGAAACTCATGACGACGATCTTGTTGTGCACCAGATCCTGCTCCAGGTGCACGGTCTTGCCGTTCTGGTCGAGCAGCGGCACGTCGGCGAACTTGACCTGGGCGTGCTCCTGGCTGTTGGCGGCCGGTGCCGTGTGCCCGGCATGCTCGTCCGCCGAGTGGGCGCTGGCCTGCTGGATACCGACGGCCAACAGGCACAGGGTCAGCAGGCCACGGGATGCAAATCGGTTCATGGTCTTTTCCTCGTCACTGAGTCTGGCCGGGCAGCACCCGGACACTGGCAAATGTCTTGTCGTCGAAACCGGCGCCCAGCGAGGCCGCGCGCACATGCAGGTACCAGGCGCCGCTGCGGTCTAGGGTCACCGGCGCTTCGTACACGCCGTCGGCGACTTCCCGTGCGGCCACTTCGCGGGGCCGGGATGTCGGCGCGAGGAAGTAGCGCAACTGCACGTCGGTCACACCGCTGCGCTGGATTTTCTGTTTGCCCTGGACGATGCGAAAGCGCACCACGTAAGGGTCGTTGAGGGCCACGGCGGTCTTGTCCAGCAGGAACTCGACTTTCGCCGCGCCCAGGTGTTTTTCAGGCGCGCCGTCGGACGCCACCTGGGCGCTGAAGCAATGAATGATGTTCGGCTGGTTGAGCAGGAACGCCACATCGAAGCGTCCCGCCGCCGGCAGCTTGACCCGGGCGCTGTAGAGCCCCGGCGAGACTTCGCGCAGGCTGCGGTCGATCACCAGCGCGGCGCGGGCGATCTGCCCCCGGTTGGGGTAACCGGACATCGGCGCGTTCATGCCTTCGGCGTAGAAATAGGTGGTGTTGTCCACCGGGTTGACCACGAACACCGCGTTGTCATCGCGCGACACCGCGAGGCTCGGTGCCAGCGGCAGATCCCCGGCCAGCCGTGGCGGTTGCGGCCCGGCTTCAAAACCCTGAGTAATCGGCTGACGCCCTTCGCCGAGCGAAGACAGGTTGATCATGGTGACTTTCGGCGAAGCCAGTCCGCGCACGTAGGCATAGGCCTGGGTGAACACCACTTGATAGGGTTCGGCCGAGACTTCCAGATCATGGATCGCCGAATCGTTGGCCGCGTCGATCACCGTGGCGCGGTTTTCCACCGTGTTCAGCACCACGCCAAAACGGCCGTCGGCGCTGAAATCCATCGGGCCGAGGCCCTGTTGCAGCTTGATCACCCGGCGTACGGCGCGGCTGTTGCTGTCGATCACAGTGACGGTGCCGTCCTTGCCATCGGCCACGTACACCGCGCCGGACAGCGGCGAATACGCCACCGACAACGGGCTGGCACCGGTCTTGACCTGTTGCAGTAGGCTCAGGCTGGCAATGTCGATGACGCTCAGGGTGCCGTCGTCGCGGTTACTGACGAAGGCGAAACGGCTGTCCTTGCTGAACGTGATTTCGTGGTGGCCGCGCCCGGTCGCCAGGTGTTTCAGCGGTTTGAGGCTCTGGGTGTCGATCACCGTGACCCCGGATTCTTCAGCCTTGCTCGCGTTGTTGCCGACCCACAGCAGGCGCTCGTCCGGTTGCAGCGCGACCCGCACCGGTTGGCTGCCAGCGGCCACCGAGTCGATCACCTTGAATTGCTCGCTGTCGATCACCGCCACTTCCCCCGCCGTCGGCATCGACACGAAGACCTTTTTGTTGTCCTTGGGCGTGACCCAGTCCATCGGCGATTGCTTGAGTTCGATCCGCGCCAAAGTGCTGGTGATGCCGCCGACCGACACCGATGGATCGATTACCGAAACGCTGGCATCACGGTTCATTACCAGCAGGAAATAGCTGTTGAGGTCGAGCAACGGCCGCGCGCCGATGTTGGATTTGAGGAACGTGCCGACCCGCGACTTGCAGCTCTGGTCGCGGCCCTGGGCCTGATCGGCGGCAACGGCTTGCGGATCGATCCACGCCCCCGGTGCCACACCGGACAATGGCTGGCCGGACGCACCGTCGGTGACGCGAAACTGCACGTCGGCGAACTCGCCCTCACGCAACTGACCGTCGCTGGCCAGCGGCTTCAGATCGAAGGCGATCGACACGCCGTCGCGGGTCAGCACCTGCTCCGCGCTGGTTTGCGCCAAGGCAATCTCGCTCAGCGTGAGCAGCGCGCCGGCCATCGCCAGCAGGCAGACGCCGATGATGTTGATGATCCTGTTCATACCTCTCTCCCCTACAAACCTTTCCTCACCTGTGGGAGCGGGTTCACCGGTTCCCACAGGCCGCGCATTGGCACCTACTGAGCAGGCGGCGCCGGCTCCGGCTCATTGGTCACCCGCAGCAATCCCCACAGCCCCGAGGTGTTGCCATAGGCGGCGTAATCGCGGAACAGGTAGTCCCCCGGTATCGCGTTGCTGCCCCCGGCGCTCGGGATCATGAAGCTGAAGTGCGCCGCCGGCAGGACGCTTTCGTGAGCGCCGATGTACATCGACATCGGGTTGTAGCCGAAGCGCACCGACCCCACGCCCGGCGCACCCATCGGGTAGCCGCCGGTGTCGCTCTTCTCGGCCTGGAACGGGTTGAGCGACCAGACGTGTCCGTCGAGCTGGAACGTCGTGCCGCGACTGCCGCCGCTCGGCATCAGGATGTGCGTACGGAACGGCTGACCCGGTTTGGCATACAGCACCGGCGTCTGCGGATCGCCCCCCACCAGCGCATTGCTGTAGGCCATGTGCGCGTTGGTCATGTCGCCGTAACCCGCGCCATCGGCATGGCCGAACGGCGCATCCGGGGCGAGGCCGAAGCGATACCACAGCGGCTCGGTCTTGTAGTTGATGGCCATGCTCGAGTTGTCCTGCGGATCGGTCGGCACACCGAAGCCCTCGGCAGCGATGCCTTCGACCGGCCGGCCATTGGCCCAGCGGGTATTCAGCGCCTTGTGCCAGACCATCGCGAAGTCGCGGTAGGTCGTTTGCCCCGGTGCGGTGACCGTGGCGTTGACCTTGCGTGCATCGTCGACCCAGGTCGCGCCGATCGGCAGGATGCTCATTGCACCACCCAGGCCTTTTTGCGGTTGCTTGATCACATCCGCCGGGGTGAAGTTCAGGCCACCGAACTCCACGGCCGTGGCGTTGATGTTGTCGACACTGCGGCCCAGTTGCGTGATCGGTTTGCCTTCACGCTCCAGGTGCCCGGCGTAGTACTGATAGGTACGGGTCGGGTAGGCGCCGCTGCTGCCAACCCGTGGTGGCACGGTCTGGGTCGGGTTGGCGCCGACGTTGGTGCCGTCGGACTTGGTGATGTCGTAGGCCAGCAGTTGGGCGTGCAGCCCCACGTGGCTGGACGGCCGCATCAGGTTGTTGCTGAAGGTGGTCGAGCCCAGGCCGCTGTTGCGGTCGCGCTTGACCATGCCTTGCATCACCGCAGTCTGGGTCAGGTCCGGCATCACGCTCGGCAGACGGTTTTCCAGGGTGATGTTGATGCAGTCCCCGGCCGCTGCGCGCAGCACCAGCGGTTCGACCGGAATGCCGGGTTTGAGCTTGCCGCTGACCGGATCGAGGTCGGATTTGCGCACGTACAGGATCGCCGTCGGATCATGCAGCGGCCCGCTCTGGCCACCGATGGTGATGGTCTCGCCGTCCTCCGGATCGGTCACGGTCACTTGCGGGATGCTCACCGTGCGCGAGTTCAGCACCAGGGTGCCGCCCGCCGGATTCAGCGGCCCGCCGACATGCTGACCGAGCCCGGCCGAATCGCCGATGCTCAGGCCAAGCGGATTGCCGAGGATGTCGTTGGCCAACGCCGCCACCACTTCATAGTTGCGCTGCACCGTCGGCCGGGTGCCAATGCCGTTGGGGTTGGCGCTGATCCGTGGGCAACTGCCTTCGAACGCCACGGTATTGCGCATGCCGGCCGGACTCGGGTTGTTCGGGATGGCGAACAGGTCATTTCGTTTGGCCGTGTAGTTGCGCATCACGCCCCAGATTCCGCTCCAGTAGCCTTCGATCGAAGCATCCATCGAGTACAGATAGTCACCGGTGGTCGCCGCAGAGCTGGACAGCATCGACACGGGGGCGATGAAGCCCATCTGTTCGGAGATGCCGATCATCTGCGAGGCGCGCCAGCCAGAGTTGGAGCTGTTGCCGAAACCGGAACCGCTCTGCAGCCATTTCACGCCGTGCAGGGTGACGTTGTGCTCTTCCTCGTGGCCGCCGGCATGCACCCGCAGACGCACGTTGTCGCCGGTGTAGGTACGCAGCATCGGGGTGAAAGGATCGCCCGGCTCGCTGCCGCCCTTGTTGATGTGCGGCGGGAACAATGTGGTGCCGCCAGTCGGACCGGTAGCGGCCGTGACCAGGTTCGGCGCCAGGTTCATCGCCGGGATCGCCCGGTCGGTACGGCTTTGCATGGCGTACGCCAGATCGCCGCCGAGGCCGTCGGCCTGCATGCCGCGCTTGCCGTCCGGGCCGACCTTGTTCGGATCGTAAACCCGCAGGGCCAGCGGCTCGTTGCGATAGTTAACGACGAACATGCCCGGATCATCCACGGAGATCGCTTGCGGGCAAGGCCGGCTCGGGCAGCCCGGCACCTGACCGCCCTGCACTTCCAGCACGCCTTCGAGCAGGGTGCTGGCGTTGTTGCGAACCGGCGGGTTGATCGCGTAGCGGAAGCTGTCGGCCGTAGCGGGGAACGCTTGCGGGTTAGGCACGCCGTTGGGGCCGGCGCCCACGTACACACCGGCTTCATAGGCGTGCTGGAAGTCGCTGTATTCGAGGAAGAACTCACGGAAGCTGTCGTTCTTGCCGTCGCCGTCGAGGTCGCCGGTGTTGATCACCGCCTGCCACGAGGTCGGCCCGCCGTCCTGCCGCGCGCCGCTGTAAAGAGGCTCGCCGGTTTCGGCGTGGAACCAGGTGGAACCGGCCGGTTCCGCCAACACCGTGGCATACAGCCCGATCTGCTGGTGAGTCGATGGGCCGAGGTGGTCGTGGGTGAAGATGGTGCCCAGCCCACGATCCACGCCCTTGGCGTTGACCACCGGGTCGACGAACCAGCGCTGCATGGCCGTGCGCGCGCCCATCCAGTCACTGCGCCCGAATTGGCCGAAGAACGGATGCGCCTTGGCTTTCGGGCACGCCTGGGTGCCGTCGCGCGGGTCGGTGCCCTCGCACTGGTTGAATTCGCGGATCGCGTGAATGCGTTCCTGAACGGCGCCCGGGGAGAGCACGCCGTCCTCGTAGTTCCAGCCGTTGGAGGAACCGTCGGCGGACGTCAGGTCCCACTTCGGCAGATGAATGTGCTGGCCGATCACGTCGGTCGGCGTGCGCACCTGATAATCGTCCATCTCGTAGGTGGCAGGCACCAGGTTGGTTTGCTGGTATTGCACGCAGTCGAAGGTGTTCATGCGCATCACCAGAGGCTCTGGCGGACGCTGCTTGGTGATCACCGGCCAGGCGTCTTCCCACAGCGCCAGAATCCGGGCTTGCGGGAAGTGATAGCCGACCT
Organism: Pseudomonas sp. GM25; assembly: GCF_000282255.1. NCBI lineage: Bacteria > Pseudomonadati > Pseudomonadota > Gammaproteobacteria > Pseudomonadales > Pseudomonadaceae > Pseudomonas > Pseudomonas sp. GM25. Next base: position 73,823 of record NZ_AKJQ01000043.1, on the reverse strand, counting down.
TGTTGTAGACCGCGTCGAACTGGATGTTGGCGGCCTTGTAGATCCGTGGCCGGTCGGCGGTGAAGGTCGAGGCGCCGACGAAAGACATGCCGTCCAGCCGGTCGCCGCTGGCGAATTCACCGCTGCCGGCGCTGCTGGTCAGGCGTTTTTGCCGGTCGTCCATGCACGGTTCGTAGTACGGCGCGCCGGCAATCGGCAAGGCGCCGTTGGTGCGGAAGGCCTTGGCCACGATCTGGTTGCCGGGCAGCAAGGCAAAGCTCGGGTGATCCTTTTTCGCGTGGAACGCCATCGCGGCCTGTTCCACTTCAGTGCCCTCTTCCGGCAGGTAAATCGGTTTGGCGCGGGTGACTTCCTTGGAGAAGTCCAGCGAGGTGGTCACGGTGTGCGCCGCGCCTCCGGCTGATACCCCGTCGAGGGTGTGACGCTGCAATCCGCCGTCCCAGCCGCCGGACTGATTCGGGTCGAGGTTGGCCCACAGCGCTTTGCCGCTGGCTTTCAACGATTGCGCGGTGGCGGCGTCGAGCATGTCCAGCGGTGGGGTTGGCGGACGCTGACCCACCGAACTTTCCATGCCGCCGATCCAGAACGGATAACCAGGGTTTTTCAGGCTGCCGTCGGCGTTGCGGTTGGCTTCGCTGCGATCGACCAGGGCCAGGGAACCAATGGCTTGCGAACCACCGTTGCCGCCGTGGTGTTCGCCGTCGTCATCGCCCTCTTCTTCCTCATCGTCGTCATCGTGGCCGGCGACCAGGGTTTCGCCGATTTTCGGCACCACCACCACTTTGCCCGGCATCGGCGCCATGGCTTTGCCGGGCAGCGGCACGACGGCAGGAATCGGCGTGCCGGCAATGATCTCGCCATCCGGCAAGGCCCGGGCACCGGCGGCCGGTTTACCGCTGCGCAGTGCGTAAGGTTCGCTGTGATAACCATCGGAGCCCTGTTGCGAGACTTCCAGCCGGGTGCCTTCTTCGAACACATCGTGCACCCGCCACATCGACCACATGCCCTGGGCGAAATGCGGGTAGAAGTGGCAGTGATAGATCGCATCGCCGGCCACCCGGTTGCGGTTGCCCGAGCCGCCGTTGGCGATTTCGTAGGTATAGCCGGCGCCTGGGCCGATGCCTTGGGCGTCGACGTAATCGGAGTTGTCGTCGTTGGGGTTGAACAGCCACTGATGGCCGTGCAGGTGGAAGATGTGCTGCTCGTGACCGTTGTGGGTGTTGCGGAATTTGACGAAGTCACCGATGTAGCTGTGGTTGACGTTCGACGGCTCCGACGGATACAGGGCCATGGTGGCCTTGACGCCGACCTGATCTGCGCTGGGTGTCTGGCCGGGGGCGATGTTCTCAAGCCCGGTATTGGCCGGCACGTCCACCAGCATCGCCACGTCACCGACAGTGTGCGAGCTGAGGAAGAATTCTTCGTAGGCGCACGACAGGCAGTCGTGCATCGGTCCCACGCCGAGGCGATTGGCGACCACTTCAGCGCCCATGCCGCCGGAACCGTAGTTGATCATGAACGAGTCGCGGGTCGGCTCCAGCACATGGGCCATGACCGGGTCGGCCCAGTAGGCGGGGAATGCCTGGGTGGCGGCGGTTTCGTCCTGGAACTGCGAGGCGAAATCGCGAAACGGCTCGAGGCGGTTGGGGATCGCCGGGTTGCGCTTGCCCACCGATTCCAGCGGATAGGTACTGTTCGCAAAACTGCCATCGGCGTTGCTGCCCATGACGATTGCATCGCTTTCGCTGGAGATGATTTCGTTGCCGTCGACCATGCTGATGATCGGCGTGCCGGCCTTGCCTTCGCGCAACCACGGTTCGCGCTGCGGGTAGCGGGCCTGGTAATCGACGATCGGGTGACCGGCCGGTGTGCGGCCGGTGGTTGCCAGACGCATTTCTTCTTCGGTGAGGGTATTGCGATAGGTGCGTCCCGATTTCGGCACCACCACGACCTGGCCGAACAGGCCATTGGCGACGTTGCCGGCCGCGCCCTCCCCGCCGAATGTCGCGCCACGGCTGCTGACGGCAAACGCCCCTTCGCGCTCGGCGTACAGCACGTACGAACGGCTCGCGCCCGGCGGCACCAGGGTGTTGGCATTACGCCCGGTGTAGGAGGAAATGTCGTCGATGCTGTTCACCGCTTGCAGGCCGTTGACCTGGAAACCGACATGGCGGTCGGCGACCTGCTCGTCGACCTTGAAGTCTTCCGCACCGCCGGCGTTCTCGATGCCCTCCTCGCCTTCTTCTTCGCCCTCAGGCCCTTCGAAGTGCTTGTTGGGGTTGGCCTGATAATCGAGCAGGTTCTGCAGATTGATCGTCAGGCAATCACCGGCGGCCACCCGCAGCACCAATGGCCGTGGACGCTTGTCCGCACGCAGCGACACTTTCCCCGGCACTGCGCTGCCGCCGTAGGCCAGCGAGACGTCATGGTCATCGACCACATCGCGGCGCAACGCGAACATCATCCCGTTGACGTTCTGCGCACCGAGGCGGTTGAACATCAGCGGTTGATCGAAGGCGACCACATTGGCCACCAGATTGCGCTCGCAGCGCACGGCGGCGCTGGCCAGTTCGACGCTGAGCATCGAAGCCAGCAACAGCAGCCAGTTCAACAGGGACGGTGCGTGGTGAATGCCAACCATGATCGGAAACCTCGTAGTGGGTGCTCACAGGGAACGATTCTCGATAAACCCCTTGGAGCAATCCGCGTGCCACAAAAAATTGCTTTCCATCTCAACCAGTTACACAAACCACTTGAGAATCCGGGGGATATTCCCCACCCGTTTCCCCACTTTTTCCGGGGCCATCGGTTTGCCCCGATAGTGGGGAAACCGGGGACATCCTTTACAACGGTGCATCCACGGCCAGCCCCTGCAACCGCCGGTACTGACGCAGCACGCTCGGGACATAACGCTGGGTTTCGGCGAACGGCGGGATCACCCGGCCCCGGCTGAGCACCGCGTCTGGCCCGGCGTTGTAAGCGGCCACGGCCAGGGCGATGTCGTTGTCGAACATCGTCATTAGGCGCTTGAGGTATTTGGCCCCGCCCTGGATGTTGGCCTTGGGGTCGTAGACGTCGGTCACGCCCATGTCCCGCGCGGTGCCGGGCATCAGCTGCATCAGCCCGCCGGCGCCCTTGGACGAGGTGGCGCCGGGGTTGTAATTGGATTCGGACTTGATCACCGCATGCAGCAAGGCTTCGGGCAGCTGATTGGCGGTGGCGGCGGCTGATACCAGCTCGGCGTAGGGCTGGTTGGCGATCAATTGCGGCTGCCGGTCAAGGCTGACCAGCGGCGCATCGGCTTCGCGGATCACCCGCTCGTAGGTGCGTCCGGGACGGTGGACGTTGGACAGCACGTAGCTGCCCTTGGCGTCCACGGATACGAAGACATCGGCTTGCGCGACACCGCTTAACAGCACACAGCCGAGCAGTCCTGCAGTGAATGAATGGATCATTGGGCCTCCCCTGACAGGCCCCGAAAAATTGGGGGAAATGCCCCACTGACCCGTCGTCAATCAGCCGTACGCAAGCACTGTGCCGACTCTTGAAAAGCCCGTAATACAAGGGCCTCAGCCCGACAGCCGAATTTATCGGGGGCTGAGCATGGCAATTGCATAAGCCCTTTCGGCGACACGGCTGCCACTCACGGGAGGTCATCATGAAGCTGCATTTTCGTCCGCGTGCCCAACGCGGTTTCACCCTGCTCGAATTGCTCGTGGTGCTGGTGGTGCTCGGCCTGTTGGCCGGGATCGTCGCGCCCAAATATTTCGCCCAGCTGGGGCGTTCCGAGGTGAAGGTCGCCAAGGCGCAGATCGAAGGCCTGAGCAAGGCACTGGATCTGTACCGGCTGGAGGTCGGCCACTACCCGTCCACCGAACAGGGCTTGCAGGCGCTGGTGACCGCACCGAGCGACGAAGCCAAATGGACCGGCCCGTACCTGCAGAAAAAACTGCCGCAGGATCCGTGGGGGCGTAACTACACCTACCGCTATCCCGGCGAAAACAGCGAGTACGACCTGCTCTCGATGGGCAAGGACGGCCAGCCTGGCGGCGAAGGCGAAAACGCCGAAGTCACCAACTGGCAATAAGCGGAGCACACGGCATGCGATTTCAACTCAAAGCAGTGGGCAAGGCCGGGGTGGTGTCGCTGAGTGTCGAGGCGCCGGGTCAGAGCGAAGCGCGGCGCATCGCCGAGGATCAGGGCTTGCGCGTGGTCAGCCTGCACGCCGAGCGCCACTGGCGCTCGTTGCGCCTGAGCAAGCGTGAAACCTTCAATCTGGTGCTGTTCAGCCAGGAACTGACCACCCTGCTCAACGCCGGTCTGCCGCTGATCGATGCGCTGGAAAGCCTCGCCGAAAAAGAAACCGCCCCCGCCGCCCGCAAAACCTTGAGCGAGCTGGTGCGGCTGCTGTACGAGGGCAAATCGTTCTCCCAGGCACTGGGCCAGTTGTCGGCGGTTTTCCCGCCCTTGTACGTTGCGCTGGTACAGTCCAGCGAGAAGACCGGCGCGGTCGGCGATGCGCTGGGCCGTTACGTGAGCTATCGCCAGCGCATGGACGAGGTGCGGCAGAAGATCGTCAGCGCCTCGATCTACCCGCTGCTGTTGCTGGTGGTCGGCGGTGGCGTGGTGCTGTTTTTGATGGGCTACGTGGTGCCGCGCTTTAGCCTGGTGTTCGAAGGGCTGGGCTCGAACCTGCCGTGGCTGTCGCAGATCCTGATGAGCAGCGGCATGTTTCTGCATGCGCATCAGGGTGAGTTTTTCGGCCTGTTGGCGACGATCGTCATCGCCCTCGCCGTGCTGCAGAAACAACCGGCGTTTCGCCGTGGGCTGGATCGGCTGGTGGAGAAACTGCCTGCCGTGCACCAGCGGATTTTCATGTATGAGCTGGCGCGGTTTTACCGCTCACTGGGGATTCTGCTGCAAGGCGGGATTCCACTGGTGACGGCCATGGGCATGGTGCGCGGCCTGCTCACCGTAGCCTCGCGAGCCCGCCTGGATCAGGCCTGCGAGCGGGTGCGCGAGGGGCAGTCGTTGTCCACCGCGCTGGAGCTCAATCGCCTGGTGACGCCCGTGTCCCTGCGCCTGCTGCGCGCCGGCGAACAGTCCGGCAACCTGGGGCAAATGATGGAACGCAGCGCCGATTTCTACGACGAAGAAATCAGCCGCTGGATCGAGTGGTTCGTGCGTCTGTTCGAACCACTGCTCATGACCTTCATCGGCCTGTTGATCGGGGTCATCGTGATCCTGATGTACATCCCGATCTTCGAACTGGCTTCGAGTATCCACTGACCTCGGGAACGGGTCGGATCACACGCAAAACAAGGCACATCCACGTTCCCAATCAAGACAACAAAGACGGAGAACGATATGCACATTAAAAAGCTCGTGCTCGCAATGGCCATCGGCGCAGTCCTGTCGGCGTCTACCGTACTGATTCCGGACAGCCTGTCCGGGGTGTCGAGTGTTCAGGCCAAGGATGGGGGAAGTGGTGGCGGTGGTGGTGGAGGTAGCGGCGGAGGTGGCGGAGGCGGTAACGGCGGGGGTGGCAGCGGAGGCGGTGGCGGCGGCAATGGAGGTGGCGGCAGCGGTGGCGGTGGTGGCGGTAATGGAGGAGGTGGCGGCGGCAGCGGTGGCAATGGTGGTGGTCACGGCGGCAGCGGCAGTGGCGGCAACAGTGGCAGTGGCGGCGGTGGCAACAGTGGCCACAGCGGCAGTGACCACGGCTCGGGCCATTCCGGCAATACGGCGTCATCGGGCCGTAGCGGCACGCATTCAGAGCCCGGCGACGACCATGGTGTGCATCGGTCCGGAGAGATCGGCGATGACCACGGTGTGCATCGCGCCGGTGAAATCGGTGATGACCATGGCGTACACCGCGCTGGCGAGATCGGTGATGACCATGGCGTACATCGTGCCGGCGAAATCGGTGATGACCACGGCCTGCATGCGGCGGGCGAACCCGGTGACAATCGCGGGGTTCACGTCGGCGGTGAGCCTGGCGATGACAAGCGCGCCAACTGACTCACGTTGAAACACACCACCTGTGGGAGCGAGCTTGCTCGCGAAGGCGTCGGCACACACAACCTCTTCGCTGGCAGACAGAAAGCTTTCGCGAGCAAGCCCGCTCCCACAGTTATCGGCTACTGAAGATTTGAGCGGCTACAAAATCGCATGTGCCTTATCCAGCCGCTCCCGCAAAAACTCGATCAACGCCTGCACCGGTCGCGACGCCTGACGATGCTGCGGGTACACCGCCGACAGCGTCAGCGGTTCCGGTCGAAACTCATCCAGCACCGGCACCAGCCGGCCATCCTTCAGCGCCGCGCCGACAATGAACGTCGGCAGATAGGTAATCCCCATCCCCGCCACCGCCGCATCCCGCAGCAACTCACCGTTGTTGACGCGCATCCGCCCGGTGACATTCACCAGCAGCGGCTTGCCCTGCCCCGCGTTGAACCGCCACTGCACCGAACGCCCATGGCCGTAAGGCAGGCAGTCGTGGCCGAGCAGGTCTTCCGGTTTGACCGGCGTACCGCGTTCGGCCAGATACCCAGGACTGGCGCAGTACACCCGCTCGATTGAAGCGATGCGTCGGGCGATCAGGGTCGAGTCCTCCAGCACGCCGATGCGCAGCGCCAGATCGTAACCCTCGCCCAGCAAGTCTACCGGCCGGTCGCTCAGGTCCACCTCCACCGTGACCTCGCGATAACGCTGCAGAAACGGCGGCAGCAGGCAGCCCAGATGGGCCAGCGCAAACGACAGCGGTGCACTCACGCGAATCGCCCCGCGCGGCTCGGCGGTCTGCCCGGCGATGCCCTGCTCCACCGATTCCACTTCGCCAAGCAAACGCAGCGCCGATTCGTAATAGCTCTGGCCCAGCGGGGTCACGTCCAGGCGCCGGGTCGAGCGGTTGAGCAATCGCACGCCGAGGCGCTCCTCCAGTTGCATCAACCGACGGCTGACGAACTGCTTGGACAGGCCCAACTGATCGGCCGCCGCCGTGAAGCTGCCGGAGTCCATCACCTGGCAAAAAATACGCATGTCTTCGAACGGGTTCATTGTCACTCTCTGGTTGACAGTTAAACGCTTTATAGCCGCTTTTTCACTTTCCGGCACCTCATTAATCTGTGCTCACGGTGTTGCTGAGGCCTGAAGCCCAGCGCCACAGCAGCCCGATCCCAAGGCATACAAAAACTCAAACGACTTAAAAAGGAATTGCACATGAACATCAAGAAAACCCTCGCCGCTTCCCTCCTCGCCCTGTCCATCGGCAACGCGTTCGCCGCCGAAAGCACTGGCGTCGAACACAACACTCAGGCCTTCCTCGACGCCCTCGCCGCCGGCGGTGGCAAACCGCTCGAACAACTGAGCCCGAAAGACGCCCGTGCAGTGCTGACTGGCGCCCAGGCTTCGGTGAAGGTTGACCTGTCCGGCGTTGAAGTCAGCGACAAGGCGATCAAGGTCGATGGCCAGACCATCAACCTGAAAGTGGTGCGCCCGGCCAAGGTCAAAGGCGAGCTGCCGGTGTTCATGTTCTTCCACGGTGGCGGCTGGGTGCTGGGCGACTTCCCGACGCACCAACGCTTGATTCGTGATCTGGTGGTGGGCTCTGGCGCGGTCGCGGTGTACGTCGATTACACGCCGTCGCCGGAAGCGCAGTACCCGACCGCGATCAATCAGGCTTACGCGGCAACCAAATGGGTGGCCGAGCACGGCAAGGACATCGGAGTCGACGGCAAACGTCTGGCGGTGGCCGGCAACAGCGTCGGCGGCAACATGGCGGCGGTCGTGGCGCTGATGGCCAAGGAGCAGAAAACCCCGGCCCTGCGCTTCCAGTTGCTGATGTGGCCGGTGACCAACGCCGGGTTCGATAACGGCTCGTACCAGCAATTCGCCGAGGGCCACTTCCTGACCAAGGGCATGATGCAGTGGTTCTGGGACAACTACACCACCAACCCGGCCGAGCGTGCGCAGATCCATGCCTCGCCGCTCAACGCCAGCGCCGAACAGCTCAAGGGCCTGCCCGCCGCGCTGGTGCAGACCGCCGAGTTCGACGTGCTGCGTGACGAAGGCGAAGGCTACGCCCGCCACCTCGACGCGGCCGGTGTACCGGTGACCTCGGTGCGCTACAACGGGATGATTCACGACTTCGGCCTGCTCAACCCGCTGAACGGCATCCCCGAGGTGAAAGCCGCCGTGCGCCAGGCAGCGGCAGAACTCAAGACCCATCTGAACTGAGTGCAACCCCTCGCCACACCTTCGGGTGTGGCGTTTTCTTTTGTGCCCGCCGGAGTTCACCTCATGAGCCTTTTTTCTGCCCACCTGCTGTCCTGGAGCGCCCTGCTGCTGGTGCTCGATACCCTGCTCTGGCATCTCGCGCCGTTCAAACATCGCGCGCAACGGGTCGCTGTGCGACTGGTGTTGTTTCTGGCCTTCAACGCGCTGGCCATCAACGCCGGTGTCAGCCCGTTGCAGGCGCCGTTGTTCGCCGATGACCCGGTGGCGCAACTCGGGGCGACGGCACTGGGGATTCTCTGGTGGCTGTACGCCGCGCGGGTGCTGACCGAAGTCATCGGCCTGATCCTGATGCGCCGCATCGGCCACAGCGGCCGGCTGTTGCAGGACGTGATCGGAGCGCTGGTGTTTCTGGCGGCGATTGTTGCAGCCGCCGGTTATGTGCTGGATCTGCCGGTCAAAGGCCTGCTCGCGACTTCCGGCGTGGTGGCGATCGTCATCGGTCTCGCGCTGCAAAGCACCTTGGCCGACGTGTTTTCCGGCATCGTGCTGAACACCACCAAACCGTATCAGGTGGATGATCTGGTGGTCATCGACGGCGTCGAGGGCAAGGTGCTCGACATCAACTGGCGCGCCACGCACCTGCTGACCAGCACCGGCACCCTGGCCGTGGTGCCGAACTCGGTGGCGGCCAAGGCCAAGATCGTCAACCTCAGCCGGCCGAACAACCTGCACGGCGTGTCGATCAGCATCAAGGTGCCGAACCACATCCGCCCGCGCCGGGTACTCGACGCTCTCGACCGTACGCTGCAAGGCAGCAGCAGCCTGTTGCTGTCGCCTGCTCCGAAAGCGGTGTTGAAAGAGGCCGGCGACGAAATGTCGGAATACGTGGCCAGCGGTTTCATCGCCGAGCTGGGCAAGAAAAGCGACGTGCGCAATCAACTGTTCGACCTCGCCCACCGCCACCTCGAAGCGGCCGGCATTTCGCGGCACCCGGACGGTGTGATCGAACCTTCGACCCGCGCCCGCGCCTTGCTCGATGAAGTGAAAATCTTCCGCTCGCTGAGCCATGAAGAACGCGATCGCCTCGCCGAATCGATGGTCGCGCAGCAGTACAGCGCCGGGCAGGTGGTGCTCGATCTGGAGGAAGTCCCGGACAGCCTGTTCGTGATCGCCACCGGCGTGGTCAGCGCCAGCGTGCCGGACGGCAACGGCTTCACCGAGGCCGGGCGCATGGGGCCGAGTGAGGTCATGGGTGAGCAGAGCATTCTGGCGGATACGCCTTCGCAAGCGACGTTCACAGCACTCACCTCTTCGATCATTTATCGCCTCGACAAGAACCTGACTCGCGCTTGTATGGAGCAGCGCAGTGAAGTGGGTCGGGCGTTGAACAAGTTGCAGGCGGTACGGCAGCAGAACAGTCGGCTGGCGTTGATGGCGAAGCCTGTGCCGGTTCGCAAGGGTGGGTTTTTGGGGTGGTTGCAGAAGCGCTGAGCCCTTTTCAACAGACAAAAAAATGCCCGCTCTTCAGCGGGCATTTTCTCCAGCCAATTACTGGGCAGTGAACTTGGTGTAGCTGTTGATCAGGTTGCGATAGTTCGGCAGGCGATTCGACAGCAGATTCGCCAGGCCTTCCATGTCGTTGCGCCAGTCGCCTTGCAGCTCGCACGCCACAGCAAACCAGTTCAACAGGTGCGCGCCGGCAGCCGACATCCGCGCCCACGCCGCCTGCTGCACGGTGGTATTGAAAGTGCCGGAAGCGTCAGTCACCACGAACACTTCAAAACCTTCGGCGATGGCCGACAGGGTCGGGAACGCCACGCACACGTCAGTCACCACACCGGCGATGATCAGTTGCTTGCGGCCGGTGGCTTTGATGGCCTTGACGAAGTCTTCGTTGTCCCAGGCGTTGATCTGGCCAGGGCGGGCAATGAACGGCGCGTCCGGGAATTGCTCTTTCAGCTCAGGCACGATCGGGCCGTTCGGGCCGGAATCGAAGCTGGTGGTGAGGATAGTTGGCAGGTTGAAGAACTTGGCGATGTCGCCCAGTGCCAACACGTTGTTCTTGAACTCGTTCGGCGAGAAATCCTGCACCAGCGAGATCAGACCGGTCTGGTGGTCGACCAACAGTACAACGGCATCGTCTTTGTTCAGGCGGCTGTAAGGAACGTTGCTCATGTGAAACTCCTCGATGGATGGTTGTTGCGGGGAGCGCCGCTCACACAAAGCGGCGCTTTTTCAAAAGCATCAGAACGCGAAGCAGGAGCAACCGAACGCGCCCCAGAAACCGGCGAAATCGCTGACCGGCGCATTCGACATCCGCGCTTTTTCATGGCTGTGGGTATGCACCGCGCACGGGCCGCTGCACTGGTGAACCTGGGCCTGCAAGGGCGAATTCGGGCGCCAATGGCCCGGGACTTTCACCACTGGCGACCAGTCCGGCAGCACCGGCACGCTGGCCGGCCCGAGTTTTTCGAAGTCACCGGCGGCGTAAACGATCTTGCCGCCGACCACGGTCAGCACCGACTCGATCCACTTGATCGCTTCTTCTTCGACATGGAAGAAGTCCGCGCTGAGTGCCGCCAGGTCCGCCAGTTGACCGACCTTGATCTGGCCCTTCTTGCCCTGCTCGGACGAGAACCAGGCGCTGCCGTGGGTGAACAGTTCCAGCGCGGTGGTGCGTGGCAAACCTTCTTCGTACAGCGCCAGCCCGCCAACGGTGCGACCGCTGACCATCCAGTACAGCGAGGTCCACGGGTTGTAGCTCGACACCCGCGTGGCATCGGTGCCCGCGCCGACCGGCACGCCTTCGGCGAGCATGCGTTTGATCGGTGGCGTGGCTTCGGCGGCCTGCTTGCCGTAGCGGTCGACGAAGTATTCGCCCTGGAACGCCATGCGATCCTGAATCGCGATGCCGCCGCCCAGCGCTTTCACCCGCTCGATGTTCTGCGGGGTGATGGTTTCGGCGTGGTCGAAGAACCACGGCAAACCGTTGAACGGAATGTCACGGTTGACCTTCTCGAACACATCCAGCATGCGGCTGATCGATTCGTTATAGGTGGCGTGCAGACGGAACGGCCAGCGCTGCTCGACCAGGTGGCGCACTACCGGCTCCAGTTCCTGTTCCATGGTCTGCGGCAGGTCCGGACGCGGTTCGAGGAAGTCTTCGAAGTCGGCTGCCGAGAACACCAGCATCTCGCCGGCGCCGTTGTGGCGCAGGAAGTCATCGCCCTGATGCAACTTGACGCTGCCGGTCCAGTTCTGGAAATCGGTCAGTTCTTCTTTCGGCTTTTGGGTGAACAGGTTGTAGGCGATGCGCACGGTCAACTGGTCGTCTTTGGCCAGTTGTTCGATCACCTGATAATCGTCCGGGTAGTTCTGGAAACCGCCGCCGGCATCGATGGCGCTGGTCAGGCCGAGGCGATTGAGTTCGCGCATGAACTGGCGGGTCGAGTTGACCTGATATTCCAGCGGCAGCTTCGGCCCCTTGGCCAGCGTCGAGTACAGAATCATCGCGTTCGGCCGCGCCACCAGCATGCCGGTCGGGTTGCCGTTGGCATCGCGCACAATCTCGCCGCCCGGCGGGTTTGGCGTGTCGCGGGTGTAGCCGGCGACGCGCAATGCGGCGCGGTTGAGCAGTGCGCGGTCATACAGGTGCAGGATGAACACCGGGGTGTCCGGCGCGGCCTGGTTGATTTCTTCGAGGGTCGGCATGCGCTTTTCGGCGAACTGGAATTCGTTCCAGCCACCGACCACGCGCACCCATTGCGGGGTCGGAGTACGGTCGGCCTGATCCTTGAGCATGCGCAGCGCATCGGCCAGCGATGGCACGCCTTCCCAGCGCAGTTCGAGGTTGTAGTTCAAGCCGCCACGAATCAGGTGCAAGTGCGAGTCGTTGAGGCCGGGAATCACGCAGCGGCCCTTGAGGTCGACCACTTGCGTACCGGCGCCGCGCAGGGCCATGGCTTGCGTATCGTTACCGACGACGACAAAGCGGCCGTCCTTGATCGCCACGGCACTGGCGAGGGGTTTTTCGCGGTCTACCGTATGAAATTGGCCATTGAACAGAATCAGATCGGCGTTCATCGCAGTTCCTTCGAGATAAGTGAAACGGAGCGAAACCCGCCGGCTCAGCGCGGCGGGTTTGCGTTGGATTCGTGGTGTTTGTGTGACTGACCGGCTTCTAGCCACGGCGCAAACAGACGGGTCACTGGCGGCATGAACACGTAGACCACCGACACTACGATGGTCAGGGTGATCAGGAACGTGGCGACCACGTAGTTGGAGAGAAAGTCATTGAGTTGCAGCAGCGGCCCCCAGATCAGCGGCACCAGCAAGGTGTGCGGCAGAATCACCAGCAGCGTCACCACCGCCTGCTTCCAGCGCGGTGGCGGCGAACCGGCTTCGGCCGTCGGTGTGAACCAGAATTCATTGGCTGCGTTGACTTCGGTCTGGTCGCCGTCGGCGAGCATCGGCGCGGCTTCATCGATCAGCTTCTGACGCTGCGGCGAGTCGAGCCAGCGCTGCATCGCGTCGGTCGAGCAATAACGCAGCACGCAGGTGAACAATGCCAGGCCGCCCTGCTGGCTGCGCATCACGTCCACGCCCAGATGCCCTTCTTCGCGCCCCGCCACGCTGACGATATTGCGCAGCCAGGCTTCGTAAGGCGCTTCAAAACCGGCCTTGACCCGGTGCTTGACGATCAGCGTCACGGTTTCTTCGGGTCCCGGTTTTTTCAGGGTCTGGGCATCAGGCATAACGGAGCACTCCGGGCAAACGAACATTGAGCGCCAGCCGTCCCGGCCCGGCGATCAGAACAGTGGTGAAGAGGATCAACAGCAACCAGCCGAACTGCCCTTCGGCCACACTCCATTGCGGATGCACAAGCAGCAGCGCCACCAGCAGCACAAACAGAATAGGCAAGCACGCCAGACGCGCCAGCACTCCGGCGACGATCAGTAGCGGGCAGAGGACTTCGGCGAAGATCGCCAGAATCAAAGTGAGGTGGGCCCCGAGGTGAAACGGGTCTTCGATCAGTTGCAGCTGCGCGGTGAAGTCCAGCAGCTTGGGCAAGCCGTGGACAAACAGCAGAAACAACCCGCCGGTCACTCGCAGGAACAGCAGGCCGAGGTTTTGCGCCTGGTCATTGCGCTGAGAAAGTTGCATGGCCCTACCCTTGATCGATCATTGCCGCAAATAGTGCAACGAACAGGTAGGGCAAAATTGAACAGGTGTGCTCTTTTGTCCTCAGGTCAACGGGTGTCCTTGATTGTGTATTCCCGCGCTTTGAAATCGATACGCGCTACCGAACCCGGCACCTGATCCATGTACACGGCGAACAACACAGACAAGGTGCTTCCGGGTCCGAGCGCAAGCATGTAGTCGGAGCGGATGAGCGTGCTGTAGCGGCCTGCCGTCACCCATGCCCGATGTACCGCATTGCGCGAGTCTGTCCAGATGGAGAGGTTGTGCTCGGTGCCGCTGGCATTAAAACCGGTCAGCTTCAATTCAAGCCGTTGTCCGGTGGCAATACCCAGCCAGGTGAGAAATTGCACAGTCGCGCCGGCAACGACATCTTTCAGGTCGAGTTCAGTGCCTTTCGCTTCGGCGATCACAGGCGGAATCCGCAACGCCTCAGGTATGGGCAAAACCTTCAGCGGCCAGGGTGTCGAAGTAACCGGTGCCGACGTACCTCGTACATGTGTGAACGAGATAGCTGCAGTTTTATTCATGCTGTAAGCCACCAGTGCGACCGGCAACGGTATTTCCATGAGCATCGCACTTACGGGGACCAAAGCCGTAGTGCGAGAACCGGCAGACGGCGTACCGGGTTCGGCAGCCCAAGTGGCACTGACGAAGTCGGCGTCGTCGGGAACATTCAAAACGGCGGTCAGGCTCACCTCAGCATCCGCCGGGTTCAAGGTGACGTTGTCCGGGGCCTCCTTGATCCTCAGTTCTTGGCTGAAAACAACCTTTATCGTCCAGGTGTTGGACGCTCCGCCGTCAACATATTCGGCCCTGAAGACGTGTTCGCCGTCAGTCAATGCCGTGACTGAAAACTGCCAGGTGCCGGCGTTAACCAAAACCGAGTCCAGGCGTGTTTGCCCATCAAACAGCACAACCTCGGCACCGTCAGTGCCAACACCATCGACGGTGACACGGCTGGACGGAGTTTCCCCGCCGTCGGCAATCAGCCCCTGCGGCCCCGTCACCGACATTATCCTCGGCGCCCTCACAGGTGCAGTCCGTACGATGTAGTTTCGATGGGCAAATGCCTGGGCATCGGATTGATCCGGACTGTTTTGCAGCCCGGCCCAAAAACTCAACGTCAGCACGCTGCCATTTTTCAGACCTTGCAGCGGTGCAGCAGGGACCTTTTGTTCGTAATATCCGAGACTGAATCCATTACCGACGACGTTCTCCGGCGCTTGCCAATACCAGGCCTCCCAGACATCGCCGTCGGGCTTCACACCTGTGAGCAGGAGCCAGAAGAACTGCTCGCGCCTGCTCAGCAGCCATGACCGGATACGCAATGTAACCTCAGTCAGTTCGCTCACATCCAGGTCACGGCCCTCACCTTCGTCGCTTGCCTCTTTAATCACCGGCAGGGGCAGATCAAGTTGGTTGATGAGCGGTATGTAAAGCGGCAAAGGTTGTGATTCCACAGACGGTTCAGTGCCACGGTAAAGCGTGTAAAAGGCGATGACAGTCAGCCCGAGATTGAAAGCCACCAATGTGGTGTCAATGTGGGTCGTAAAAGGGCGTTTGAATCCGCCGATCGGGATTCGCGGCGACGTATAGGAACCGGAACCTGGAGTTCCAGCCACCTTGATCGTAATAAAGTCCCCTGGCAACCAAGGGAAGTCGATTGTTACCGTCAGGTTGTACCGGGCGGCCGCTGGCACCAGGAAACCCTTCGAACTTTCTTCAATTGCCAGTGGTGGCAGATCGTCACGGGTGAGCGCAGGAATCGGCGTGTCCATATTCACTTCCCTTGATAACTGGCCGCTTCGGCATTGGCCCATCAAACACGGGAAGACAAGCACGCACCACTGTCAGAACTAACAGGTTGCGGGTTGATTCAGACGAACGGCACGCTTAAACCACCGGAATATCCAGCGTCACCGACATGAACTGACTGATCCGCGACCGCAGCCACTTCTCCGCCGGATCGTTGTCATGCACCCCGCTCCAGGCCATCGACAGTTGCGCCGCATCAATCGGAAACGGCGGATCTTCAGCTCGCAACGCACAGCCTTCGACCAACGCACACGCGGCGTAGTCCGGCACGGTGGCGATCATCTCGGTGCCGGCCAGCAGCGCGCGCAAGCCGCTGAATTGCGGAACGCCGAGTACCACCCGGCGGCTGCGACCGACCTTGGCCAGGTCCACGTCGATGTTGCCGCTCAGATCCCCCGAGAACGACACCATCGCATGAGGCCGCTCGCAGTATTCGTCGAGAGTCAGCGGGCCCGGGCGGTTGTCGCCGCGCAGAACCTTGCAGGGAATGTCGCGCAGTTTCTTGCGCTTGGCGTTGGCCGGCAGATCGGTGGTGTAACTCACGCCGACGGAGATTTCCCCGGAGGCCAGCAACGTCGGCATCAGCAGGTAGTTGGCGCGTCGCACCACGACCACGATCCCCGGCGCCTCTTCCTGCAACTGGCGCAGCAACGGTGGAAATAGACCGAACTCGGCGTCATCCGACAGGCCGATGCGAAACACGTCGCAACTGGTCGCCGGATCGAATTCCTTCGCCCGGCTGACCGCACCGGAAATCACGTCCATCGCCGGTTGCAGTTCCCGAAGAATCGCCAGCGCCCGCGCCGTCGGTTCCATGCCGCGACCGTTGCGCAGCAACAGCGGGTCGTCGAACAGATCGCGCAAGCGGCCCAGCGCCGCGCTCACCGCCGGTTGGCCCATGAACAGTTTTTCGGCGACGCGGGTCAGGTTCTTTTCGAACATCAATGCTTCGAAAATCACCAGCAGGTTCATGTCGACGCGGCGCAGATCGTTTCGGTTCATGGGGCACGTTTTCCTTGTTTGAGCCTGACGTGAAAGGTGGGCACTTTACTCGATGAGCGGCACTTTGGCCGCGCGTTTGTAGGGACCGTATTCGACCGGCACCCACTGGAAGTGTTTGTCGACCGCGGTGATATGGCCGATGCCCGGGAACGGCAAGTGCGCAGCCGTTACCCAGGTCTTGCTGGCTGCCGCTGCACTGAACACCGCGTTACGACTCTTGATCGCTTGCTGGCTGTTGACGTCGAAGCTGATCGCTACCTCAGGATGATCGAACTGCACCGCGAGGTTGTGCACCAGATCCCCCATGAACACGATGCTCTGATTCTGTGAAGTAAAACGGTAAGTGGTACTGCCCGGCGTGTGCCCGGCTTCCAGCGTGGCTTCGACCAAGCCCGGCAACGGCGACTGGCCCACCGCGAATGTCTTGAAGCGCCCGGCGGAGACGTATGGCGCGGTAGAGTCCTGAGCGATCTTGAAGAACTCCCGCGCGCCGGCTGGTGCCTTGGCGAGGGCCTGCGGGTCGAGCCAGTAATCGGCTTCTGCCTTGGCGGCGTAAACCGTCGCATTGGCGAAGATCGGTTGTTGCTGGCCGTCGACCAGTCCACAGACGTGATCCAGGTGCAGGTGAGTCAGCAGAATCGCATCGACCTGTTCCGGCTTGTAGCCCGCCGCCCGCATGTTCGCCGAGAGCTGGCCGGCAGTGGCGCCGATGCACTGGCCCGCGCCGGTATCCACCAGAATCAATTGTTTGCCGGTGTTGACCAGGAACGCATTGAACGCGGTCTGCACACCCGGCGTTTCAATCGAGCGGCGGGCCAGCAAGGCGCGAATCTGGCTCTGGCTCATGCCCTGCAGCAGCTTCGGCGACAAATCGTTGTAGCCGTCGAACAGCGCCGTCACTTCGTAATCGCCCAACGCCAGTCGAAAATAGCCTGGCGCCTGCGTGCCGACCTGCGGCGCCTGCGCCATGGCGGTGGACATCACACCGACCAACGCCACGCCGATTGCGCCGTTGAACAAACCTTTCATATTCATCCCCTCGAACGAGCCCGATTCTGCGGCCCTTATGGCCCGCTCCCCATCGTCGCCATCCTGCCCGGTTCCCGTCATGGGGACTTGCAGCGGTGTGCTGAGTTGGAGCTGACAGTGGAATTAACAACGTTTAACTCGTCAGCCTTCGCCCCTCGCCAAACAATGAATCCCTCTGCGCAGCGTTGTTTTATTGACCTGAGGGAAAGCGCTGACCGTGCGTTCCCCACCGACACGGACCTTGGCCATGGCTCACTTACAGCAAACCGTCGCCCGCGCCCCTGCCAGCGAACCCCGCAAGACCAGCACCGGCGGCCTCAGCCCGCAACGTGAGCGGCTGGTGAAACAGCTGATCCTCGAACGCCTCGGCGACAGCCTTGAAGTCACCGAACTGGCCAGCGCCTGCTCACTGTCGCGCAGCCATTTTTCCCGGGCGTTCAAGTGCAGCACCGGGTACTCGCCACAAGACTGGATCCGCACCCAGCGCATTGCCCGGGCCAAGCTGTTGATCCAGCACACGAACCACAGCCTTACGCAGATCAGCCTCGAATGCGGTTTCTGCGATCAGGCGCACTTCTGCCACATTTTCACCCGCAGCGAAGGGATCAATCCGTTTGCGTGGCGTTGTCAGGTCATGAAAAACCGCTGAGGCGGTTTCACTCCCGAGCCATCCGCTGAGCCAGTCGCGCCACCCGCTCGCCCAGGTGCGCGGCGGTTTGTTGGTCTTCCAGTGGTGGTGCCTGCTCGGGCGGTTGCTCGACGCAGGATTGGGACATGGCGCCGAGGGAGCTGCCGAGGCGATTCAACTGGCCGTCGAACACACCTTCGCACGCACGCGCCGGCAGCAGATCGAGCCCGACCCAGATCATCGAGTGCTGGGCAGCGAACACCGCCATTTGCAACAGGGTGTTGAGCTTGTCGCCGCACAGGCTGCCGGAATTGGTGAAGCCCGCCGCGAGCTTGTCGCGCCACGGCCGGGCAAGGTAGAACGAGGCCGTGGCCTCCATGAATTGCTTGAACGCCGCCGAGGCGCTGCCCATGTAGGTCGGCGCGCCGAAGATGATGGCGTCGGCGCGGTGCAGGTCATCCCAGTGGGCTTCGACGTCTTCCACCGCCAGCAACAGGCAGGTGCTGCCCACGTGGCGTTCCACACCTTGGGCCACTGCCTGCGCAATGACGCGGGTGTGCCCGTAGCCACTGTGATAGACCACCACTACCTTGCTCATCGCAGCGTCCTCCGGACGTATGCATTCCATTGCCCCGGAGTTTTGGCTCTGAAGCGGGCGCGGACGAGTTAATCGTTGTTAATTTTTCCCGGCTGTCGGGTGAACCGGCACGGGTTCCGGCACGGGTTCCGGCCTTTAAATACAGTGGTGACGGCACTGGATGCCGAGCGATGCCGGGGCGCGTGCATTGTGCGCACGTTGCACTGGCGACAAATCCTGAGGAATATGCGCGGATACTGCGGATTAGACGGCTTGCGTGACCCTCGAGTCGCTCCCCGCCCTGCCCGTCACGGATTCTTCACCGAGGCGGACCAGGATCATAAAAAACGTCGAAGGAGTGAGCGGTTGAGTCTTTCCCCGAATCAGGCCATCGGTTTCGGCCCCTATCGGATCCATCCCGGCCAGCGGCTGGTGCTTGAAGGCGACCAGCCTTTGCGCCTGGGCCGCCGCGCCATGGACATTCTGCTGATCCTGCTGGCCCACGCCGGCGAGGTGGTGAGCAAGCAGCAGCTGATCGCCGGGGTCTGGCCGGACAGCGTGGTGGAAGACATCAATCTGCGGGTACACATGGCCGCGTTGCGCAAGGCCCTCGGCGACGGTCAGGCCGGGCAACGCTACATCGTCACGGTGGCGCAGCGCGGCTACAGTTTCGTCGCGCCGGTCGTGCTGCAATCGATTGAACAACGCCCCGCCGCCACTATTGGCCGGCATAACCTGCCATTGCGCCGCACGCGGATGATCGGTCGCCAGTCGGTGGTCGACAGCCTGATGACGCAACTGCCGCGCCAGCGCTGCATCACCCTGGTCGGCCCCGGCGGCATCGGCAAGACCACCGTGGCCCTGCGCGTCGCCGAACAGCTGATCGGCCGTTATCGCGACGGGATTCGTCTGCTGGATCTGGCGCCACTCAACGATCCCGCTTCGATCTGCTCGCACCTCGCCGCCCTGCTGGACCTTTCGCTGCATGACAGTGAACCGATGGCCTGCCTGATCAACAGCCTGCGCGAGCGGCAGATGCTGCTGGTGATCGATAACTGCGAGCACTTGATCGACGCCGTGGCGTTGCTCAGCGAAAGCATTCTGCGTGGCGCGCCGCAGGTGCACATTCTGGCCACCAGCCGCGAAAGCCTGCGCGCCGAGGGCGAGTATGTGCAGCGCCTGGAATCTCTCGATTGCCCGCCACCGATTGCAGTGCTCGACCGCGATCAGGCGATGGGATTTTCTGCGCTGCAACTGTTCGTCGAACGGGCGATGGCGGCGCACGAACACTTTGAACCGGGTAACGCTGATCTGCCGTTGATCATCGACATCTGTCGACGGCTGGACGGCATTCCGCTGGCACTGGAACTGGCCGCCGCGCAGGTCGCGGGCCTTGGGCTGGACGGTTTGCTGAGTCAGCTTCAGGGGCGTTTGCCGGCGGGCAATCAGACGCGCCTCGGCCGGCATGAAACCCTGCGCGCTACGCTGGACTGGAGTTTCAATCTGCTCAACGCCTGCGAACAGACCGGTCTGCGTCGACTGGGTGTGTTTCGTGGCGCGTTCACGCTGGAATCGGCGGCGGCGGTTATCGTCGGTCAGCACATCGAGTCGAACGAAGTGTTTGCCTCGATCACGCAACTGGTCGCCAAGTCGCTGCTCAACGTCGAGGTCGGTGATGAAGAAGTGTTTTATCGCCTGCTCGACACGACTCGTCGCTATGCATTGGAAAAACTCGACCAGGCCACCGAGCTCGGCGAAACCCGCGAACGCCATGCCGAACGCAGCCTGGCGCTGATGCATCAGGCCCAGGCCGATTGGGAAAACACAGCGACCGAAGTCTGGATCGAGCGTTACGCCCGTGGTCTTGAAGACTTGCGAGCAGCACTGGACTGGACGTTGAATGACCAAGGCTCGCGCGCGCTCGGCGTGCGCCTGACGGCGACATCGGCGCCGTTGTGGCAGGAGCTGTCCCTGCTCAAGGAGTACGGCGTTCATGTGCGCCGGGCACTCGCGTTGCTGGCGTCCTCCGACGAGCCCTGCCCGCGACTGGAAATCGCCTTGAAACTGGCCCTCGGCAGCGCCTGCTATCACACCTGGGGCGGCACGCCGGAAACCATCGAAGCCTTTGCCAGTGCCCGTCTCTTGGCGGAAAGGCACGACGACAAGGCCGGGCAATTGCGCGCCGTGTCGGGGCACATGGCGGTCAATCTCAGTTGCGGGCATTACCAGATGGCGCTGGAGCAGAGCGAGCAATTCGAAAGCCTCGGTGTGCACGGCGATGCGCAGTTGTCCCTGAGTACCCACCGCTTGCGGGTGCTCGCGCTGCATTACGCCGGCGATCAGCATCAGGCGCGAATCCACGCCGAACAGGTCATTCAGCGCATGGCCCACAGCGGCCATCTCAACCGTTTCACTCACGGTTTCGGCGTGCAATACGATCAGAGCGTCGCCTCGCTGACCGTCCTCGCCCGAGTGTTGTGGCTGCAAGGTTTTCCCGAGCAGGCCTGGCGCACGGCGCGGCAGGCGCTGGACATCGCGGTGCAGATCAACCACGGCACCTCGATCTGCTACACCCTGGCACTCGCCTCGTGCCTGATCGCCCATTACAACGGCGACGTACAAAACGCCCGCGCGCTGCTGCAACTGCTGCTCGAACAGGCGCAGAAGCATTCTGTGCTGCTGTTCTACACGTGGGCCCGGCACTACGCGCAGGTGATCGACGCCGACAACGCCCCCGCCATCCCGCCTGCCGACAGCGGCCTGGTCAGGGAAATCATGGTCACGCTGGATCCGGGTTTCGTTGATGATGCGTTGCTCGAACGAGCACAAAGTGGCGCGGCCGGATGGAGCACGGCAGAGATCTTGCGGGCTCGGGCCGAGCGATTGCTGGCGGCTGATTCGCCCTGTCATCACACGGTCGAAAGCGCCTTGCAGCAATCGCTCGAGATTGCGCGGACGCAAGGCGCCCTGGCCTGGGAACTGCGCAGCGCGACGTCGCTGGCGCAGTTGTGGCAGCGCCAGTCGCGCTACCATGAGGCACTCGAATTGCTGACACCGATCTACCAGCGCTTCACCGAAGGCTATGCCACCCCGGATTTGCGCAAGGTGCGTTTACTGCTCGACGAACTGCGCGGTCAGTCGGCCGCTTGAGGCTGGCCGGGTACGGCCCAGGTAGCGCGCGTGCCGACGCTCGACATCACTCAGTTCGCCGCCCTGCTCCAGCTGTTCGCGGGCATAGCGGCGCGTGGTGTTGAGCATTCGATAGCGCAGTGCTCCGCTGGATCGGTCCGTTGTCAGCAATGACCTGGCCGCCAACTGCTCGACCACTGCCACCAGTGTCGAGGGTGGTAATTGCGCGCAACTGATCACGCCGATGGCGGCATCCAGGGT
The DNA here is from genome assembly GCF_000282255.1 of Pseudomonas sp. GM25. Lineage (NCBI taxonomy): Bacteria > Pseudomonadati > Pseudomonadota > Gammaproteobacteria > Pseudomonadales > Pseudomonadaceae > Pseudomonas > Pseudomonas sp. GM25. The sequence continues at coordinate 51,942 of NZ_AKJQ01000043.1, read as the reverse complement.
GAATGCCATCTTGAACACCGACAAGCGTTGCAGCACGCGTTGTTCCTGTTCGCTCAAGCGCTGATAGCTCCAGTCCAGCGCAGCCTTCATCGACTGGTGGCGTGTCACGGCGGTGCGGCGACCGTGACTCAGAACTTGCAGGCCTTGATCCAGTTGCGTCTGAAGGCCGACCAGCGCCAGCGCATCGATCTGCGCGGCTGCCAGTTCGATCGCCAATGGCAGACCGTCGAGCCGCCGACAGATATCGCGCACCGTTTCCAGATCCTGCTCACGCAGACTGAAGCCGTGTTGACGCGCACGGGCACGACTGACAAACAGCTGCACCGCCGAATAGCCCATGACCTCGGCGACGCTGTTGAGGGCCGAGGCTTTGGGAAGGGTCAGGGGTGGCAGCGGCTGGAGGACTTCCAGACCGAGACGCAACGGTTCGCGGCTGGTGGCCAGGATCGACAGACGGGGCGCGGCGTCGAGCAATGTTTCCAGCAAGCTCCGACAGGTTGCGTGAAGGTGCTCGCAATTATCCAGCACCAACAAGGCGTGGCGCGCGGCCAGGGTGGGGAAATCGATGTCGAGGGTTTTCAGCAGGTGATCGAGGAGCGGGGTGTCTTCGTCGATCTGCGACAAATCCACCCGCCACACGCCGTCTCGAAAATGTTGCAGCAGCAGTTCCGCTGCGCGTAACGCCACGGTGCTCTTGCCGACGCCGGCAGGTCCCGTCACCGTCAGGAGCCGGGATAACGGCAGTTGCCGGACCAGACCACCGACCAGTGAATCGCGCCCGGTGACCGGCGTCAGCCGCGCGGGCAAATTGTGTTGGGGCGCTTGCAGGCTTTCGAACACCACTTGGGCGACGCTGTCGCCCTGCACCGGTGCCACGAAACTGTACCCGCATTGCGGCACATTTACGATGTAGCGCTGACCGTTTTCACCATCACCGAGGGCCCGGCGCAACGCGGCGATGTGCACCCGCAGGTTGATCTCCTCGACCACCGACGTCGGCCACACCAGCGCGATCAATTGCTCTTTGCTGACCACCCGTCCGGCGCGCTCGACCAGCACTTGCAGAATGTCCAGCGCACGACCGCCCATGCGCAATTGCCGATCCCCTTCGAGGATCAGCCGTTGGCGCAAATGGAACGCATACGGCCCGAAACGCAGGACCGACGCCGAGTTCAATTCGTTGAGGCTGTTCATGTCCGTTATCTTCGCAGGCCTCGATGACGGTACAACCACTACGCGGGGTCCAGCACGGACATCCGGATGCCCGTAACGGACAGAACTGCTCTAGCTGAACTGTTCGCGATATTGCGTCGGGGTCAGCCCGAGCTTTTCGCCGAACAGAAAACGCATGTGCCGCACACTGCCGAAACCGCTTTTGTAGGCGACGGTTTTCAGCGGCAGATCGCTGGTTTCCAGCAGATTTCGCGCGCAATCGATACGCGCACTTTGCAGGAATTCCATGGGCGTCATGTTGACCTCGCGAGCGAACACCCGGGCGAAGTGCCGTGCACTCATGTTCGCAAGACCTGCCATGCGCTCGACGGTGAAGGCTTCCTCCAGATGCTCCAGCACATGATTCTGCACCCGGGTGATCGGGGTTTCCTGGGGCGCCACTGCCGCCATCAACGGGCTGAACTGCGCTTGCCCGCCCTGACGTTTCATCACCACCAACAGCACCTTGGCCACGTCCTGGGCAACCTTTTTGCCATGATCGCGGGCGACCACCGCCAACGCCATATCGATGCCGGCCGTGACGCCTCCGGAGGTGATCAGGTTGCGATCCGCGACAAAAATCTGGTCGGTCGCGACGTTTGCCTTCGGAAACCCCTTGATCAGGCGTTCGGTGTAATTCCAGTGGGTGGTCACACGATAGCCGTCGAGCAAGCCGGCGTGACCCAGCACGAAGGCGCCGGTACAGATCGAGCCATATTGCCCAGCTCGCTTGACCGCGCCTTGCAGCCAGTCGAGCAACGGCGGGTGTTTTTCGTTGTAGGCGCCAGGGCCACCCGGCACCAGCAGCAAGTCGTAGCGCTCATTGGCTTCGTCGATATGCCGATCGGTGTGCACGAGGACGCCATTGGACGCACGCAATGGCCCGCGCTCGGTGCCCAGAGTGGTCAGGTGATAGTGGGCCTCCGGTTTCAGGTAGCGGTTGGCAACCGAAAAGACCTCCAGCGGCCCGGCCATGTCGAGCAGCAGAAATTCCGGAAACAGCACCATTGCCACGGTCTTCATGGGGGTATCACCAAAATCTATGTGGAATCATAAGTGTGCGCATTATGGCCAGATACGGTGGAACCGTTGGAAAAGAATGCGTGATCCAGTGCTCACAACTGTCAACTCAAAACGGACAGTGTTTCAATTTTCATCTACTTATTGTATCGCATGGTAACCATTAACCTTCTCCTCACTCGGACGAATCAACGTCCTGAAAGGAGATTTCATCATGCTGACCCTTCGTAAAGCTTCCGACCGTGGTCTGGCCAATCATGGCTGGTTGAAGTCGTTCCACACCTTTTCCTTCGCCAGCTACCGTGACCCGCGTGAACAGGGTTTCTCCGACCTGCTGGTGATCAACGATGACCGCGTCGCCGCCGGCAAGGGCTTTGGCCAGCACCCGCACCGTGACATGGAGATTTTCTCCTATGTGCTCGAAGGCGCCCTGGAACACAAGGACACCCTCGGCACCGGTTCGGTGATCCGCCCCGGCGATGTGCAACTGATGAGCGCCGGCAGCGGCGTGGCCCACAGCGAGTTCAACCACTCGGCGACCAAGCCTGTGCACTTCCTGCAGATCTGGATCGTGCCGGACGTCAGCGGCGCGAAACCGCGTTACCAGCAAGAGCACTTCAGCGAACAGAAAAAACGCGGTCGCCTGCAACTGATCATTTCACCCGAAGGCAGCCACGGCTCGCTGAAAGTGCGCCAGGATGCACGGGTGTATGCCGGGCTGTTCGATGGCCAGGAAAGCGTCACCCTCAAGCTGCCTGCCAACCGCTATGCCTACGTGCACGTTGCTCGCGGCAGCGTTGAACTGAACGGCGTGCAGTTGAAGGAAGGCGACGGCGTGCGGGTTCGTGAAGAACAGGCACTGACCCTGAGCAATGGCCATGATGCCGAGGTCCTGGTGTTTGACCTGCGCCCGCAGGAATTGCCGGAAATGCCATAAGCCCGTGGTTTTCATCACTCGAAAAAACGGCCTTCGTTGAAGGCCGTTTTTCATTCTGCAGGCAAGGTCATCAGCACTGCCGGGGCAGAATTTCCAGCCTCTTTCACCGACTGAACCATTGCCAGGGTTGTCTGCATCGTGACGAGCACGTTTGCCTGATTCGCGTAGTAGGACCCGACGAGAATGGCAACCATCCCCAGAAAGTGTACGGTGGTCGCGGCCCAGTAATTCGCCTTGTTCGTCGAGACCATTCTCATTGCCTCGTCTATACGCTCCAGGGATCGATCCATACGAGCCGTCATCAACGCATAACGTTTGTCGCGCTCCTGATGAACCTTTTCCTGCGCCAGACGAATTCTTTGCTCAGTCTTCTCTCGCTCCAGCCAGGCTTTTTCATTGGCCTTTTCCCTTGCCAGCCGAATCCTTTCTTGCTCCTGGCGAAAATCCTCCAGATACCGCTCCCGAGTCAGGCGGACTTCTTCCTGAGTCCTCTCTCGCTCCAGCCGAGCCTCTTTCCGAGCCTGCTCCTGTTCCAGTCGAACTTTTTCCTGAGAGCGCTCTCGTTCCAGACGAGCGGCTTCCTGAGAGCGCTCTCGCTCCAGTCGAGTTGCTTCCAACTCCAATCGAGCAGCTTCCTGAGACTGCTCCTGCTCCAACCGCACCTTGTCCCGCTCGGCCTGCTGGGTCAGAAAGCCATCGATCTTGGCGGACATGGATTCGATCCGTGCATCGATTCGTGTCTCGATGACCTCGATCCTGGCGCTGAATTCGTCTCGCGTTATGTAGTTCATAGACTCACTACTATCCGTTTGCCCGGCCATGTCGCTTGCTTGAAATTGGCTGAATTCCCTTGCAATCAATTCCGCACCTCTGACGTTTATCAACACTTCCCTGGATTGATTACCTCGGAGCATTTCACCTGTTCACTCCGGGTGTGAGAAACGATAGGGCCCGGCCAAAAAACTCACAAGCCAGCGGATTCTGGCGCTGTTGTAGGCAAGATCGTCAGCTGATGTAGCCGTCCTACACGGCATCAAGGACTACTCATTCTCCAGCGCAAACGCTTCGACAATCTGCTCGATCACCGCCCTGACCCGCGCGGTATGGCGCAAATCCGCATGGGTCACCAGCCACACTTCATAAGGCAACGGCCGCGTACGCTCCGGCCACAGCCTGAGCAGACCATCGCGCTCGCCCATGTAGACCGGAATTTCTCCTACACCCAGACCGGCGGCAATCGAGCGTCGGACCAGCAGACTGGAGCTCAGACCGGCGACGATCCGCCCGCGAGTCACGGGCTCAGTCACCAGGGTCAGGTCCTTGTTGCCTTGCAGATATGGCTGGTACACCACCAGATCATGGCCCTCAAACGCACTGCCCGGCGCCGGCACACCATGCCTGTCGACATAGGCCTGCGAGGCAAACAGCCCCACCGGCCAGCGCGCGATGCGCCGGGCGATCAGGTCCGGGTTGTCCGGGCGGGTGTTGCGCACGGCGATGTCCGCTTCGCGTTTGGCCAGGCTGAGGATCTGCGTGGAGGCGTCCAGTTGTACGCGCACGTCCGGATGCCGTTCGTGCAACTGCGCAATGGCCGGGATCAGGAAATCGATGGCCAGCGAATCGGTGGTGCTGACTCGCACACTGCCGGTCAGGCGATCGTCCAGGCCCTGGATACGCCGCTCCAGCTCCAGCGCCGAATGCTCCATTTTTTCCACCGACTTGAGCGCCGCTTCGCCGACGGCCGTCAGTGCATAGCCCTCGGAGGTGCGCAGGAACAAGGTCGCGCCCAGCGACTTTTCCAGTGCGGTGATGCGTCGCCCGACCGTCGCCTGATCCACGCCCAGCACGCGCGCGGCGCCGCGTAATGTCGACTCGCGGCAGACCGCAAGAAATACCCGTGCGTCATCCCAGTTCATACCGTTCTCCATTGATGCATAAACGCATCGTAACCACGCAAACTCGCTGCATTAACGCAGCAACGATAGCCGATATGCTGGACGCCATAAACCTTTCCACAGGATTGCCGTCATGCGCACTTCAACTGCTTCGCCTGAACGTCCGGACACGAGTGTCTGGCTGGCGATCTTCGCCGGACTCTGCGCCAGCCTGGTCAGCATCGGTCTGGCGCGTTTCGCCTACACGCCGCTGATCCCTTCGCTGATTCAGGCGCAGTGGTTTTCCGCCCATGATGTGGTCTATCTCGGCGCGGCCAACCTGGTCGGTTACCTGATCGGCGCCCTCCTCGGCCGACCGCTGGCACGCCGGCTCACCCAGAGAAACGCCTTGCGGCTGATGATGCTGGCGGTGACCGTGGCGTTTTTCGCCTGTGCGTACCCGGTGTCGGTGAGCTGGTATTTCGGCTGGCGCCTGCTGTCCGGTATCGCGGGCGGCGCGATCATGGTGCTGGTGGCCGCGACCGTGCTGCCCCACGTACCGGCCGCGCGCAAAGGCCTGGCCAGCGGGGCAATTTTCCTCGGCATCGGTCTGGGTATCGCCGGCTCGGGCACGATTGTTCCGCTGCTGTTAAGTCTGGGTTTGGAGGCGACCTGGCTGGGATTGGGCGTATTGTCGCTTGCACTGACGGCTTTGAGCTGGTTCGGCTGGCCCTCAGAGCTGCCCCATGCAACCACCGCAACGGCTCAGGTGGATCCGGTCGAATCGACACCGCCTGCTGTTTATCTGCTGTTTGCCCAGTACGCGTTCATGGCCGCCGGGCTGGTACCGGCCATGGTTTTCCTGGTGGATTACGTCGCCCGTGGACTGGGCGCCGGGGCGCACGTCGGCGCGCTGGTCTGGATCATGTACGGGCTGGGCGCCATCGTCGGCCCGGTGAGTTATGGCTTCCTCGCCGATCATCTCGGCGCGCGGACCGGCATTCGTCTGGTGCTGGTGGTGCAGGCGATCACCCTTGGCTTGCTGGCCATTTCGCATTCGTTCCTCGCCTTGGCGCTGCTGGCGGTGATCCTCGGTTCGTTTCCACCGGGCATTGTCCCGCTGGCATTGGCCCGGGTGCATGAGCTGGTGCCGGATCATCATCGCCAACAGGTGGCGTGGAGCCGCGCCACGGTGTCGTTCGCCACGTTTCAGGCGCTGGCCGGATTCGCCTATTCGGCGCTGTTCAACGCCACGGGCGGACAGCATGTCCTGCTCTTTGTGATTGCCGGCGGTGCCATCGTGATCGCGCTGATACTTGAGCACGCCATGAAACTGCTGCCCTCCTCCGTCGAACAACGCTGCTGCGCCCAATGAGGGGAATCATTGCGCCCTGCCTGTGCTCCCATCTACTGATCACTTGTTTCAAGAGGAATCGAAAATGACGTTGCCTACCGAAATGACCCGAATCGAAATCACCGAACCGGGCGGGCCCGAAGTTCTGCAATCCCGACGCGTCCCGCTGCCGGTCGCCGCAGAAGGCGAAATACTGATCCGCGTACACGCCGCCGGCATCAATCGCCCCGACGCCCTGCAACGTGCCGGCAAATACCCGATGAAGCCCGGCATGAACCCGATTCCTGGCCTTGAAGTAGCCGGCGAAGTCGTGGCGATTGGCAACGGCGTCAGCACATTCGCGGTCGGTGACCGGGTCTGCGCGCTGACCAATGGCGGAGGTTACGCCGAATACTGCACGGTCCCGGCCGGCCAGGCCCTGCCGATTCCCGATGGGCTGGACTGGATTCAGGCAGCTGCAATTCCGGAAACCTTTTTCACGGTGTGGGCCAATCTGTTCGGCCTCGGCAGCGCCAGCCGTGGCCAGCGCGCCTTGATCCACGGCGGAACCAGCGGCATCGGCACCACCGCGTTGATGCTGTGCCGCGAGTTTGGCATCGAAGCCTTCGCCACCGCCGGCAGTGCGGACAAATGCGCAGCGATCCACAATCTGGGCGGCGAAGCGATCAACTACCGGGAACAGGATTTCGCCGCTGTCATCGCTGAAAAAACCGCCGGCCAGGGCGTCAATGTGATCCTCGACATCATGGGCGGCTCGTACCTCAACGGGAATATCAGCGCCTTGGGGATGGATGGGCGGTTGGTGATGCTCGGTTTCCTCGGTGGCGCGCGGGCCAATGACATCGATCTGCTGGCGATCCTCGGCAAGCGCGCAGTGGTCACCGGCTCCCTGCTTCGCGCACGTACCTCGGCGGAAAAAGCTGCCATCGCCGATCAGTTGCGCGAACACGTCTGGCCGGTGCTCGCCGCCGGACGCTGCCTGCCGATCATCGACAAGGTCTACCCGCTCGCCGACGCAGCCAAGGCCCATGCGCACATGGAAGCGGGCGACCACATCGGCAAGATCGTGCTGAAGATCGACTGAGTCGTTGCAGCATTTTGTAATCGTTGCAGGCGTGCGGTGGTCGAAAATGTCACGCGCGAGTCTAGGCATCTGGTAAAAAGCGTTCTTTGTCCACGCCGTGGTGAAACGTTTAATGTTCCTTGCCTTCATGACCCGACTTCGACGCCGCCGTCTGGCGTTCGCCTGCATGGCCGCCCTGATCATCGGCGTGCCGGCGAGTTGTGCCGTGCTGGAACACACCGAACGCAAGCTGTTGTTCCGCATCGAACCGGGCACCGCCGGCTGGTATCACGGCTTGCCCGGCAGCGTGCAGGAACTCGATCTGAAACCGAAAAGCTTCAAGGCCGGGCAAAACATTCACGCCTGGTGGTGGCCGGCGGAGCGCGCCGATGCTCCGGCCGTTCTTTATCTGCACGGCGTACGCTGGAACCTCACCGGGCAACTGTTTCGTATCGAGCAATTGCGCGCAGCAGGTTATTCGGTACTGGCCATCGACTATCGCGGCTTCGGCCAGAGCCATGGCGACCTGCCGTCGGAAAGCACGGTGTACGAAGATGCGCGGGTGGCCTGGGAACGCTTCCAGCTGTTGCAACCGGACCCGAACAAACGCCTGATCTACGGGCATTCGCTGGGGGGCGCTGTCGCCATCGATCTGGCTGCCGAACTTGGCCGCGATGCTGCCAGAAATCACACCCCACTGCCGGTGCGGGGACTGGTTATCGAATCCACGTTCACGTCACTGGCGGATGTCGCGGCTGCCGTGGCCAATACCTCTCTTCCGGTGCGTTGGTTGCTGTCGCAGAAATTCGATTCCATCGACAAGATCGCCGAGATCCACATGCCGCTGCTGGTGGTGCACGGCCTGGCCGACGCATTCGTGCCGTCACGCTTCAGCGAGCAACTGTTCGCCGCTGCCCGACAACCGAAACGCCTGTTGCTGGTGCCGGGCGCAACGCACAACAACAGCATGGCGCTGGGCGGACAGAACTATCGCAAGGCGATCGATGCGCTGATGCAAACCCGACCTGCCGCCCGGGTGGCGGGCGCCGCGGTACAGAAGAACCCGCGCGACTCCTGACGCCCCTCCCCGCAGACCATCGGTCACCCCGAAAGGAAATTCTTGCAGCATCGGCTGGCAATCCGGCGTTCTAACGCTTTGCTGGATGGAGTCAATCCATGACGCTGCTTCGACACACCCGGCCGCGCCGCGTCTAACTGCCTATTCGGGAGCACCCTCATGAAAATCAACCCGTACCTGATCTTCAACGGCGACTGCCGCGCGGCCTTCACGTTTTACGAGCAATGCCTGCAAGGCAAACTCGAAGCGATGATGACCTTCGGCGAAACCCCAGCCGCCGAACATGTCCCCAAAGAGCATCACAACCTGATCATCCACACCTGCCTGAAAGTCGGCGATCAGATGCTCATGGCGTCGGACACCACGCCCGACCGCCCGACCCAAGGCATGAGCGGTTGCTCGATTTCCCTGAATGTCGACAGCATCGCCGAGGCCGAACGGGTGTTTAACGCCCTGGCCAAGGACGGTCGTGTCGACATGCCGCTGGAAGCCACCTTCTGGGCAGCGCGCTTCGGCATGCTGGTGGATCGTTTTGGCGTGTCGTGGATGGTCAATTGCGAAAGTGACAAGTGACGCTCTCATTGCACCGGACATGAAAAAGCCCGACCTCTTCAGGCCGGGCTTTTGCGTTCAACGCTGGGCCAGCTCGTGCCGAACGCACTGTTCGTAGTAGGTCTGCTTGACGGCCGCCGGCTTGAGCCGCGACGCGCTGTCGTAGGTCTGCTCGGTGATGCCCATGGCGGTCATGCGCATCCACGGTTGCTGGAACTTGCGCGCCTGCAAGCGCTTGCGCGCACCATAAAGAGAAATGCCCGAAAGCTTCGATTGTTGCGCACCGGCGGCGATGTCCGAACCCCAGGTACACGCAAAACGATGGCTCTTGCTCAGTTCCCTGGCCTGGGCCTCCAACGCGAACAGAGCGAGGGAAAGCGTTGCTACGGTGATGACAATCGTCCGCATATAGCCCACCTAACCTTTTGAAAAAAGGCGAGTTTGCCGGGACTTGAAACATTCGGGGGCCAGCAATTTGCCGCCTGTTGCAGCCATGCTCGACCGGAGGCTCTCCACACAGATGCGCGGCTACACAGCCACCCGTCTCCCACCTCTCCCGCCCGTCAGCCGCTCGGCACTTTGTTTCGCCTCTGATTTTCCAAGGTAAATCCAACCGACGCGGAAGCCCCGACGATGAACAGAACCATTGCAGCCCTCATGCTTGGAAGTCTTTTGTCTGCCACCGCACCGCTTGCAATGGCGGGAAGCAGCGTCCCGCCAACCGGCATTCCTGGAGTCAATCAGGGAGGCACCGAATCCAAGGAAGACAAGGCCGACAAAAAGGGTGAGGAAGCCTCGGGGTCGAACTCCGGTGCAGAGTCCCACGAGACAGAGAAGGATGCGCAAACATCCAGTGGCTCAAAGGATGGGATGGAAGAAAAGAAACCCTGAACGACTTTGCCGCCTCTGCAGTTTTCGCAGACACAAAAAAGCCGATCTTCCGATCGGCTTGACTGTTTTACGCGCATCCCTTTTCCAAGGCCGGGATGATGGACTTCAGCGTTTGAGCTTGCGCTTGTTGCGGTATTGGTCGATCACCACCGCGACCACGATGATCAGTCCCTTGATGATGTCCTGGATATACGCATCGACCCCGACAAACGTGAACCCGCTGGCCATCACCCCCAGGATCAGTGCGCCGATCACCGTGCCGGTGATGCGCCCCACCCCGCCCGCCAGACTGGTACCACCGATAACTGCGGCGGCAATCGCATCCAGCTCATAGGACATGCCCATCCCGGCCTGTCCGGTGGCGGCGCGAGCCGAAGCCACCACGCCGGCCAGCCCCGCCAGCAACCCGGCGATGCTGTAGACGATGACCAGATGGCGTTTGACGTTGATACCGGACGTGCGCGCCGCCTGCATGTTGCCGCCGATGGCGTAGGTGTATTTGCCGTATTTGGTGTAGCGCAGCGCGATGTGGAAGATCACCGCCACCACCAGAAAGATGATCACCGGCATCGCGCCGTGGCCGATCGCCGTGTAGGAATCCGAGAGCATGCTCACCGGCTGGCCTTCGGTGTAGTAACGCGCCAGGCCACGGGCCGACACCATCATGCCCAGTGTGGCAATGAACGGCGGAATCCCGGTGATGGCGATGATGCTGCCGTTGATCGCCCCCGCCAGCAGCCCGACACCGAGCCCGGCAATCACCGGAATCCAGACCGGCAAATCGGTCAGTGACGGGAACACCGCCCGGGCGAAATCCGAGGTCTGCGCCAGACTGGCCGCTATCATCGCCGACAACGCGAGCACCGAGCCCGACGACAGGTCGATACCGGTGGTGATGATCACCTGGGTCACGCCAATCGCCAGCAGACCGATGATCGACACTTGCAGGATCATCAACACCAGCCGCTGGGAGTTCATCAGAAAGCTCTGGTCGCGCACGATCCAGCCGAACAGTTCGAACACCAGGCCAATGCCGATCAGCACCAGGAAAATGCTCAGTTCCGTCGGAAAGCGCCGACGACTCTTGACCGGTGCCGTGGCCGGTTTGTTTTCCAGTATCGCGTTCATAACCACTCACCTTTCTATCGCATCATCGACGGCGGCCTCGGCCGCCAGCGGTATCCATTAATGAACCGAGGACAGGCCCGAAGCCAGTTGCATCACCCGCTCCTGAGTCGCCTCGCTGCGGTCGAGGGTGCCCATCAGGTCGCCCTCGTGCATGACCATCACCCGGTCGCTCATGCCGAGCACTTCCGGCAGTTCCGAAGAAATCATGATCACCGCCATGCCCTCGCTGGCGAGGTAGGCGATGAGCCGGTAAATCTCGGCCTTGGCGCCGACGTCGATGCCGCGGGTCGGCTCGTCGAGAATCAGGATTCGCGGATTGGTCATCAGCCAGCGGGCCAGCAAGGCTTTCTGCTGATTGCCGCCCGACAGGGTGTCGATGCACTGTTCCAGCGACGGGGTTTTCACCCGCAACTTCTTGCACATGTCTTCGCACAAGGCGCGCAAGGCTTTTTGCTGGATGAACCCGTGGCCGGCGTAGTGCGGCAGCACCGCCATTTCCATGTTTTCCAGCACCGAGAGGCACGGGAACAGACCACTGAGTTTGCGATCCTCGGTCAACAGCGCGAAGCCCTTCTCGATCGCCATGTGCGGATCGCTGATGCGCACCACCTCGCCATCGAGGCGGATCTCGCCACCGTCGCTGGGCGTGATGCCGAAGATCGCTTCGGCCACGTTGGTCCGGCCGGAGCCCATCAACCCGGCAATGCCCAGGATTTCCCCGGCATGCAGGTCGAAGGAAACACCCTTGAAGATGCCATCGAGCTTGAGGTCGCGCACCGACAGCAACAGATCGCCGATCGGCTTTTCACGCACCGGAAACAACTGGCTCAACTCGCGACCGACCATCATCGAAATCAGGCTGTCGCTGTCCATGGAATCGGCACGTTGCAGGCCGATGTAGGCACCGTCGCGGAACACCGCCACTTCATCGGCGATCGCGAACACTTCGTTCATTTTGTGGGTGATGTAGATGATGCCTTTGCCCTGGCTTTTCAGGTCGGCAATGATCGAGAACAGATGAGCGACTTCCTTGTCGGTGATGGCCGATGTCGGTTCGTCCATGATCAGGATGTCGGAGTCGTAGGACACGGCTTTGGCGATCTCGACCATCTGCCGCTCGGCGATACTCAGATTGCCGACCAGCTCTTCGGGATCAAGGTTGATCCGCAGGCGCTCCAACAGTTTCGCCGTGCAGCGGTGCATTTCCCGGTGATCGATCATGTGCAAGCCGTTGAGCTGCTCGCGGCCGATCCAGATGTTTTCGGCAATGCTCATGTGCGGCATCAGGTTGAGTTCCTGGTGGATCATTGCGATCCCGGCCTGAAGCGCTGCCAGTGGTGTTTCGAACACCAACGGTTTGCCCCGCAGGCGCAGTTCGCCGGCGTCTGGCTGGTAGATGCCGGCGATGATTTTCATCAGGGTGGATTTGCCCGCGCCATTCTCGCCCATGAGCGCCAGCACAGAACCGGGACGTACCCGCAGTTGCACATCGGACAACGCCACCACACCGGGGAAACCCTTGCTGACGTTGAGGATCTCCAGCAGGTACGGCTCTTCGACAGGTAGTGCAGTGGGCGGGCTCCCCGTCAAAGGGGTGCTCGAAGCAGTCGCTGAAGCGAACATGATCAGGTACTCCATCAGCAAGGTCGCGGTCGCCACCTTGCGGGCTTATTGTTGTTATTGAACGGACGGACTATTTGAACTGGTCAACGTTTTGCGGCGTGATCAGGCGAAACGGCACCCAGACCGCCGGCTCGACCGGCTCGTTCTTCGCCATTCTCACCGCGGTATCGATGGAGCCGTCGGCCTGACCCTTGGCGTCCTGGAACACGGAAGCGGCCAGCGAGCCCTTCTTCACGGCGTTCAAGCCGTCCGGCGTACCGTCGACACCCGCGATCAACACGCTGCCTTTGGCGACGCCGGCCTGTTGCAGGGCCATGGCGGCACCGATGGCCATTTCGTCATTGTTGGAGACGACCGCATCGAACTTGCGGCCCTGGGTCAGCCAGTCGTTGACCAGGGTCATGCCCTTATCCCGCAGCCAGACGCCGCTCTGCTCCTGCTCGACCTTGATGTCCGGGTATTTGGCCAGCACCTCTTTGACGCCCTTGGTGCGGTTGGTGGTGGAGTTGTTCGCCAGGTCACCCAGCAGAATCACGATGTCGCCCTTGCCGCCCATCTTGTCGGCCAGGTACTGCATCTGCATCTCGCCGGCCTCCAGGTCGTTTGAAGCAACGGTTACCACGCCTTTGGGCAGGTTCAGGTCATCGGGGCGGCGGTTGACGTAGACCAGCGGAATGCCGGCCTTCACTGCCGCTTCAGTAATCTTTTTGGTGGCGGCGGTATCCACCGGATTGACCACGATGGCGTCGACCTTCTGGCTGATGAAGCTTTCGACCTGGCTCAGTTGCTTGACCACGTCGCTACGGGCGTCTTCGAACTGCAGCTTGACGCCGTCGGGATAGGACTTGGCTTTCTTGTCCATGGATTCGCGCAGGTAGGTCAGCCAGGTGTCATCGAACTGGGACATGCTGACGCCGATCTTCATATCGGCCAGCGCGGCGCCGCTGGCGAACATCAGGGACAAGGCCAGTGAGGCAAAACGGGTCTTGGTCTTCATGAAAAGTCTTTCTCCACATTCTTGTTGGTTTTATGGATGAGGCATGACGATTTCAGTAAGCGGACAAGCAGTCGAGGCGTTGGAACGTGTCGCGAGACAGTGAAACTGGAATCGACTTTATTGGAAAATATTTTCCATATCAACCTGTTTTAGAATTTTATTATGATTTTATTCCATGGCTTGCAAACTCGCTCAGTTCCACTACCTGATGACGCTTGAAACTCAGGCGCGCAGCGTCTAGCACGCGGGTTGTCGCCAGTGCATCACGGGCGTCCACGGGCAGTGGGCCACCGTTTTGCAACGCGATTTGTAGCTGCAAATAGAACTGACTCCAGCAGCCGCGTTCGGAAGGAACCCGCTCGCGCTCTTCTCCGTGCTCGAACCAGCCCCAGCGGCGATGCTCCTCGACGCCCCAGCGCTCGCCTTCGGTTTTCGGCGAAAGCCCGGCCAGCGCCTGGGCCTCCTGCCCGTCCAGCCCCTCGACGCTGTAACAACCCAGCGTACCGCTCACCCGAAAACGCGGGCCGGGGCTGTTTTGCAGGCAACTGCCGCCCAGATGCGAGGTCACGCCGCTGGCGTGGGTCAGGGACATGAAGAAGCCGTGATCGAATGCCTGATCTTTCTCCAGGTAGTCCAGTTCGGCGTAAACCCGTGTCACCGGGCCGAACAGCAACAGCGCCTGATCGACCAGATGACTGCCCAGATCGCGCAGGAAACCACCGCCGCTGCCGTTGTGAACCGACGACGGCGAGTAACGCTCGATCCGCGACTCGAACCGGCTGACCTGGCCCAGCGCGCCGGATTCGATGAGTTTGCGCACGGTTAAAAAGTCCGAGTCCCAGCGCCGGTTCTGATAGACGCTGAGCGGTACATTCTGGCGCTCGGCCATGGTGATCAGGGTTTGCGCCTGCTGCCAGTCGGCGGCGAACGGCTTGTCGCTGACCACCGCCACGCCGTGTTCGATGCCGTCGAGCACCAGTGCCGGCCGTCCTTTGAGGGGCGTCGATACCACCAGCACATCGATTCCCGCTTCCACCAACTGGCCGATGCTGTCGAAGGCCGGCACACCCGGATGCTCCGCCGCCAGCAACTGTCGGCGCTCCGCTGAACGGGTGACCACGCCGACGAACGTCGCCGCCGGCAGGCTGCTGATCAGCGGAGCATGAAAAAACCGGCCGCCATGGCCGTAACCGACAAGTCCGATGCGCATACAAGTATTTCCCTGAATAAAACGCGGCCCCTGTGGGAGCGGGCTTGCCCGCGATGGCGGCGGCACATTCCACATTGATGTGCCCTGATAGACCGCAATCGCGAGCAAGCTCGCTCCCACAGGGATTTGCGTCAGCTGTAGAAATGGGGGCGATCAGGCAGTGCGACCTTGACGATCGCCCCGCTGTTCTGCGCTTCGATGCACGCATCGGCAGCAACCGCTGCGGCAAAGCCGTCCCACGCCGACGGCCCACCGACCTGCCCTGCCCGCACGCCATCGATGAACGCCTGCAATTCGACGTCATAGGCCGCGATAAAGCGATCCTTCCAGTCCATCAGAATCGCGTTGGACAGCTTGGCCCCGCTGCGCAATTGAACCTGGGACGGCTCCGGCAGTTTGGCGATGCCGGTCTCCCCCACCACTTCGCACTGGATGTCGTAGCCGTACTGGCAATTGACGAAAACTTCCACGTCGATGCGCGTGCCGTTGGCGGTTTCCAACAGCACGATCTGCGGATCTTTCAAATGCGCGAGGGCCTTGCTGCTCTTGCGCGGGAACACCACCTGCACCGAGACGTAATCGTCATCGAGCAACCAGCGCAGTACGTCCAGCTCATGGATCAACGTGTCGGTGATCGCCATGTCGGTCTTGTAGTTTTCACCCACGCTCGGGTTGCGGTGCGCGCAATGCAGCATCAACGGTTCGCCGATCTGGCCGCTGTCGATCACCGACTTCAACGCGCGATAACCTTCATCGTACGGACGCATGAAACCGACCTGCACCAGCCGTTTGCCGTGGGCTACTTCAGCCTCGACGATCTTGCGGCAGCCTTCGGCGGTCACCGCCAGTGGCTTCTCGCAGAACACCGGTTTGCCCGCCGCGATGGCGGCCAGCACGAACTCCTCGTGGCTCGGGCCCCAGGAGGTGACGAGGATCGCCTCGACGTCCGGCGCCTGGATCAGCGCGTGGCCGTCGGGATAGACCTCGGCGGTCAGTTTCAGGTCAGCGACGACCTTGGCCGCCTGCTGCAGATTGATGTCGGTAACCGCCACGACCTGACTGTTGAGCAAGGTCTGGCTGCAACGACGGATGTGGTCCTGGCCGATGGCCCCGGTGCCGATGACGCCTAGCCGCAACGCTTGGGAAAGCAATGACATGAAAGGATTCCTTGTAGTTGTTCGATTCAGGGCAATCAGTACTGACGGGCCTTGGCCAGTCGTTCGTTCAGGGTTTTGGCCACCGCGTCGGTGCGGGCGCTGGTGGAGACTTGCGCCACGCCGACCCGCCACCACGACAGGTAACCGTGAATCATGGTCTTGGGCAGAACCTTGATGTCGATCAGGGTCGAGACTGTCTGCAAGCGAGCATCGGCCAGCGCCGCCCGCAGCTCTTCAACGGTGTTCACCTTGTAGGTCTTGCAGCCGTAGGCCGCCGCGCTCATGGCGAAATCCACCGGCACGAAAGCGCCGTCGAGCTTGCCGGTTTGCGGGTTGCGGTAACGAAACTCGGTGGCAAAGCTGTCCATGCCGTTGCCCATCTGCAGGTTGTTGATGCAACCGAAGGTCATGTTGTCGAACAGCACCACGTTGATCTTGCGCCGCTCCTGGATCGAGGTGGCGAGTTCCGAGTGCAGCATCATGTAAGAGCCGTCGCCCACCAGCGCATAAACCTCGTGCTCAGGCTCGGCGAGCTTCACGCCCAGCGCCGCGTTCACCTCATAGCCCATGCACGAATATCCGTATTCGACGTGATAGGTGTTAACGCCCTTGCTGCGCCAGCTGCGCTGCAAGTCACCGGGCAGGCTGCCGGCAGCGGCGACGATCACCGCGTCATCGGCAAGAGTTTCATTGAGCACGCCGAGCACGCGACTCTGAGTCAGGCAGGAACCGGTCAGCTCGATGAACTCGCGCAACACCGCCGGATCGAGGTGGTCGTTGATTTCCGGGATGAAATCCCGGGCCTGATAGTCGATCTGATACAGGCGATCCACTTCCTCATCCAGTTGCGCCCGTGCCTGACGGGGTTGATCGCCCCAGCCGGAACGGTAGTCACCCAGCGCTTCGGCCAGCGCCGACAAACCTGTCCTGGCATCCGCCAGCAGTTGCACGCCGTCGAGTTTCAGTGCATCGCACGGGCTGATGTTGAGGTTGAGAAATTGCACGTCAGGGTGTTGGAACAAGGATTTCGACGCCGTGGTGAAATCGCTGTAGCGAGTGCCGACACCGATGACCAGATCCGCGTCCCTGGCCAGCAGGTTTGCCGCCAGGCAACCGGTTTCGCCAATGCCGCCGACGTTCAGCGGATGGCTGGACACCAGCGCGCTCTTGCCGGCCTGGGTTTCGGCGAAGGGAATATCGAAGCGCTCGGCAAACGCCTGCAACGCCGCGTTGGCGCCCGAGTATTTGACGCCGCCGCCACAGATGATCAGCGGTTTGCGTTTGCCTTTGAACAACGCCACGGCATCGCCGAGCATCGCTTCAGTGGCCGGGCGACGCTCGATCCGGTGCACACGTTTTTGCAGGAAATAATCGGGATAGTCGTACGCTTCGGCCTGCACGTCCTGCGGCAGGGCCAGGGTCACGGCGCCGGTTTCGGCGGGATCCGTGAGCACACGCATGGCGTGGATCGCCGCGGTCATCAATTGCTCGGGGCGGTTGATGCGATCCCAGTATTTGCTCACGGCCTTGAACGCATCGTTGGTGCTGATGCTCAGGTCGTGGAACTGCTCGATCTGTTGCAACACCGGGTCCGGTTGACGGCAGGCATAGACATCACCCGGCAACAGCAGCAAGGGAATCCGGTTGGCGGTCGCGGTGGCGGCAGCGGTCAGCATGTTCGCCGCGCCCGGCCCCACGGACGAGGTGCAGGCGTAGATCTTGCGCCGCAGATGCTGCTTGGCGAAACCGATTGCAGCATGGGCCATACCTTGTTCGTTGCGGCCCTGATGGACGATCAGGTCACCGCTGTCCTGCTCCAGCGCCTGCCCCAGACCCAGCACGTTGCCGTGGCCGAAAATGGTAAAGATCCCGGCGATGAATTTGCTCTGAACGCCATCGACCTCGATGTACTGGTTGTCGAGGAATTTCACCAGGGCCTGGGCCATGGTCAGTCTTGTTGTGGTCATAACCGCACCTTTCAAATTCAGATCCGATCCCTGCGAGGGGCACTGTCAACTCAGGGATTTGCTCAGGTGGTCCATGCTCGCGCCGATCGCCGTTTGGATATCCGCCAGGCCATGGACGCTGTCGGCGAACGGTTCAAACGACAGGTAACCGCTGTAGCCGCCAGCGAGCAGGCTGTTGATTTGTGCCGCGTTGCCGAGAATGTCGTCCGCGCCCACCAGCACCCGATGACCATCGCAAAGGTTCGCCAGCGGCGCCTCGGTCTCCTCGACACCGGAGATGTGCACCAGCCCTGTCAGCTCAGGGAAAAACTCCTGCTCACCGGCCAAATGGTGATGAAAGGTGTCGTGCACCAGACGGAACACATCCAGCCCGCCGACTGCCTTGATCGCCTCCACCGCCGTGCGTTTGCGGCGCAGCGAGCAGGCTTTGAAACCCAGTGGCTCGATGAAACCCAGCAGGCCGTGATCACGCAGGATCGGCGCCAGCTCGCTCAACGCGGTGCGCAGGCCCGACGCACGTTCGGCGACGCTGCGCGGATCGGCACGGTCGTTCAACGGGCACATCACCAGCCCCCGCGCACCACAATCGCGGGCATAGGCAGCGAGCTTCAAGGCCTGCGCGCGGCGCTCGTCATTCCACACGTCAAACGGATACAGCGCGTTGATCGACAGCACGCTGATGCCGTGGGCCGTGCACAACTCACGCACGTGTCCGGGTGCGGTGCCGTCCTCGATCTCGATGCCTTTGAGGTCGTTGCGGATCTCGATGGCATCGGCCTTGAGGGTCACCGCCAACTCGATGAACGCCGGCAGGGACAAACGTGGAGCGACCATTCGGTTCAGGGCAAAACGCAGGGGAGTACTCATTCTTGTTGTTCTCCGCGCAGATGATTTATTTGGCCGTCGGCATGCTGAATTCCGGGCCCTTGGCGATGCTGTCGGGCCAGCGCTGCATGACGCTTTTGTAGCGGCTGTAGAAACGAATGCCTTCTTCTCCGTAGGCATGGTGATCGCCGAACAGCGAGCGCTTCCAGCCTCCGAACGAATGCCAGGCCATGGGCACCGGAATCGGCACGTTGATGCCGACCATCCCGACCTTGATGCTGCGAGCGAAGGCGCGGGCGATCCCGCCATCGCTGGTAAAACACGACACGCCATTGCCGAATTCATGGGCGTTGATCAGCGCCACGGCACTGGCGAAATCCGGCACGCGCACGATGCCCAGCACCGGGCCGAAGATTTCCTGCTGATAGATACTCATGTCGGTGGTGACGTGATCGAACAGCGTCGCGCCGACGAAAAAGCCCGCCTCGGCCCCCGGCACCTTGAAGTGGCGGCCGTCGACAATCAGCTGCGCGCCCTGGGCTACGCCCTGATCGATAAAACCTTCCACCCTGGCCTTGTGTTCGGCGGTGACCAGCGGGCCCATGTCGTTGTCGCCTTGCAGACCGTTGCCGACTTTCAATTGATCGATGCGCGGCAGCAGTTTGGCGATCAGTTGATCACCGACTTCACCGACCGCGACCGCAATCGAAATCGCCATGCAGCGCTCACCGGCCGAACCGTAAGCGGCGCCGATCAAAGCATCCGCCGCCTGATCCAGATCCGCGTCGGGCATGACGATCATGTGATTCTTCGCGCCGCCCAACGCCTGCACCCGCTTGCCGCGCGCGGTGGCCTGCTGGTGGATGTATTCGGCAATCGGCGTCGAACCGACAAACGAAATCGCCTCGATGTCCGGGTGCTGCAGCAAGGCGTCGACCGCCGTCTTGTCGCCCTGGACCACGTTGAACACGCCGTCCGGCAAACCGGCTTCGGTCAACAGGCGAGCCATCAGCAAACTGGCGGACGGATCGCGCTCGGACGGTTTGAGAATGAAGCAGTTGCCGGTGACCAACGCCAGCGGAATCATCCACAGCGGCACCATCACCGGGAAGTTGAACGGCGTGACCCCGGCGCAGACGCCGAGTGGCTGACGCAGGTTCCAGTTGTCGATGCCGCCGCCGATGTTGTCGCTGAACTCGGTCTTCAACAGGTTCGGCGCACCGCAGGCGTATTCGACGATTTCGATGCCTCGGGTGACTTCGCCCTTGGCGTCGGAAAACACCTTGCCGTGTTCACGGCTGATGATTTCGGCCAGTTCGTCGTGATGACGATCGAGCAATTCCTTGAACTTGAACATCACCCGCGAACGGCGCAGGGACGATTGCTCGGACCAGGCCGGGAAGGCCTTCAACGCCGAAGCGACGGCAGCGTCCACAGTCTTCTGACTGGCCAGCCCGACCCGCGCCTGAACGCCGCCGGTGGCCGGATTGAAGACATCACTGAATCGTTCACTACCGCTGCACTGCACCTGACCATCGATGTAGTGGCCTATGACCGGGGTGTCGCTCATCGTTCTTGTTCTCCGTGCGAAAGTTGGAATTCAGAGATCCAGCAGCCAGCTGTGCTGCGGGTCGTTATGGAACTGCCAGACGCGTTTCGGCCCGGCCATCACGTTCAGGTAGTAGGACTCGTAGCCATACGGCACGCTGACCGGGTGATAGCCCTTGGGGACGACGACGAGGTCGCTGTTTTCCACGGCCATGGCCTGATCGATGCTGCGGTCGTCGGTGTAGACCCGTTGGAACACGAAGCCCTGGGGCGGGTTGATCTGGTGGTAGTAGGTTTCTTCGAGAAAGCTCTGGTGCGGCAGATCGTCGGTGTCGTGCTTGTGCGGCGGGTAGCTCGACGAGTGCCCCGACGGCGTGCGCACTTCCACCACCAGCAGCGAATGCGCCGGCTCGCTGTCCGGCAGGATGTCGCAGACATAGCGGGTGTTGGCACCCTTGCCGCGCACGCTGCGCTTCATGGTTTCAGGCCTGATCAGGCGCGGGCCGAGGTTCGTGGGGGTCGAACCGGGAGCGGAACAAACCGCCACTTGCGAGTCACTCAATGCCACCACCTGCGCCTGACTGCCGGGTGGCAGGTACGCAGCGAACGGGGATTTGTCTTCGAACACCGACTGGCGATCACCGAGGTTGTCCCAGTTGAAAGCCCCCTGCCCCGGCGCTTCGCCGTGGATGCCAATCCGACCGCTGAGCAGCACCAGGCACAGCTCCTTGTCGCCCGCTGCGACAGGCAAGGTTTCGCCCAGGCTCAAGCGATAGGCGGCGAATCCCACGTATTGCAGTTCACCTTCAGCCAGCTCGACCATGGTCCGGCCACGGGCATTGCTTTTGACCAGCAGGCTCATCGCGCAGTCCTCTCGTCGAGCAGCGCCCGCAAGGTGTCGAAGCCTTTTTTCGCATAGACGTAACTCGGCGCCACTGCCGGATCCTGCTCGGCCTCGACCACCAGCCAACCGTGGTAATCGGCCGCCAGCAGCACGTCCAGCAGTTCGGCGAAGTCGATGTCACCGTCCCCTGGAACGGTAAAAGTGCCGTTGATGATGCAGTCGGGGAAGCTCCACAGGTTGTTGCGCGCCAGTTGCACCACCGGTTTGCGCACGTCCTTGAAATGCACGTGGCAGATGCGCGACAGGTGTTTGCGCAGCACCTGCAAGGGCTCGCCGCCGCCCATGTAGCAATGGCCCGAATCGAACAGCAGCCCGACTTCATTACCGGTCAACGCCATCAGGGTGTCGATGTCCGAAGGCGATTCGACGTAGGCGCCCATATGGTGGTGATACGCCAGACGCACGCCCTGGGACAGGGTGAAGCGCGCCAGTTCGGTCAGCTTGTCAGCGTATTGCTGCCACGCCTGTTCGGTGTGAAAACGCGGGCGCTCGACCAGCGGAATCCGTTGGCCCTGAATGGAATCGGCGACTTCACCGTAAACCAGCACGTTCGCGCCGTTCTTTGCCAGCAGCTCGACATGGCTGGCAATCGCGTCGATTTCCTCGGCTACCGAACGGCGCGCGAGGCGACTGGAATACCAGCCGGACACCAGCGCCAGGTCATACGGGCGCAACACGTCGCCAACGCCTTTGGCGTCCTTGGGAAACTTGCCGTTGAGTTCGAAGCCTTCATAACCGATGGCCTTGCCTTCGCTGAGGGCGGTGCTCAGCGGCGTTTCACCGCCGAGGGACGGCAGGTCGTCGTTGCTCCAGGAAATCGGGTTGATGCCAATTCGGATAGCGGGCATGGCTGCACCTTTTTTTGTTATTTCTAGAATGTTCAACCGCGGCTCAGGCCCGGGCCGTTCGCCAGGCATCGATCAGCTCGACGAAGGTGCCCTGTACCTGGCGGATCAGCGTCTCGTCATCGATCTCCCCGGCCAGCCAGGCGCGACTCGGCTCCTGAAAAATCGTCCGGCCCACGGCGAACCCACGGCAGGTCTGGCTCTGACTGGCCTGTTGAAAGCCTTCGGCCAACGCTGACGCCGGGGCATTCAGGCCCAGCAGCACCACACCTCGGCAATAGGGATCGCGCGCCTGGATCAGCTCGTCGAGCTGTTGCCATTCCTCAGCGCTCTGCGCTTCGATCTTCCACCACGCCGGATAGATGCCCAGGTTGTAGAGGCGTTTGAGCGCGCGATACAACACGTCGGGATGCGGTGAGGGGTGATCCTTGGGCGGGATGATTTCCAGCAGCAGTTCATGACCGCTGACTTGCGATGCCTGATACAGCGCCTTGATTTGCGCTTCCTGCTCCAGGCGCAGCATCGGTTCGTCGTCCGGATGGAATTGCACCAGGCATTTGATGATTTGCTCTTGCGGCCAGGCGATCAGGTTGCTGCCGATCGAGCGCCCGTGCTCGAAGGCCAGTGGCCGCGAGCCCTGCACCTCGACCGGCCGCGCCACCCACCAGCCTCGACCGGTGGCGGCGTTCAGCGAGTCCTGGCCGAAACGCTGATCCGCCAGCAGCCCGACATCGGCTTCGATGCCCTGCTCGCGCAAATCGCTTTCGACTCGCTCCACGGCCTTGATGAACAGTTGCTTGAGTTCGCCGATGGCGCCGAGGTCGCGTCCGCCCTTCTGGGCCAGTTCCACGAGTTGCCCGCGATGGTCGAAGGCAAAGATGAACAGTTGCTTCCACTGTTTGCGCGGCACACTGACCTGATGCAGGCGTTGCAGGGTGGCGTCCTGATCCGGACGGGTAATCGGCACCGGGCTGCTGAACAGGTAATCGAGTTCGGCACGGGTCGGCATCGCCGGCGCGCAGGCATGGCGCGACACCACCAGACCACCGCAGGCATTGGCCAACTGGCAGCAACGCTCGTCGCTTGCGTCCTCCAGCCAACCGCTGAGGAAACCCGACATGAACGCATCGCCGGCGCCCAGTACGTTCAGCACCTCGACCCGCACGCCGGGATAAATCGCGCCGTCTTCAAGACGTTGTGGAATCTCCCCGTGGATCACTGTGCAACCTTGCGGGCCGAGCTTGACCACCAGGGTTGCCGCGCTCAATCGTCGGACATTGCGCAGCGCAGTGAGCAAATCCTCGGAACCGCCGGCCATCAGAAACTCTTCTTCGGTCCCGACCACAAGGTCGAAGCGCGGGAGGATTTGTTGCACATGTTGGGTGACGTTCTGATCGGCAACGAAACGGGTTTCGCCGTCCGCCTTGCCGGCGAGCCCCCACAGGACCGGGCGGTAGTCGATGTCCAGCACCCGTTTGACGTTGTGCTTTTCGGCGTAGTCCAGCGCCTGGGTGCTCGCCTTGTAGACGCCATCGGTGGAGAAATGAGTGCCGGTGATCAGCAAGGCTTTGCTGGAGGCGATAAAGGCTTCGCTGATGTCTTCGGCCCGCAGCGCCATGTCGGCGCAATTTTCACGGTAGAAGACCAGGGGAAAGGTTTCCCGATCCTTGAGACCGAGCAGCACCATGGCGGTCAGTCGCTCCGGATCGACCTTGATGCCGCTGACATCGCAGCCTTCACGGGCCAGCGACTCGATCAGGAAACGCCCCATGTGATCGTCGCCGGTCCGGCTCAGCATCGCCGACCTGAGCCCCAGCCGGGCGGTGCCGAAGGCGATGTTGGCGGAGGAGCCGCCGAGGTATTTGGCGAAGCTGCTCACATCCTCCAGCCGTGCCCCGACTTGCTGCGCATAGAGGTCGACGCCGAGGCGCCCGAGGCAAATCAGATCCAATTGACGTCCACTGGCAAAACGAGTCTGGCCCATGCTGGCTCCTGTTATTTTTATCAGCCCGTGCCCAACGCGGTGACCGCGCCGGACACTCTTGGTGGATGCAGACTAAAACAAGCCGGATCGAACAATCAATAAATATTCCAATTATTTTTCACGTGGAATATTTTTTCCAATAAACTTCAGTGCAGGCGCTCCAGACGCAGTGCATCGTTTCAGCAGGCATCGCGCTGGCGCAAGCCCAAGATTTTGTCCGGGCCGAGCCTGTAGACTGCGCACAGCCAACCTATTGTCAGGGGACGAGAAGAACCACGTTCCTATAAGAACAAGTCAGAAGGATTATTTATGTCCAGCACCGATCAGCCGGCTACCGCCGAGAGCACGCCCGAGAGCGATCTTGCCAGCCCCCCGATCAATGCCGAGCGTCTGCTGCAGCTCATCACCCGTGAATACGAAAGCCTGCCGCGCCAGCTCAAACGCATCGCCAGTTACATGAGCCAGCAAAGCGACCGGATCATGGTCGACCGCATCAGCGACATCGCCCGCGAGTGCGAAGTGCATCCGTCGGCCATCGTGCGGTTTTCCCAGCGATTCGGTTTCAGCGGTTTCAGTGAAATGCAGGCGCTGTTCCGCGAGGCGTATACCCACAAAGCCACGCCGGTGCAGAACTACCAGCAGCGTATTCGCAGCATGATCGCCAACAAGTCGCAGAAAGCCAGCGGCGGCGATCTGGCCCGCGAATGCATCGACGCCACCCTGTCGGGCATCGAACGCCTGGGCCAGGAGCTCGATGACCAGGCATTCGAAAAGGCCGTGGACCTGGTGGTCAATGCCGACAATATCTATGTGGTCGGGGTGCGCCGCTCGTTCGCCGTGGCCGACTATCTGGTCTACAACCTGCAACACACCAACAAGCGCATCCACCTGGTCTCGGGCCTCGGCGGCAGCTATCGCGAGCAGATGCGCAGCGTGCGCGCCAATGACCTGGTGATCGCCATCAGCTTCACGCCGTACGGCAAGGAAACCCAGCACTGCCTGCGCATCGCCCAACACCATCAGGCGAAAACCCTGATCATCACTGACAGCAATCTCTCGCCCCTGGCCAAGCGCGCCAACACCCTGCTGCTGGTCAACGAAGGCAGTTCGTTTGCGTTCCGATCCCTGAGTGCGACCCTGTGCCTGTGCCAGGCGCTGTTTATCGCCGTGGCCTATCGACTGGAGTTGAAGGTGGATGAGATTCACGAGCAGGTCGGGTTTGAAGACTGACCAAACCGCCATCCCAGCGAATGCGGCAATTCAAAATATTTATTCCATTATTTGAACTCGGGGAATATTTATTCTATAAACAGGATCTCTGAAAACAAGAACTCAAAGGATCCTGTCATGCGTGAACTCGGAATCGGCCTTATCGGCACGGGCTTCATGGGGCGCGCCCACGCCCTGGCCTTTCGCAATGTCAGCGGGGCATTCGAACTGCCCTTCACCCTTCGCCTTGCCGCCCTGGCTGACGCCGATCCCGCACGCGCGCAAGCCTGCGCCACCGCTTGGGGTTTTGAGCAGGCCCATGGCGACTGGCAGCGATTGATCGACGACCCCAAGGTAAACCTGATCGCCATCACCACACCCAATCACCTGCACTACCCGATGGCCATGGCCGCTCTTGCCGCCGGAAAACCGGTTTACTGCGAGAAGCCGTTGGCGGTGAATCTTGAACAAGCTCTTGCCATGCACGTGGCGGCGAAGCATGCCGGCGTCGTCACCCGGGTCGGCTACAACTACCAGCACAACCCGATCATCGGCCTGACACGCGAGCTGATCCTGAGTGGCGAACTCGGCGAGATCATCAGTTTTCAAGGTGAATTCAGCGAAGATTTCATGGCCGATCCAGCCTCCCCCTGGTCGTGGCGCTGCGAACCCGAACATGCCGGTGGAGCACTGGCGGATCTGGGCAGTCACCTGCTCGCCATGGCGCGCTATCTAATGGGTGATGTCGAAGCGGTGTGTGCCGACTCCCAGACCGTCCATGGCCAACGCCCGGCCACAACCGGCAGCCAGGAACAACGCCGCATTGCGGTCGACGATCAGGCCCATGCGCTGTTGCGCTTCGCCAGCGGCGCACGCGGCACCTTCAGCAGCAGTTGGCTCAAGCATGGCTACAAGAATCATCTGAGCTTCGAAATCAGCGGCACCCGAGGCACCCTGGCGTTCGATCAGGAGCGCCTGAACGAGCTACGCCTGTGTCGCGCCGGCCAGGGCGGCTTCCAGCGTTTACTGGCCGGACCGGACTTGCCCGGCTACGCAGCATTCAGCCCGGCGCCGGGGCATCAACTGGGCTACAACGAGCTGAAAACGCTGGAAGTGCATGAGCTGATCATGGCGTTGGCCGGGAACGGGCAAACCGGGACTGATTTCGAGGAAGCGTTTGAAGTTGAACGACTGGCGACGGCGATTCGGGTCGCGGCTGAGGAGCGGCGCTGGGTGTCTGTCAGTGAAATCGCGGGCTAGTTTTGTGAGGGCACAAAAAAGCCGATCGGGATGATCGGCTTTAGTGTCTGACCTTGATGAAGAGGCAACTGGATCCCCTGCAAAAGTCACTGCGCATGAAAAAGCCCAACTCGCTAAAGTTGGGCTAAGTCATTGAATTATATGGTCGGGACGGAGTGATTCGAACACTCGACCCCTAGCACCCCATGCTAGTGCGCTACCGGACTGCGCTACGCCCCGACTAGGTTTGAAACTCGTTCTCCATCTCGAAGAACGCTCAAGAATATATCGCAAGCTTTTGAAAACTGGAAGTATTTAAAAGCAGGAAATTATTTCTTGAGAACCACCAGAACATCTTCGAGCTCGGCGATCATCTGGCGGATCATTTGCTTGTATTGAGTGGTGTCGTCTTTGGCTTCATCGCCGGACAGACGCAGGCGCGCGCCGCCGATGGTGAACCCCTGATCGTAAAGGAGCGCGCGGATCTGCCGGATCATCAGCACGTCCTGGCGCTGATAATACCGGCGGTTTCCGCGGCGTTTGACGGGGTTGAGTTGAGGAAACTCCTGCTCCCAGTAGCGCAGCACATGTGGTTTTACCGCACACAGCTCGCTGACTTCACCGATGGTGAAGTAGCGTTTGCCCGGGATAACGGGTAGTTCGTCGTTATGACTTGGTTCCAGCATAAGCCTCAACTCGGGCCTTCAACTTCTGCCCTGGACGAAAGGTGACCACACGGCGAGCCGTGATCGGGATTTCTTCCCCCGTTTTCGGGTTGCGGCCAGGCCGCTGGCGTTTGTCCCGAAGGTCGAAATTGCCGAAACCCGACAATTTGACCTGCTCGTTGTCTTCAAGAGCGTGCCTGATTTCCTCGAAAAACAGTTCAACCAATTCCTTGGCTTCCCGCTTGTTCAGGCCCAGCTCTTCATACAGACGTTCCGCCATCTCAGCTTTCGTCAAAGCCCCCATACGTCACTTCCTTAACGTGGCGTTCAACCTTTGTTCGAGCGAGGTGAGGATATTTTGCGTCGTCGAATTCACCTCATCGTCATTAAGAGTGCGCGATGGATGCTGCCAGGTCAAGCCGACTGCGAGGCTTTTTCTATCAGGATCAATGCCTTTACCCTGATATACGTCAAATAGCCTGAGGTCTGTCAGCCATTCGCCTGCATTTTCACGGATTACGTCCAGTACAGCCGAGGCTGCAACGTCTTTGTGCGCAATCAGTGCCAGGTCACGACGCACTTCAGGAAAGCGCGACAACTCGTGGAATTTCGGCATTTTACCCAGAGCGACTTCAGCCAGGACCAGCTCAAAGACGAAGACCGGACGGTCGAGACCCAGGGATTTCGATAGCTCAGGGTGAATCGCGCCGATAAAGCCGACTTCACGCCCTTCCCGCTCAATGCGCGCGGTCTGGCCCGGATGCAGTGCAGGGTGTTTGCCCGGGGCAAAAGTGAACTGATCCAGCGCACCGGCAAAGCCCAGCACCGCTTCTACGTCAGCCTTGACGTCGAAGAAGTCCACGGTATCGCGACCTTGCGCCCAGCCTTCCGGCAGACGGCTGCCGCATACCACACCGGCGATCATCGGCTCTTGCTTCAGACCTTCCAGCTGACCGACAAAGCGCAGACCGCTCTCGAACAGACGAACACGATCCTGCTGACGGTTGAGGTTGTGCTGCAACGCCTTGACCAGACCCGGCCACAGCGACGAACGCATGGCGGCCATGTCATTGGAGATAGGGTTCGCCAACAGCAGCGGCTCAACGCCCGGGTTGAACAGCTCGAACTGCTTCGGATCGATGAAACTGTAAGTGATCGCTTCCTGGTAACCACGAGCAACCAGCAGACGACGCAGTTCCGGCAGATCGCTGCGCGCTTCGGCCTTGGCCTGTGGCGCCAGACGAGCTTGCGGGTAACGAACCGGCAAGCGGTTGTAACCGTACAGGCGTGCCAGCTCTTCGATCAGATCGACTTCCAGGCTGATATCGAAGCGATGGCTCGGCACTTCTACGCGCCACTGTCCTGCTCCGTCGGCGGAAACTTTCAGACCCAAAGCGTTGAGCAGACGCTCGACTTCGGCCGAATCCATTTCCATGCCCAGCATCTGGGTAATGCGCTGAGCACGCAGGGTGATCGGCGCGATCGACGGCAAGTGCTGCTCGCTGACGGTCTCGATGATCGGGCCGGCTTCGCCGCCGGTGATTTCCAGCAGCAGGCCAGTGGCGCGCTCCATGGCTTCACGAGCCAGTTGCCAGTCCACGCCACGCTCGTAGCGGTGCGAAGCGTCGGTGTGCAGACCGTAGGAACGAGCCTTGCCCGCGACAGCGATCTGGTCGAAGAACGCACTTTCAAGGAATACGTCGCGAGTGGTCGCGGAAACACCGCTGTGCTCGCCACCCATCACGCCGGCAATGGCCAAAGCGCGAGTGTGGTCGGCGATCACCAGCGTATCGCTACGCAGGCTGACTTCCTGACCGTCGAGCAGTACGAGCTTCTCGCCCTCTTCCGCCATGCGCACACGGATGCCGCCATTGATTTCGGCGAGATCGAAAGCGTGCAGCGGCTGGCCCAGCTCGAGCATCACGTAGTTGGTGATGTCGACGGCAGCGTCGATGCTGCGCACTTCGGCGCGACGCAGGCGCTCAACCATCCACAGTGGCGTCGGTTTGGACAGGTCAACGTTGCGGATGACGCGGCCCAGATAACGCGGGCAGGCAGCAGGTGCCAGGACTTCTACCGAGCGCACTTCATCGTGCACCGCCGGAACGGTCATCACCACCGGGCGAGTGACCGGAGCGTCGTACAGAGCGCCGACTTCACGGGCCAGACCGGCCAGGGACAGGCAGTCGCCACGGTTCGGAGTCAGATCGACTTCGATGCTGGCGTCTTCCAGGTCCAGATAAACACGGAAATCTTCGCCCACCGGCGCATCGGCCGGCAGCTCCATCAGACCGTCATTGCCTTCACCAACCTGCAGCTCGGATTGCGAGCACAGCATGCCGTTGGACTCGACGCCGCGCAGCTTGGCCTTCTTGATCTTGAAGTCGCCCGGCAGCTCGGCACCGATCATCGCGAACGGAATCTTCAGGCCCGGACGCACGTTTGGCGCACCGCACACGACCTGGAAAGTTTCCGCGCCGTTGCTGACCTGGCATACGCGCAATTTGTCGGCATCGGGGTGCTGCTCGGTGCTCAGCACCTCGCCCACGACCACGCCACTGAAAACACCGGCGGCCGGCGTAACGCTATCGACCTCAAGACCGGCCATCGACAGACGTGCAACCAGCGCGTCGCGATCTACCTGCGGGCTGACCCAGCCACGCAGCCATTGTTCACTGAATTTCATCCTGCTCTCCTAAGAATTCGTTACGACTAGCGAAATTGCGCGAGGAACCGCAAGTCGTTGTCGAAGAACAGACGCAAGTCGTTCACGCCGTAACGCAGCATGGCCAGACGCTCAACGCCCATGCCGAAGGCAAAGCCCGAGAACTCTTCCGGATCGATCCCGGACATGCGCAACACGTTCGGATGAACCATGCCGCAGCCCATCACTTCCAGCCAGCCAGTCTGTTTGCAGACGCGGCAGCCTTTACCGCTGCACATGACGCATTCCATGTCGACTTCGGCGGAAGGCTCGGTGAACGGGAAGTACGAAGGACGGAAACGCACGGCCAGTTCTTTTTCGAAGAACACCCGCAGGAACTCTTCGATCGTGCCTTTGAGGTCGGCGAAGTTGATATCGCGATCGACCAGCAGGCC
Organism: Pseudomonas sp. GM25; assembly: GCF_000282255.1. Lineage (NCBI taxonomy): Bacteria > Pseudomonadati > Pseudomonadota > Gammaproteobacteria > Pseudomonadales > Pseudomonadaceae > Pseudomonas > Pseudomonas sp. GM25. The sequence continues at coordinate 21,561 of NZ_AKJQ01000043.1, read as the reverse complement.
TTCGACCTGGTGGAACATCGGCGAATGGGTGATATCGGAGTCGCTGCGGTACACACGGCCTGGGCAGACGATGCGGATCGGCGGCTTTTTCGATTCCATGGTGCGGACCTGTACCGGCGAGGTATGGGTGCGCAGCAACATGTTGGCGTTGAAATAGAAGGTGTCATGCATCGACCGGGCCGGGTGGTGGCCTGGGATGTTGAGCGCCTCGAAGTTGTGATAGTCGTCTTCGACCTCAGGGCCTTCGGCAATGCCGTAGCCGATACGGGTGAAGAACTGTTCGATACGTTCCAGAGTCCGGGTTACCGGATGCAGACCACCGGAGGTCTGACCACGGCCCGGCAGGGTCACGTCAATGGATTCGGCAGACAGTTTGGCAGCCAGTTCGGCTTCCTCAAACAGAGCCATGCGCGCATTGAGAACGCCTGTGACACGTTCCTTGGCAACGTTGATCAGGGCGCCGACCTGCGGACGCTCTTCTGCCGGCAAATTCCCCAGGGTCTTCATCACCTGAGTCAATTCACCCTTTTTGCCAAGGTATTGAACCCGGATTTGCTCCAGGGCATTGATATCTTCAGCGCTTTGCACAGCCTCTAGTGCTTGAGAGACCAGCGCATCCAGGTTTTCCATGTACAGACTCCAGATACAAAATAGGGGAAGAGCTTGAAGGCTCTTCCCCTATTTAAGACGTTTACCACCTGGCCCCACGGAGGTGAGGCCGGGTGATTGTCGGGGGTACTTAAGCCAAGGTGGCTTTAGCTTTCTCGACAATCGCAGCAAACACCGCTTTTTCGTTCACTGCCAGATCAGCCAGAACCTTACGGTCGATCTCGATGGACGCTTTTTTCAGGCCAGCGATGAAACGGCTGTAGGACAGACCGTTAACACGAGCACCAGCGTTGATACGAGCGATCCACAGAGCGCGGAACTGACGTTTTTTCTGACGACGGTCACGGTAGGCGTATTGGCCTGCCTTGATTACCGCTTGCTTGGCAACACGGAATACGCGGGAGCGTGCGCCGTAGTAGCCTTTAGCAAGTTTCAGAATTTTTTTGTGACGTTTACGGGCAATGACGCCACGCTTTACACGAGCCATGAGTTACTTCCTCTATTCTTGATCCAAAAATTAACGAAGGCGCAGCATGCGCTCGACTTTTGCCACGTCAGACGGATGCAGCAAGCTGCTACCGCGCAGTTGACGCTTACGCTTGGTCGACATTTTGGTCAGGATGTGGCTCTTGAAAGCGTGCTTGTGCTTGATACCGTTAGCAGTTTTCAGAAACCGCTTAGCAGCACCACTTTTGGTTTTCATTTTTGGCATGTTCGGATACTCCGCATTCAGTTGATAAACATAATCAGAAGGCCTGCCGTGCCCTGTTGATTACTTCTTCTTTTTCGGGGCGATGACCATGATCAGCTGGCGTCCTTCCATCTTAGGATGCTGTTCGACCGAACCGTACTCGAGCAGGTCAGCTTCAACCCGCTTGAGGAGTTCCATCCCCAGCTCCTGGTGGGCCATCTCACGGCCGCGGAATCGCAAGGATACCTTGGCCCTGTCCCCGTCACTCAGGAAACGTACCAGGTTGCGCAGTTTTACCTGGTAATCCCCTTCCTCCGTCCCTGGACGAAACTTGATTTCTTTTACCTGAATCTGCTTCTGGTTTTTCTTCGCCGCAGCAATCTGCTTCTTCTTTTCGAAGATCGATTTGCCGTAGTCCATCACCCGGCAAACCGGTGGGACTGCGTCTGCAGAGATTTCTACCAGATCAAGCTTTGCTTCTTCAGCAATACGAAGCGCTTCATCAATCGAGACGATGCCAATCTGCTCGCCATCAGCGCCAATTAACCGAACCTCGCGTGCCGAGATATTCTCGTTGATCGGGGCTTTCGGTGCAGCTCGTTTATCTTGTCTCATTTCACGCTTAATAATAATTACTCCGAATCTGGGCGACCACGCCGGGAAACCGCTTGCGCGAGAAACTCAGCGAACTGGGCGACGGGCATCGAGCCCAGGTCAGCACCTTCACGAGTACGCACAGCGACAGTCTGCATCTCGACTTCCTTATCCCCAATAACCAAGAGATATGGAACCTTGAGCAAAGTATGCTCGCGGATTTTAAAGCCGATCTTTTCATTTCTCAAGTCGGACTTGGCACGAAACCCGCTTTCGTTGAGAGTTTTTTCGACCTGAGCGACGAAATCTGCCTGTTTATCAGTGATATTCATGATCACTGCCTGGGTTGGCGCCAGCCACGCAGGGAATGCACCTTCGTAGTGCTCGATCAGAATCCCGACGAAACGCTCGAACGAACCGAGTATCGCACGGTGCAACATCACCGGATGCTTGCGGCTGTTGTCTTCGGAGACGTATTCGGCCCCCAGACGCACAGGCAGGTTGAAATCGAGCTGCAAGGTACCACACTGCCACACGCGGCCGAGGCAATCTTTCAGCGAGAATTCAATCTTCGGACCGTAGAACGCACCTTCACCCGGCTGCAGATCGTACGGCAGGCCAGCGCTATCAAGGGCTGCAGCCAGGGCTGCTTCGGCGCGATCCCACAGCTCGTCGGAACCGACACGCTTTTCCGGACGAGTGGACAGTTTCATCTCGACATCGGTAAAGCCGAAGTCGCGGTAAACATCCATGGTCAGCTTGATGAACGCAGCGGATTCAGCCTGCATCTGCTCTTCGGTGCAGAAGATGTGGGCATCGTCCTGAGTGAACGCGCGCACACGCATGATGCCGTGCAGCGCACCCGACGGCTCGTTACGGTGGCAGGCACCGAATTCGGCCAGACGCATCGGCAGCTCACGGTAGCTCTTCAGGCCCTGGTTGAACACTTGCACGTGGCAAGGGCAGTTCATCGGCTTGATGGCGTAGTCGCGGCTTTCCGACTCAGTGGTGAACATGTTGTCGGCGTAGTTGGCCCAGTGCCCGGATTTCTCCCACAGGCTGCGGTCAACGACTTGCGGCGTCTTGATCTCGAGATAGCCGTTGTCGCGCTGCACCTTGCGCATGTACTGCTCGAGTACCTGGTACAGCGTCCAGCCATTCGGGTGCCAGAACACCATGCCCGGCGCTTCTTCCTGGGTGTGAAACAGGCCCAGGCGCTTGCCGATCTTGCGGTGATCGCGCTTTTCAGCTTCTTCGATACGCTGGATGTAAGCAGCCAGTTGCTTCTTGTCTGCCCAGGCAGTGCCGTAAACGCGCTGCAATTGCTCGTTCTTGGCATCACCGCGCCAGTAGGCGCCGGACAGCTTGGTCAGCTTGAAGGATTTCAGGAAGCGGGTGTTCGGCACGTGCGGACCGCGGCACATGTCGACGTATTCTTCGTGATAGTACAGGCCCATGGCCTGCTCGTTCGGCATGTCTTCGACCAGACGCAGCTTGTAGTCCTCGCCACGGGCCTTGAACACTTCGATCACTTCGGCACGCGGAGTGACTTTCTTGATGACGTCATATTCTGTATCGATCAGCTGTTGCATGCGCTGTTCGATGGCCGCCATGTCGTCCGGCGTAAAAGGACGCTCGAAGGCGATGTCGTAATAGAAGCCTTCGTCGATAACCGGCCCGATGACCATTTTTGCAGTCGGATACAGCTGCTTGACCGCATGGCCGACCAGGTGGGCGCAAGAGTGGCGAATGATCTCCAGCCCCTCTTCATCCTTTGGCGTGATGATTTGCAGCGTCGCGTCGCTGTCGATGATGTCGCAGGCGTCGACCAGCTTGCCGTTGACCTTGCCGGCCACGGTGGCCTTGGCCAGACCGGCACCGATGGATGCGGCGACCTCGGCTACGGAAACCGGGTGATCGAATGAACGTTGACTGCCGTCGGGAAGAGTAATAGTTGGCATGGCGCCTCCTCTCCTAGTGGTGACCCCTACCAAAGGTCACGTGGGTTGGGATGAGCCAGTACAAGATCCGATCCAGGCCATTCAATGACGAACGCCTGCCTTACAGCGGCAGGAGCCTTGCGGCCAACCGGAAAACCGAACCAGAGTGACTGGGATTCAAATCAGAAAATTCGTGCACTGCCGCTACCGGGACTGAAGGTCATCCAGAGCCTGCGAAACGCCCGAGCGGGGCATGCTAGCACAGATGAACGGTCACCGATGCACTCTGGTTTTTACCGAGAGGCAAATCGTCTGTTTTATGCCAGAGTGCTGAACTTGATCGGCCTTTGGGCCCTCAGATAACAAGACATTGACCCACAAGGAGCATCCTCGCATGCGTCTTAACACCCTGCTTGCTGCAGTCGCCCCCCTCGTTTTGCTGCTGCCGCTGAGCGCCCACGCCGATTGGCCAAAGGGCGAGCGCGAGAAATACATGGCTCAGTGCACCCAGGCGGCGACTCCGCAAATCGGTGCCGCTGCCGCAAAATCCCACTGCGCGTGCGGCGCAGATGCCATCAAGTCCTACCCGGCCAAAGACATTCAGGCGCTGATGGACAACAAGGCCAGCCAGGAATTGCAGCAGAAAGCCCTGGGGCAAATTGCCAAATGCAAGGCCAACGCCCCTGCGAAAAAATGATGAAACAGGCCTTTTCACTGCCCTCAGCACCGCTGAAAAGCATCTGAATCAGGCCTTTTCGTACGATTTATGCAGGTTTTACAGGTTTTTTTATTGTCTTTATTTTTCGCTCGAAGCCTTGTAAACCGGGGCCTCCAGCCGAAACAGGCAGTAAAGAAAACACGACTGATTGGCAAACAGCACGTCCGGGGGGCTACCAAAGCGAACATTTCGACTATGATACCCCGGTGTGCCCAGTTGGCCTGAGCAGCACAGTACTACTGAAAATATATGTTTCTTGGAGATACACCATGTCTAATCGCCAAACCGGCACCGTTAAATGGTTCAACGATGAAAAAGGCTTCGGCTTCATCACTCCTCAAGGTGGCGGTGACGACCTGTTCGTACACTTCAAAGCTATCGAAACTGACGGTTTCAAAAGCCTGAAAGAAGGCCAAACCGTTTCCTTCGTGGCTGAGAAAGGCCAAAAGGGTATGCAAGCTGCACAAGTTCGCCCAGAGTAATTTCTCGGCGCACTAAAAAAACCCCGTCCATGTGACGGGGTTTTTTATGGGTGAAACAAAAGCCCGAAGGCTCAGCCGCAGTTGACGCGGGTGATCACCAGGTTCTGATCGGTATTCAGGTTGAGGCGATCGGAGCGGTACTCCAAAGTAATCATGTCATTCGGCTTGAGGAACCGGGCGTTCTGCGCACCGGCTTTCTTGCGCGCTTGCTCCAACAGCTCCGGCGAAGCTTTCTTGCCGAGAGCGAACTCCGCAGCCGATGCTTCACAACGACCATGTCCGGCCTCAGTCGCCACGGGTTCCTTCTGCGACTCGCTGGAGGTCGTAGAGCAACCAGCCAACAGAGCAACGGCCATCAGTGCACCCAGTGACGCGAACTTCCAAGGCATTGAAGCCTCCTTATTTCAATTTTGAGCAGAGATCGTGCGACCGCCAATACGGCGTTTGGTTTCACGGTGAGTGCTATCACCCTGCCCCACGATCGGAAAAACGCCGAGTGTGCCTGAGCAACACCTGAAGCATCACCCCGTAAAACGTCACTGAATATTAATAACGCTCAGTAGACATCAATGTAGTCGTAAGGCGGATTCGGCCAGTTGTCCTTGAGCGCATTAAAAATCTGCATGACCCAGACTTCGTCGCTGGCTGCGACATTTCCCACGTATCCCGAGCCTTTTGCCCAGGTCTCCAGACGAAACAGCAGGCCATCGATGTCCTGACCGCCAGTGACACCCGAAGAGATATAGGCAATCCCGCCCTTGGTCACGCGCAGTTGGGTGTGTTCGTCATCACTGGCCGACGCCAGCATCCGGCGGACAGCATCAAGGGTCAGGCCGTCGGGGCTATTCAAATCGATCTGCACAGCGCAATCCTTGTTTTTTTTGCGGAAACGACCAAGTGTCGCATAGCCCTGCGCTCATGCCTAAGTCGCAGTGCCAAACGCTCGGCAAAGTGGTTAACTCAAAACTCCGATCCCGCGACCGAGCCTTGCCATGACCACCGTAAGCATTACCGCCGACATCAAGGCCACCTGGCCGCAAGGGCACAGTTCTTACAGCCCGGGCAGTCCGGAAGAATTGGCATTGATCAGCATCGACTTGCTGGTGAAGACGCTGGGAACACAGGGCGCGCAATCGTTCATCGCCCAGCTGTTCGAGAAGTATCCCGATGACTTCAAAGGGACATCGGACACCGAGAGGGAGTAAAAGCCCGCAAGCTGGCACCTGCGGGCGTATCGCTTACTTCAGACGTTTCAGACGCTCGGTCAGCAGATCGAAGAAGCCCTGGGCATCGCCGTTCTCCACCCAGAAGGCGTTTTTCGGCGCCTTGAGGCCGTCATACCAGTCGACAATGGTCTGGCCGAAGGTCGGGCCTTCACGGCTATCGACCACCACATTCACCGACCGGCCAGTGAACAGCTCAGGCTTGAGCAGATAAGCCACGACGGTGGCGTCGTGCACCGGGCCACCCGGAATGCCGTAGTGCTCCATATCCCCTTTGATGTACTCGTTGAGGATGTCGCCGACAATCTTGCTCGCATTGTTGTTCAGCGCCGCGATCTGCTTCAGGCGCGCATCGCTGGTCAGGATCTTGTGGGTCACGTCCAGCGGCAGGTAAGTCAGTTTCACGCCACTTTTGAGCACCACTTCCGCTGCTTGCGGATCGGCGTACAGGTTGAATTCGGCCACTGGCGTGATGTTGCCGCCGTTGAAGTGGGCGCCACCCATGATCACCACTTCCTTGATCCCCTGAACGATCTCCGGCTCCTGAATCAGCGCCAGGGCGAGGTTGGTCTGCGGGCCGAGCATCGCGATGGTGATGCTGTGCGGCTTGGCTTTTTTCAGGGTGTCGATCAGGTAGTTGACCGCATTGCCTTCGGCCAGGCCTTTCTTCGGCTCATGCACGGCGACACCCGACAGGCCCTCCTTGCCATGGATGTTTTCGGCGTAGATCGGCGTGCGCATCAGCGGTTTCGGCGCGCCGGCGTACACCGGAATCTCTTCCCGCCCTGCCCACTCACGGGCCAACCGCGCATTACGCGAAGTCTTGTCCAGACGCACGTTGCCGGCCACGGTGGTCAACGCGCGAATGTTCAGCTCCTCCGGGGAGGCCAGGGCAAACAACAGGGCAACCACGTCGTCGGCGCCCGGGTCGGTGTCGATGATCAGGTCGATCTTTTCCGCCGCCTGGGCGCCGGTCGCGGTTATCACGGACAAAAGCAGCAGACTCCGAATCAATTGATGCATTTTTTGAGCATAGCGGTGCATGGCGCATTCCTTGTGCAGATGAAATCAAAAGGGGCGAACCCTGTTTAGAACGTAACTCCAGACACCAGCACGATGTTGCAGTACGGCTGGCATTCGCCCGTACGAACAATCGCTCGTGCCTGTCGGCTGAGTACTTTGAATTGCTCGTGACTGAGCAGGTCACGCCGCCCCAGCGAGCCTTCGTCATTCAGCTCGTCCAGCGTGGAAAGCGCGGTCGGTTGCTTGTCGAAAATCTCCTTGGCCAGTGCGTGGCTTTCCACCTGCATCTCGCTGAGCACGACTTTCAGGGTGCTGACGAAATCCGGAACGCCGTGCGTCAACGCCAGGTCGATCAACTCGACACCCGGCGGTACCGGCAGGCCGGCATCGCCGATCACGACCATGTCGCCGTGGCCGAGGGAAGCAATCAGCCGCGACAGGGCGACATTGAGCAAAGGAGTCTTTTTCATGCGGGTTTGAATGCCTGTACGTCGGAGGTAGTGGGAATGGACGGCTGGGCACCTGCCCGGGTAACCGACAGGGCCGCAGCGACCTGCCCGAAACGAATGGCCTCGGCCTCGGTTTTGCCGGCCGCCAGTGCAGCCGCAAATCCGCCGACAAACGTGTCCCCGGCGGCAGTGGTATCGACAGCCTTCACTTTGGGTGCAGGAAAATGCTGGTAACCCGTGCCGTTGGCGAACAATGAGCCTTGAGCCCCCAGCGTGATGATGACCTTGCCGGCGCCCAGTGACATCAGGTGTGCCGCAGCTTTTTCAGCGGTCGCCAGCGAGTCCACCGGCAAACCGCTGAGGGCGGCGGCCTCGCTCTCGTTGGGTATCAGGTAATCGATGGCGGCAAACCAGTCTGCCGGCAGCGGGCGACTGGCCGGCGCCGGGTTGAGGATGACTGTCTTGCCCAGTTCACGTCCGCGCTTGAGCGCATGGCCTACCGTGGCATCGGGAATTTCCAGCTGGCAGATGATCACGTCGGCCGCTTGCAGCACGGCATCGAACCGGTCGATGACCGCCGGGGTCATCGAACCATTGGCACCGGCCACGATGACAATCGCGTTTTGACTGTTGTCATCGACCACGATCAGCGCCACGCCACTGGAATCCTCCACCACGCTGACCGCCTGACAGTCGATCTGCTCGGCCAGCAACGCGTCGCGCAATTGCACGCCATAGTCGTCGTTGCCGACACAGCCGACCATCGACACCTGTGCACCCAGTCGCGCAGCAGCCACCGCCTGATTGGCACCCTTGCCACCGGACACGGTTGCGAAGGAATGGCCGATCAGCGTCTCACCACCCCGGGGCAAGCGCGGCGCCCGGGTGACCAGATCCATGTTCAGGCTGCCTATTACCACTACATTTGCGGACATACATCACTACTCTTCAATTTGTTTCAGCGGTATTCGGTGAACACGCCGGACAGCGGTGCAGTCGATTCGCGCAGGACAATACTCGGGGTCACGATCCGCTGATCCGTCGCCAGACCCGGCGTAGCAATTCTTCGCAACAACACTTCCGCGGCCATCTCGCCGAGTTGCAGGATCGACTGCCCCACGGTCGTCAGCGCTGGATACACGTAACGACTCATCTGGATATCGTCGAAGCCGATCACCGACAGCTCGGCAGGCACGCGCACGTTGCGTTCCGCAGCGGCCCGCAACACACCTATGCCAATCATGTCGTTACCGGCGAAGATCGCGCTCGGAGGGTTACGTTCAAGCAGAATGGAAGCAGCGTTGTAACCACCAGTGCTGGTGAAGTCGCTTTCCAGCATGCGCGAAGGGGATACTTCAACACCGGCCTCTTTCAGCGCTCGAGCAAAACCGGCCTGACGCATTTGCGCGACACTGGTGCTGGCCGGACCACCGATCGTGGCGATGTCGCGATGACCGAGCTCAAGCAGATGCCGCGTCGCGAGGTACGCGCCATATTCGTGATCGATGCGCACCAGGTCGGCGTCCACGCCTTCGAGTCCACGGTCGACAATCACCATCGGCGTCTTTACGCCCGCCAGTCCTTGCGCCAGACCACTGTCGCCACCCGCCGAGGCGACGATCAAGCCGTCGATGCGCTTTTCCAGCAGGACCCGCAGGTAGCTGCGCTGCTTGTCCGGGTTGTCGTCGGAGTTGCAGAGAATCACGCAGTAGCCGTTACGCTCGCAGTAATCCTCGATCCCGCGCGCCAGTTCGGCGAAGTACGGGTTGAGACTGTTGGGCACCAGCAAGCCGATGGTGGCGGTGGTTTTCGCTTTCAGCGAACGGGCCACGGCGCTCGGCACATAGTCGAGACTCTTGATCGCCGCCTCGACCTTGAGCCGCACTTCTTCGCTCACCGGTCGGGTCTTGTTTACTACGTGGGACACGGTCGTGTAGGAAATTCCTGCAAGTGCCGCCACATCCTTGATCGTTGCCATTTATCAGCCCCGTCGGCTTGCGCGTTGACTGCGATAGGTGTCGAGCACCACGGCGATCACGATCACCGCACCGGTGATGATGCGCTTGGTCGGCTCGGTCGCGCCAATCTGCGCCAGACCGGCCGCCAGCACGGAGATGATCAACACGCCGAAAAAGGTGCTGATCACCGAACCACGGCCTCCCATCAGGCTGGTGCCGCCGATCACCACGGCAGCGATCACTTGCAGCTCAAGGCCGGAACCAGCGTTCGGGTCGGCCGCTTCCAGCCGGGAAATCTGGAACAGCGCCGCGATACCAGCGAGCAGCCCCATCAGGCTGAACACCAGAATTTTGTAGGGCTTGGGATTGATCCCCGCCAGACGCACCGCTTCTTCGTTGGTGCCAATGCCGATCAGATAGCGGCCGAACACGGTACGGGTCAGAACAGCCTGGGCAATGAAGATGACCAGCAAGGCAATGATGAACGACGGCGAAATACCGAAGGCGATCGGGTTCGACAGCCAGGCGAAGGAATCACCGATGTAGGCGGTACGCGAACCGGTCATCTGATAGGCCAGGCCACGGGCCATCTCCAACACACCGAGCGACACAATGAATGACGGAATTCGCCACGCCACGGTAATCGAGCCGGTAACCGTGCCGGCCAACGCGGCAACGGCCATGCCCAACAAGGCAGCCGGCAATACGCTCCAGCCCCAGCCAAGAATCGCCACGCTGACCGTGGATGCCGCGAGTGCCAGCACCGAGCCTACCGACAGGTCGATCCCGCCGATGATCAGGACGAACGTCATGCCCACCGCCAGAACCATCAGGTCGGGAATCTGGTTGGCCAGGGTGCTGAAGGTGTTGTACGACAGGAAATGGCTGCTCATGACCGAGAACAGCGCAATCATTGCCAGCAACGCGCCGGCCAGGCCCAGGTAAGTGCCGAGGCCGTAGAAATTGCCACTGGATTTGCCGGCGGAAGATGCAGTTTTCATGGGAGATCCCTAGGCGCTGCTTCGTTGAGCAACGCATCACGTTTCTGGTAGCCGGCGAACGCGGCGGCAAGCAAGTCATCCTGGGTCCAGCTGTCGCGCTCGAACGTGTCGATCAGGCGCCCCGCCGACAACACGCCGATGCGGTCGCAGATCAGCATCAGCTCGCGCAAATCGCTGGACACCACAACCAGCGCTTTGCCCTGACGGGTCAGTTCGCCGAGCAAGGCATAAATATCGAACTTGGCGCCGACATCGATACCACGAGTCGGCTCATCGAATAGCAACACCGAACAGTCGCGCTCGAGCCAGCGCCCGATCACCACCTTTTGCTGATTGCCGCCGGACAGCTCCGACACCAACTGCGTCGGGCTGGAACTGCGGATACGCATCGCGTCGATCTGCCGTTGCGCGAGCTTGGTTTCATCGCCGTTGTTGACGAACCCGCCGCTGGAAATCTCCGGCATGTTGCCCAAGGCAATGTTGGCGCTGATCGATTGGCTCAGCAGCAGGCCTTCTCCCTTGCGATCCTCGGTGATCAGGGCGATGCCGTTGCGCACCGCGTCGACAGGCGAACGGATGCTCACCGTTTTTGCCGGCGAACCGAGTGCCACAGTGCCGCTGTCCGCGACATCGGCGCCGAAGATCAGCCGCAAAAGTTCGGTGCGCCCTGCCCCGATCAGCCCCGAAATGCCAAAAATCTCACCGGCGCGAACCTCAAAGGACACGTCGCGAACCTTGTCGGAGCGGGTCAGGCCTTTGACCGTCAGGGCCGGCGCGCCGATATGGCGAGCCCCCAGATCGATATGCTCGCCCAGCTCGCGACCAACCATCAGGGTGACCAGTTGCTCGCTGTTGTAATTGGCCATCGGCTCGACGCATACCAGATTGCCGTCACGCAGCACGGCAATGCGCTGTGCGACCCGGGCCAGTTCTTCGAGGCGATGGGAGATGTAGATGATCGAGACGCCACGCGCCTGCAGCCGGGTGATCTGCTCAAAGAGCATCTCGACTTCGCGGGCGGTCAGCATTGCGGTCGGCTCGTCGAGAATCAGCACGTGACAGTCGCCGATCAGGTTGCGAGCGATTTCGACCATTTGCTGGTGACCGATACCCAGCTCGCCGACCAGTGTGTCCGGATCGATGGCATCGAGGCCGACTTGAGCCATGGCTTCGATCGCGGCCTTGCGCAGCTGCTTGCGGCTGATCCAGCCACCGTTGCTCGGCAGATTGTCGAGGAACAGGTTCTCGGCCACCGACAGCGTCGGCAGCAGATTGAGCTCTTGCATGACCATGCGCACACCCAGCTCTTCAGCCTGCGTGCGACTGCCGGGGCGATACTCCTTGCCCTGGAATTGCATCTGGCCGGTGGTGGGTGTGACCAGACCGCCGATGATCTTCGACAGGGTGCTTTTGCCGGCACCGTTCTCTCCGGTCAACGCCAGCACTTCACCGCGCATCAACGTCAGGTCGATGCCGGTCAGAACCGGTTGCGCATAGGTCTTGCCGATACCGCTGACCGAGAGGACAGCGTTCGGAGCGGAAACTGACATAAAAATCTCCATGCGCTCGCCCGGACGGACGAGCGCCATTGTGTCGCCAGTGGACTTATTTGGTGACCAGCTCGACCGGCGTTTCGATCACACCGTTCGCACCACTGTCGACTTTCTCGCCCTTGATGATTTTCAGCGCGGTCTCGATGCCAAACACCGCTTGCTTCGCGGCGTACTGGTCAGCAGTCGCCAGAACGCGGCCGTCCTTCAGCATGGGTTTGATGGCATTGATGTTGTCGTAACCGACAACCTGCACCTGACCGGCCTTGCCGGCAGCGCGCACGGCGGAAACGGCGCCCACGGCCATGCTGTCGTTGCCGGCCAGGAGTGCCTTGACGTCCGGGTATTCGCTGAGAATCGAAGCGGCCACCTTGTTGCCCTTGTCGATTTCCCAGTCACCGGACTGCAGGGAGACAACCTTGATCTGTGCAGCCTCCATCGCATCCTTGAAGCCAGCGGTACGCTGCTGGGCGTTGGTCGTCGTGGAGACACCTTCAATGATGCCGACTTCGTCACCGGCCTTCAGTTGCTTGGCCAGGTACTCACCCACCAGACGCGCGCCTTTGCGGTTGTCCGGGCCTACGAACGGAACGCTGATGTTCTTGCTTTTGATCACAGCCGGATCGAGTTGGTTATCGATGTTGATCACGGTGATACCGGCATCGACGGCCTTCTTGATCACTGGCACCATCGCCTTGGAGTCAGACGGTGCGATGACCAGCGCGTTGACCTTCGCCAGAATCATCTGCTCGACGATGCGCGTCTGCCCCGCCGTGTCGGTTTCGTCCTTGATGCCGTTGGAGATCAGGTCGAAATCGGCGGAATGTTCTTTCTGGTAGGCCTTGGCGCCATCTTCCATGGTCAGGAAGAACTCGTTGGCCAGGGATTTCATGACCAGGGCGACTTTTGGTTTTTCAGGGGATTCGGCGAAGGCCGAAGAGACAGGCAGTGCGGCGGATGCGGCAGCCAGCATGGCAACAGCAAGAAGACGTCCAGCGAATGGCAGCTTCATGGGTTCACTCCGATCTTATGATTATTGTGAGCAACGCTTGCGCTGGCGTAAGCTCGCTGCACCCCACGACAATTCAATCTATCGCGAAGGCCGCGCAAACGTTTGCGTAGACCGAACTATGCGAATCCTGCCGACATTTGTCAACGACTGAAGATCTGCTTTTTTTGTAGGGCGAATAACCGTCATCGCCCCTTTTCCTACGCGGTCGTGTTGATCACACCGCCGCTGCCAGAACCCTTGGCCATCTCACGAACCAGGTTGCCGGCCACTTCCATGAGGGCTGCGTTGGTGTCTGCGATCTGCCCCTGAATCGACATCACAACAGTCGTCTTGGCTTCTTCGGTCGGATAACTCGCTGCCTGCGCGGCAGCCAATTGCTGCTGCTGCTCCTGCAATTGCTGCTGCAATTCCTTCATGCGCTTGAGCAGTATTTTTATCGTGATGCTTTGATTGCCACTGCTCTCGGTTGGCGCCTCTTCCTGCACGGGGCCGCCACCGGTTCTGACTTCCTTGGTTTCGCCCGCGTCTTTACCCAGCGCCTCGGCCGATGCTTGCTCGTTCGCCTCGCTCAGGGCATTGATCGTCGCGGCCGTTTTTCCGCCGATAGTGACCGCGCCGGGATTTGGCAAACCGATAGTCAATGACATTTGAACTCCTGAAAAATTGGATCCCTATCAAGGCGCATCGGCCAGCGCGCCGTTTTCTTTAGCAGAGATCTGGAAAGCAGCCAGTTCAGTCTGTGGACGAGGCTCGTAGTCCTTTTCGGTGAGCCGAACGAGAAAACATCCCACGTTCGGAAACCCGGATGAGCGAGGGAAGCTCACAGCCACTCTTCGAATAAATCTTGATTTAAATCATAAGGTTAAACATTTCTCTCAAGCACAGTACGACTGGTACAGATCCTGCTCCCTCCCTGCACCCCTGGCATTCAGATCGGCCCGGGGCGCATCTAGATGAACCTGCATCAGCACCGTCTCACTACTAGAGAGAAAAATAATGACATCTGCTTTGAAGAGTTTCGTTCCGGGCGCTTTGGCCCTCCTCCTGCTCCTGCCAACCGCCCTCCAGGCAAAAGAAGCTGAAACCCAGGCCAAACTGGCCAACGTGGTGGTATTGGCCACCGGCGGCACCATTGCTGGCGCGGGCGCCAGCGCTGCCAACAGCGCGACCTATCAGGCCGCGAAAGTGGGCATCGAGCAATTGATCGCCGGCATTCCCGAGCTGAGCACGCTGGCCAATGTGCGCGGCGAACAAGTCATGCAAATCGCCTCGGAAAGCATCACCAACGAAAACCTCCTGCAACTGGGTCGTCGTGTTTCCGAACTGGCCGACAGCAAAGACGTCGATGGCATCGTCATCACCCACGGCACCGACACCCTGGAAGAGACCGCATACTTCCTGAACCTGGTGGAAAAAACCGACAAGCCGATCATCGTCGTCGGCTCCATGCGCCCGGGCACCGCCATGTCGGCGGACGGCATGCTGAACCTGTACAACGCCGTGGCCGTCGCCAGCAGCAAAGAAGCTCGCGGCAAAGGCGTACTGGTCACCCTGAACGATGAAATCCAGTCGGGTCGCGATGTCAGCAAGATGATCAACATCAAGACCGAAGCCTTCAAAAGCGCCTGGGGCCCGCTCGGCATGGTGGTAGAAGGCAAATCCTACTGGTTCCGCCTGCCAGCCAAGCGCCACACCATGGATTCGGAGTTCGACATCAAAAACATCAAGAGCCTTCCTGATGTAGAAATCGCCTATTCCTACGGCAATGTCAGCGACACGGCCTACAAGGCCCTCGCCCAGTCCGGCGCCAAGGCGATCATCCATGCCGGTACCGGCAACGGTTCGGTTTCCTCCCGCGTGGTTCCGACCCTGCAAGCGCTGCGCAAGGACGGCGTGCAGATCATTCGCTCGTCTCACGTCAATGCCGGTGGTTTCGTCCTGCGCAACGCCGAACAGCCTGACGACAAATACGACTGGGTGGTTGCTCACGACTTGAACCCACAGAAAGCCCGCATCCTGGCCATGGTCGCGTTGACCAAGACCAACGACAGCAAAGAGCTGCAACGGATGTTCTGGGAATACTGATTTGACCTCGCCTGATCTTTTCCCGATCGGGCACTGACTTCACCCTTCGTCAACTTGACGAAGGGTGAAGCTTGCGCCTCCTCCAAAGAAAAATTTCACCTGAGTGACATCAAAACCGGAAAACCGCTGTCAGAGGATTTTCTTGAATTTTAAGCAGTTGCGAAAATGCCTACAGTTAAATACTGTATGCACGTACAGCTTAATAAGGATAACCTCGTGGCCACTTCCCCTGATGCTCCTGACGCTTACGAACGCATGGGCATGCGCGTTCAAAAAATCATCAACTCCCCCACCGCACAAAAAGCCAAAGCCGCACTGATCTTCCGCCTTCCGGACGAGCCGGTGGATGACTGGGAGCGTTTGCTGGAAGAGATCGACGAGAACGACAACGTCACCCTCGCCTACCGCGACGATGGCGGCGTACAGATTTTCTGGGTTGTGCCGAAGGAAGATTGATTCAATGATTCTGCGTTTTGCTGCTGTGCTGTTGCTTTTCATTTCCCTGGGTGCGCACGCCGGCGCACCGCGTACATTCACCGAGGCCAAGAAGGTCGCCTGGAAGCTGTACGCACCACAATCCACCGAGTTCTATTGCGGGTGCAAATACACCGGCAACAAGGTCGATCTGGCCGCGTGCGGCTATGTCCCACGCAAGAACGCCAAGCGGGCGTCCCGCATCGAATGGGAGCACATCGTTCCCGCATGGCAGTTCGGCCATCAGCGTCAATGCTGGCAGGAAGGCGGTCGCAAGAATTGCACCCGCTACGACCCAAGTTATCAGAAAGCCGAAGCCGACCTGCACAACCTGGTGCCGAGCATCGGCGAGGTGAATGGCGACCGCAGCAATTTCAGCTACGGCTGGCTGCCGGTCGAAAAGGGTCAGTACGGCTCCTGCCTGACTCAAGTCGACTTCAAGGCGAAGAAGGTCATGCCCCGCCCTTCGATCCGCGGCATGATCGCCCGCACCTACTTTTACATGAGCAAACAATACGGCTTGCGCTTGTCGAAGCAGGATCGGCAACTGTACGAAGCCTGGGACAAGACTTATCCGGTGCAAGACTGGGAACGTCAGCGTAACCAGAGCGTGGCCTGCGTGATGGGACGCGGCAACGAATTTGTCGGCCCGGTGAATCTGAAAGCCTGCGGTTGATTGCCTGATCAAAAGAAAAGGCCTTGAGCGATAAACTCAAGGCCTTTTTTGTGCTCAGCCGCCGGACTTGTTGTAACGCCAGTAGCCCATCAGATTGAGTGACTCGCGCGGGATGCCACGCTCCTTGATCAAGTACTTGCGCAGACTCATGACAGCGGCGGATTCTCCAGCGATCCAGCCATAGAACCCCTCGCTGGCCGTATCGGCGATCTCCCAAAGAATCTCTTCTTCGATGTCGACATCCGCCAGCTCGACCGCTTGCCCCACCGGCGATGCATCGACAGGCAATGTCGCCTGCCGCACGGCTTCCCCCATCAACGTGCCGGCAGCTGCGTGATCGCGGATCAGCCATTGCACCGAAAGTCCGGGCCAGTCAGGAACAGCCAGCATGTCTTCACGACTGTCGACTTCAAAAAACGCCTGGGTCTGCGGCGGTTCGGCCAATGTCGCGAGCTCTTCCAGAATCCCCATGGCGGCCGGCAACGCTGTGGCGTCGGCGACCAGCAGAAGTTGCTTGAGCGTTTGCGGTGGCTTCCATTCAAATCCCCCTGCTTCTTGCGCCGAGAATCGGCTGTCGGGCGCCAGAATCTGCATCGACTCGCCAGGTTGCGCTCGCAACGCCCAACGGGAGGCCGGGCCGGTTTCGCCATGCAGGACAAAATCGATATCGACTTCACCTGACTCAGCTCGCAAATGACGGATGGTGTAGGTGCGCATCGCCGGGCGACGATCGATCAGCATCGAGCGGAAACGGGCGTACCACCCCTCGCCCTGAGAAAGCTTGGCGGGTGAGCCGTCTGCGGCAGGAAAAAACAGCTTCACTCGCTGATCCGGCGCCCAGGTCGCCATCTCGGTGACCGTGGGGCTTGAGAGCGTGATCCGCATGAGATGCGGGCTCAACTGCTGCTTGTGACGCAAAACGACGTCGAACAATTTGTAAGGATTGGCGGAGGCCATGCGGAGCTCCTTCTGGCTATCTTCAGTGACTCCTTGAAAAACGAATCACGCGGGACACCCTTTAGTCAGCTCCGCCGAATGGATCCTTATTGCGTCGCCGTGCGCTCGATCACCAGCGTTTCGATGTTCTGCTTCTTCGCCTTGACCAGCGCCGCATTCACATCCGCCTGACGCGCCTCTGCGTCAGCCTTCGAATTGAAAGGGCCGAGGAGGATCCGGGTCTTGCCGCTGGCGTCCTTGATGACACTGGCCACAAAACCATGCTCGATCAGCCAGCCACTGAGGTCGCTGACGGCCTGAGGGGTTTCACCGCGCACTTCGAGATCCCACTGCGGGCCCACCGCAGCAGGCGCCGTTACCACCGCCGGTTTCGGCTTTTGCGCATCCACACTCTTGCCTTCGCCACATCCTGCCAATGCCAGTGCCGCGACTACCCAGACCAATTTGCGCACAACGCTTCCCTCTGAATTCTCAAAGCGGCGATCTTAACATTCGAGAATACTTTCCGAGCCCCGCAAATTGCGGCATAAAACTACGAGATTGATGCCGACGGCCCCTGTATAGTTACGCGCTGGGAATTAATGCCGCTGCTGCGCGTCAGAAAGAGGCACCCAAACTGTAAGACTTCGCACTAATCTATACGTACCACCGACCTCTGCACTGTCTGAATCAGGTGCCCTACAAAGCAATCAAGGAGAAGACCATGCTGATACTCACCCGCAAAGTCGGTGAAAGCATAAACATTGGTGATGACATCACGATCACCATTCTCGGCGTCAGCGGCCAGCAAGTTCGAATCGGCATCAATGCTCCGAAGAACGTTGCAGTGCACCGGGAAGAGATCTACCAGCGCATCCAGGCTGGCCTGACCGCTCCGGACAAGCCACAAACGCCCTGAGCCCTACCGCAGTCAGTAGCCAGTTCGTTTGCCTGCGCGCAATGACTGGCTAAAGATTCAAGCGCCGTATTGCCATTCCCCCACCTCCCTGGTGACGGCGCGTGCCACGCCCCTTCCTGCCTCAACCCTTCTCGCAACCGATACTAACCGTCATTCAACGGGCTGGCTGTCGGACGTTTCCGAATAGCGGCCGGGAATCTCGCCCGCCTAGTCGAATGTAACGCCACGCGCCATCCCGGTGGCCGCCACGACCATCAATATCAACAGCAGCGCTTCGGCATGACTGATCCGCGCGAATACCTTCGCACGTCCTGTATCAGGAGCAGCGCCGCGCGCCTTGGCCATGCGCCACTTGATCAGGGTGATCATCGGCACGAGCTCCAGAAGCAGAATCAACACAAACAGCGTCATCTTCAGATGAAACAGTGGCTGATGCAGGTAATAGTCGGTTCCCTTCTCATAACCTCCGAAGGCGCGCATGCCGCCGGTGATGAGCAAGACCAGCGCCGAAAGCCCCCAAAGATTGTCGGCAAGCAATACGCGCCCGACCTCACCGGAGCCGGACGCCAGACGGCTGAAGGCCGTTCCACGCGTCAACACCGCCCAGAAGCCCAAGGCAAACGCCAGTAAATGAATCGCTGCAAGAAACCAATGAACCAGCATCGATGAACTCCTGTCCGGCAGAGTTGAAATCAGCCAAACAGTAGTAGTCGAAAAAATGTGGGGCTGCCTGCCACCCTTCCCGTAAAACAGAAGCGGGCGAGACGAAAGAATGGGCAAAGGTGCGGGAGAGGCAAATCGCGGGCAAAAAAAATCCCAAGCAGCTGATGGAAGCTTGGGATTTAAAAATGCATAAACCGTGGTGGTGAACGCGGGGCGGATATTACTGATTTTTCCAGTATGTAACAACGTATTTTTGATAACCGGATGGTTAATAAAATCCGTAACCCCTTAAATATCCACACTATTTAAATGGTCGCTCGCGACGGTCGGCGACGAATGGATCAAAATCCATCACGATCAATATGCGCCTGGCTCAAGAATTTTACAAAAATGAGCTCAGGATCCCCCGGATCAAGGTTCTCCACCATGCCGCTGTGCTGATATCCAAGATTGGTCAGCATCTGTCGCATCGGCGAGTTGGACGTATTGGTCGACGTGAAGATCTTTTCTGCACCGGCATGCTGCTCCAGACCGCTCACGATCTGCCGCCCCACGCCGGAACGCCTGTTCGCACTAGAGACGACCACGAGAGGTATGAACCACTCTCCAAAAAAGCTTCGATCCAGACATCCGTAGCCGAGGGGAGCGCCAGGATCGTCCGCCTCGCAGACAACCCAGCACTCCTCTGCCCTGACGGCCCACGTGATGTACTCGCGACGGCAGCTATCTTTTTCAGCGACAGGATCAATCTTCAACAGGCTTTCGATATCGCCTGGACCGGCGCGCCTGAATTGGCGACTCATGAATACACCCCTGCAAATGTGCCGAAGTGTAGCGGCGGTCGACCAAACCGAAATTTTGCAAAGGTTCTGAAAATCGCAGACAACAAAAAAGGGCCCACCTTTCGGTGAGCCCTTTCAGACCGCCCAGCAGAGCGGATTTTGTTTGGTAGGCGCGATTGGACTCGAACCAACGACCCCCACCATGTCAAGGTGGTGCTCTAACCAACTGAGCTACGTGCCTGCTGTGAGGCGGCATTCTACGGAATTCCGGAGGGGTGTCAACACCTTTTTTTCACCTAACCCTATGAATATGCAAAATATTTAATTTCGACCCACCGCAAGAAGATTTCCCGGTGGCTGGCGGAGGTTTTTCAACTGGGGTAGGATCGCTGCACTCGTAAAATATATTAAACAGAGGCTGCAGGATGGCGAACACCCCTTACCCAGAGTCTTATTACGCTGCGTCGGCCAACGCCGTACCACCACGCCCTGCCCTGCAGGATGACGTGGAGACGGATGTCTGTGTGATCGGCGCTGGTTATACGGGACTTTCCTCGGCCCTGTTCCTGCTGGAGAACGGTTTTCGCGTGACCGTGCTGGAAGCCGCCAAGGTCGGCTTCGGCGCTTCGGGGCGCAATGGCGGGCAGATCGTCAACAGCTACAGCCGTGACATCGACGTGATCGAACGCAGCGTCGGCCCGAAACAGGCGCAACTGCTCGGACAGATGGCGTTCGAGGGCGGCCGGATCATTCGTGAGCGCGTCAGCAAGTACAACATTCAGTGCGACTTGAAAGACGGCGGTGTATTCGCTGCCATTACTGCCAAGCAGATGGGTCACCTGGAATCGCAGAAGCGCCTGTGGGAGCGCTTCGGCCATACCCAACTGGAACTGCTCGATCAACGCCGCATCCGCGAAGTGGTCGCCTGCGATCAATACGTCGGCGGCATGCTCGACATGAGCGGCGGTCACATCCACCCGCTTAACCTGGCATTGGGCGAAGCAGCCGCCGTGGAGTCCCTGGGCGGTACCATCTACGAACAGTCACCGGCGGTGCGCATCGAACGCGGCGCCAATCCGGTCGTGCACACACCGCAAGGCAAGGTCCGAGCCAAATTCATCATCGTGGCCGGCAACGCCTACCTCGGCAATCTGGTGCCGGAACTGGCGGCCAAATCGATGCCATGCGGCACACAGGTCATCACCACCGAGCCACTGGGCGATGAGCTGGCGAAATCCCTGCTGCCGCAGGACTACTGCGTCGAAGACTGCAATTACCTGCTCGACTACTATCGCCTCACTGGCGACAAGCGCCTGATCTTCGGCGGCGGCGTGGTGTATGGCGCGCGGGATCCGGCAAACATCGAAGCGATCATCCGCCCGAAAATGCTCAAGGCCTTCCCGCAACTCAAGGATGTGAAAATCGACTACGCCTGGACCGGCAATTTCCTGCTGACCCTGTCGCGCCTGCCTCAGGTCGGACGCCTGGGCGACAACATCTATTACTCCCAGGGCTGCAGCGGCCATGGCGTGACCTACACGCACCTGGCCGGCAAGGTATTGGCCGAGGCACTGCGCGGACAAGCCGAGCGCTTCGATGCGTTTGCCGACCTGCCGCACTACCCGTTCCCCGGCGGGCAACTGCTGCGCACACCGTTTGCCGCGCTCGGCGCGTGGTACTACGGACTGCGCGACAAGCTCGGTTTCTGATGAGCGAAAAAAAGGGCCGCTGAATAGCGGCCCTTTTTACATCCAGTGTCTCGTCCTGAATAAGGTT
>NZ_AKJQ01000042.1:0-44884 GCF_000282255.1 Pseudomonas sp. GM25 | reverse complement strand
CGCCCATCGGTACCGGTTGCTGGCGGGCGTCGAGCACGTAGACCTGGGTGTTGGAGATCGGGCCGCCGATTGGCACGCTGTCGGCATCTTCCGCCACGTCGCGCACTTCAAACGTCGTGGCGTAGGTGGTGGTTTCGGTCGGACCGTAGCAGTGCACGATGCGCAGGTTTGGTGCCTCGGTCAGCAAGCGGCGGAAGGCGGCCGGATCGGCGCGTTCGCCGCCGCAGAGCACGATGCGCAGGCCCTTCAGCGCTTCGGGAATCAGCTGCACGTACTGGTTGAACAGCGCGGTGGTGACGAACAGGATCGTGGCGCCGGTGTTGGCCAGTTCACGTCCGAAGGCTTGCGGATCAAGCAAGGTCGCATGGTCGATCACCACCACTCGCCCACCGTTGAGCAGCGGCCCCCAGACGTCCATGGTGCTGGCGTCAAACGCCGGGTTGGAAGCGAATGCCACGCGATCCTGCGCATTGAAATCCGCATAGCCGTTGTTGATCACCAGCCGGCCGATCGCCCGGTGCGGCACCATCACCCCTTTCGGCGTGCCGGTGGAACCGGAGGTGTACATGATGTAGGCCAGCGATTCGGAAGACTGCGGCAGATCCGGGTTGTGAACCGGTTGCGCGCCTAGTTCAAGTAAATCCAGATCGACCCGGCGCTCGGTGTAATCAACCGCTTCAGTGCTCAAGGTCAGCAGCGCTTTCGCCCCGCAATCCTCAACCATGAACGCCTGACGCTCGGCTGGCGCGTTGATGTCCAGCGGCACATAAGCCGCCGCACACTTGCCGATGGCCAGTTGCGCGATCAACAGATCCAGCGAACGCGGCAACAGAATCGCCACATGCTCGCCCGGTTGCACGCCCTGCCCGATCAGATAATGGGCCAGTCGGTTGGCCCGTTGATTCAGCTCGTCATAGGTCAACGCCGCGCGGCCATGCACCGCCGCCACCGCTTGCGGATGCAGTTTCACTTGCTGCTCGAACAGACCATGAACCGTCGACCCCGACGGATAATCCCGCTGGGTCGCATTGAACCCAACCAACAACTCCCGACGCTCATCCGGCGGCAGAATCGACAATTGATCGACGCCCAATTGCGGCGTCTGCTCCAAAGCCTGCAACAGGCTGCCAACCGCAAGGTGCATGTAGTCACAGATTCGCCCGGCATCAATCCCGGCCGTGGTCAACGCGGTCAGGCTGAAGTCTTCGCCCAGGTCATCGACGCTCAGGCTCAGGCGGTAGTTGCTGCGCTCTTCGGCATCGAGCAACTGCATGCCCTGCCATGCCGCCACGACCTCGGCGGACGGTGTGCCTCCGCCACCACTGTGGCGGTAATTGAACAACGCATTGAACAGCGACGCCCCCGGCGCCATGGCGCTGCAACGCTGCACCAGCGCCAGCGGCGCGTGTTCGTGATGCAACAAGCGGTTCAAGCGCTGATGGGTCGCCAGCACGGCCTCTCTTACCGATTGCCCGACCAGATCGATGCGCAGCGGCAAGGTATTGATGAACACCCCCAGCGCCCGTTCGGCCCCTTCACCGCCGTGCAGCCGGCCAAGCAGCACCGTGCCGAACACCACGTTTTCACGCCCAGACAATTGCCCCAGCACGTTGGCCCAGGCCAGGTGCATCAGGCTCGCGGCGCTGACGCCCAGACGTCTGGCCTTGGCCCTGACCCGCTGGCTCAACGCGGTGTCCAGCAACCGCTGCGCATGCCCGTTGCCGTTGTCCGCGACAGAGCCCTGGCCATACGGCAGGGTCGGTTCGTCGATATCGCCGAGCATCTCGCGGAAGAACGTTTCATGTTCCTCTTCGCTCAACCCCGAGCGCGTGCGGGCGACATAAGTGCGATATGGCACCGGTTCGGCCAGTTGCCGCACCTGGCCGAGCAGGACTGCCTGCATCTCGTGGCGCAGCACTTCCAGCGCAATGTGATCCATGACCAGGTGATGGAACAGCAACAACGCCACCACGCGCCGGTTGACCGCATCCCAGCCGTGCACCACGCGCATCAGCGGCGCCTGCGTGACAGCCATGCGGTACTGCCGGGCATCGAAGCGGCTGCGCAATTGGCTCAGCGCATCCACATCAGCGGCGTCCAGTTCGACCGTTTCACACACCAGCGATGCCTGGCGCCAGACCACTTGCACCGGCTCTTGCAGACCGTCCCAGAACAGCGACGTGCGCAGGATGTCATGGCGTTCGATCACGGCCTGCAAGGCCTCGGCGAACACCCGCAGACGTGACTCATCGGCAAAGGCGAACTGCGCCTGCAACACATACGGATCGCCCTGCGGCGCCGATAAGTGATGGAACAGAATGCCGGCCTGCAACGGCGCCAGCGGGTAAATGTCCTGCACGTTGGCCGCGCCGCCGGGAATGCTGGCGACGATGCGGTCGATGGCGGGCTGATCCAGTGCAACCAGTGGCAGCATGTCCGGGGTGATGTGTTTGCAGTCCGGCGCGATGCGGTTGGCCGGGACTTCGGTCTCCGTCTCATCGCCGACCGCGGCGGCCAGTGCGGCGAGCGTCGGCTGATTGAACAGCACGCGCACGTCGGCGGCCAGACCGACATGGCGCATCCGCGCCACCAGGTTGACGGCCATCAGCGAGTGTCCGCCCAGTTCAAAGAAATTGTCGTGGCGCCCTACCCGTTCCACGTTGAGCAATTCGGCCCAGAGTCCGGCGAGGAGGATTTCCACCTCGCCGACCGGGGCTTCGTATTCGCGGGTGATGACCGAGGCCTGATCCGGGGCCGGCAGCGCCTTGCGGTCGAGTTTGCCGTTGGGGCTCAGTGGCAGTGCATCGAGGTGCACGAACACTGCGGGCACCATGTAATCCGGCAGGTGTTCCAGCAGATGGCTGCGCAGCACGTCGATTTCCAGACCGGCGCCGGTGTAGTAAGCCACCAGACGTTTATCTCCCGGCACGTCCTCGCGGGCCAGCACCGCGGCTTCCTGCACGCCGCTGATGTCGGTCAGGCGGGACTGGATTTCGCCGAGTTCGATACGCAGGCCACGGATCTTCACCTGATCGTCGTTGCGGCCCAGGTATTCGATGTTGCCGTCCGCCAGATAACGGGCGACGTCGCCGGTGCGGTACATGCGGCCATTAGGCTGGAATGGATCCTGAAGGAAACGCTCAGCGCTCAATTCGGGACGATTCAAGTAACCGCGAGCCACTTGCACGCCACCGATGTACAGCTCGCCGACCACGCCTTGCGGTACTGGTTGCTGCTGGGCATCGAGGATGTACATGCGGGTATTGGCGATCGGTTTGCCGATCGGGGTGTTGTCCGGTGTGGTGTCGATTGGCCCGGCGCAATCCCAGGCCGTAACGTCCACTGCCGCTTCGGTCGGGCCGTAGAGATTGTGCAAGCCACTGTTCGGCAATTGCTGCTTGAAGCGCCGCACCAGACTGCCCGGCAACGCTTCACCGCTGCACATCACCTGACGCAAACCATGGCAACGCGCGGTGTCGCCATGGGCGAGGAACACGTCGAGCATCGATGGTACGAAGTGCAGCGTGGTGATGCGTTCGGCTTCGATGACTTCGCTGAGGTACAGCGGATCCTTGTGGCCGCCCGGACGGGCCATGACCAGTCGCGCGCCGGTCATCAGTGGCCAGAAGAACTCCCAGACCGATACGTCGAAACTGAACGGAGTCTTTTGGAGGACCGCATCTTCAAAACCAAGGCGATAGGCGTCCTGCATCCACAACAAGCGGTTGACCACCCCTGAATGCTCGTTGATCACACCTTTCGGCTGGCCAGTTGAGCCGGAGGTGTAGATCACATACGCCGTGTGCTGCGGAGTCAGTCCATCGACCGAAAGATTATCGGCCGACAACGATTGCCAGGTGTCGTGATCCAGATCGACCACCGGCACCGCCACTTCACCCAACAACCCACGAGTCGAACCCTGCACCAACACCGCCGACGGCGCGCTGTCCTCCAGCATGTAGGCCAGACGCTCCAGCGGATACGCCGGATCCAGCGGCACATAACCGCCGCCAGCCTTCAAAATGGCCAGCAATCCGACCACCATCTCCAACCCGCGCTCGACACAGATCGCCACCCGCGCATCCGTGCCAACGCCCAAACAGCGCAAGTGATGCGCCAAACGATTGGCCCGAGCATTCAGCTCGGCATAACTTAGTCGCTGTTCACCGGAAAGCACCGCCACAGCCTGCGGCGACCGCGCGACCTGCGCCTCGAACAGACCATGAATGCTCTGCTGAAGGTCGTAATCAACATCAGTGGCATTGAAGCCATGCAGCAAATGCCGACGCTCATCCTCCGCCAGCACATCCACCTGCTCCAGCAACGCCTGATCGTCGCCGACCATGGCCTGCAACAGCTGCTGCAAGTAACCGGCATAACGCTGAACCGTCGATTCATCGAACAGCGCCGTGGCGTATTCCAGCGAACCCCGGATCACACCCTGGGCCTCGCCCAACGTCAGCGACAGATCAAACTTGGCAAAGTGGCTCGGCTCGGCCACCCCTTCCAGCGTCAGGTCACCGAGGGCCAGCGTTGCACCGCTGCCACTGTCCCAGCTCAGCAGCGTCTGAAACAACGGGCTGTGAGACAGGCTGCGCACCGGCCGGGTGATTTCCACCACCTGCTCGAACGGCAGATCCTGATGGGCCTGCGCTCCCAGCGTGCACGCCTTGACCCGCGCCAGCAGCGCCTCGACGCTCAGCGCGCCCGAGGTGTCGATGCGCACGGCCAGCGTGTTGACGAACAGCCCGATCAGCCCTTCGATTTCCGCCCGGTTACGGTTGGCGACCGGCGAGCCGATCACCACGTCCGACTGCCCGGACAAGCGACCGAGCAACATCGCCCACGCGCTCATCACCGCCATGTACGGTGTCACGCCGTGTCGTTGGCACAGCGCCTTGAGGCCTGCGCTCAAACGCTCATCCAGCCGGATGTCGACACTGCTGCCGGCGTAATCCTGCTGGGCCGGGCGTGGACGGTCGGTCGGCAACATCAACAGTGCCGGCGCACCGGTCAGGGTCTGCTGCCAGTAATCGCTCTGACGTTGCAAGACTTCACCGCTCAGCCAGCGGCGCTGCCACGCGGCGTAGTCGGTGTACTGCAACACCAGCGGCGGCAGCGGATCGGCCTCGCCATGGCTAAACGCCTGATACAGCGCCATCAGTTCGCGGGTCAGCACACCCATCGACCAGCCATCGGAGACGATGTGGTGCAGGGTCAGCAACAGCACATGATGATCATCGGCGAGTCGCACCAGACGCCCGCGAATCAGCGGATCGTCCTGCAAATCGAACGGCCCCGAGGCTTCGCCCTGAATCAGCGCCTGCAAGGCTTCGTCGGCCTGCGGGTGCTGGCGCAAGTCTTCGACCCGTAACAGCACACCGCTGTCGAGCGGCGCGATCAGCACCTGGGCTTCCTCATTGAACTGGGCAAAGCGGCTGCGCAAGGTTTCGTGACGCTCGACGATCCGCGCCAGTGCCCGTTGCAAAGCGGCTTCGTCGAGGCGACCACGCAGGCGCAGGCCGAGCGGAATGTTGTAAGCGGTGTTGGCGCCTTCCAGCTGGGACATGAACCACAAGCGTTGCTGGGCGAACGACAACGGCAGCGCGCCCTCGCGTGGAACCGGCCTGATTGCCGGTTGCGTGCAGCGTCCAGCCTCGGCCAGGACTTCGGCCACAGCGGCGAGTTCGGCATTGGCGAACAGCTCAGCGAGGGTCAGTTCCACGCCCAGCCGCTGGCGCACCTGAGACAGCATGCGCATCGCCAGCAACGAGTGGCCGCCCAATTCGAAAAAGTGATCCTGACGCCCGACCTGTTCGACCTGCAGCACTTCGGCCCAGATCTGCGCCAGGGTGGTTTCCAGTTCACCCTGCGGCGCCTGATAGTCGCGGGTGAACAAGGCGCTGCGATCCGGCGCGGGCAACGCCTTGCGGTCGACCTTGCCGTTGGCGGTCAGCGGCAGCGCGTCGAGTCTGACGAACGCCGCCGGCACCATGTACTCAGGCAATTGGCTGAGCAAATGCGCCCGCAGTTCCGCCACGGCCAGCGGTTCGACCTGTGGCTGTTCGGTGAAATACGCCACCAACCGCACCTGGCCAGGTTCGTCTTCGCGGGCCACCAGCACCGCTTCCTGAATACCGGGCAATTGGTTGAGGCGGGTTTCGATTTCGCCGAGTTCGACCCGCACACCACGGATTTTCACTTGATCGTCGTTGCGCCCCAGGTACTCGATGGAGCCGTCGGCGCGCCATCGGGCCAGGTCGCCTGTGCGGTACATGCGCCCGTGGTTGAACGGGTCGTTTACAAAACGTTCCTCGGTCAGATCCGGACGATTCAGGTAACCCCGGGCCACACCGGCACCGCCCACATAAAGCTCCCCGGCCACGCCGACCGGCACCGGACGCCGCTGCTCATCGAGCAGGTACACCGTCGCGTTGGCGATCGGTTTGCCGATGTGCAGCGCCTGCCCCGCTTCGACGATGCCCGAGGTGGCAACCACCGTGGCCTCCGTCGGGCCGTAGTTGTTGACCACATCGAACGACTGCTGACGGTTGAATTGACGCAAGCGGTCGCCGCCGATCAGCAGCGTGCGCAGGGTCGGGTGTTCGAGGTTCTGGCTGAAGGCGTATTCGGCCACTGGCGTCGGCAGGAAACTCACGTCCAGCGGCTGTGCGCACCACCAGTCGAGCAGCGCATCCACGTCTTCGCTGCCATCGCGGGCCGGCGCCAGGTGCAGGGTCGCGCCGGCACACAGGGCCGGCCAGACTTCCCAGGCCATGGCGTCGAAGCCGAAACCGGCAAGGCTCGATGTGTGGCGACCGGCGCACAGATCGAATGCTTTGCAATGCCAGTCGACGAGGTTGCTCAAGGTGTGATGTTCGACCATCACGCCCTTGGGCAAACCGGTGGAGCCCGAGGTGTAGATCACGTAGGCCAGGTGTTCGCTGGTCAGGCCAGGCACCTGCGGATTGCCGGTTTCGGTGTCCGGCCAGACCTGCAGATCGAGGTCGATCACCGGCACGTCCAGCGCCGGCAGGCGTTCACGCAAATCACTCAGGCACAGCACGGCCACGGGCGCACTGTCGCTCAGCAGATAGTTCAAACGCTCCGCCGGGTGCGCCGGATCCACCGGCACATAACCGGCCCCCGCCTTGAGAATGGCCACCAGCCCGACCAGCGTGTCGAGCCCGCGCCGGGCGACGATGGCCACCCGATCATCGGGGCGAACACCCAACCCGATCAGGTGATGAGCCAGGGTATTGGCCTGTCGGTTCAGCTCGGCAAAGCTCAGCCCCTGCCCCTGGCTGACCGCCGCAACCGCCTCGGGACGCTCGATCACTTGCGCCTCGAATCGCTGCGCAATCGTCAGCCCCGACACAAACTCAGCGTGCGTGTCGTTGAACGCAACCAGCAACTGCTCGCGTTCGTGAGCCTGAACCATGTCGAGCTGTTCCAGTGCCGCCTGATCGTTGGCAACCATCGCACGCAGCAATTGCTCGAAGTAGCCGGTGTAACGCTGGATGGTCGACTCATCGAACAACGCCGTGGCGTATTCCATCACGCCGCGAATGCCCTCGTGGGTTTCGCCCAGGGTCAGCGACAGGTCGAACTTGGCGAAACGGGTCGGGCCGGCCACGCTTTCCAGTGCCAGCTCACCCAGCGCCAGCGCCGGGCCGACGCTGTTTTCCCAGCTCAAGGTGTTCTGGAACAACGGGCTGTGGGACAGGCTGCGCGCCGGCCGGGTGACCTCCACCACTTGTTCGAAAGGCAGGTCCTGATGGGCCTGAGCCTGTAACGTCAGCGCTTTGACCCGAGCCAGCAGCGCCTCGACGCTGAGCTCGCCGGAGGTGTCAATGCGCAGGGCCAGGGTGTTGATGAACAAGCCAATCAAACCCTCGATTTCCGCCCGGCCACGGTTGGCAATCGGCGAGCCGACCACCACGTCCGACTGCCCGGACAAGCGACCGAGCAACAGCGCCCAGGCGCTCACCATCGTCATGTACATCGTCACGCCGTGCCGCTGGCTCAGCGCCTTGAGCCCGGCGCTCAGCGGTTCATCGAGCCGGAACTCGACGCTGGCGCCGGTGTAATCCTGTTGCGCCGGACGCGGACGATCGGTCGGCAGCACCAGCAAGGTCGGGGCCCCGACCAGATTCTGCTGCCAGTAATCGCTCTGCCGTTGCAGCACTTCACCGCTCAACCAGCGCCGTTGCCAGATCGCGTAGTCGGCATATTGCAGCGCCAGCGGTGGCAGCGGATTGGCCAGGCCATGGCTGAACGCCTGATACAGCGCCATCAGTTCACGGGTCAGAACGCCCATCGACCAGCCATCGGAGATGATGTGGTGCAGGGTCAGCAGCAACACATGGTGGTCGTCGGCCAACCGCACCAGACACCCGCGAATTAGCGAATCGTGCTGCAAATCGAACGGGGTCGAGGCCTGTTCACGGATCAATGTCTGCAAGGCTTCGTCGGCGCGTGGATGCTGACGCAGATCTTCGTCCCGTAGCAGCACGCCAATGTCGAGCGGCGCAATCATCACCTGCACATCATCGTCGTGCGGGACAAAACGGCTGCGCAGGGTTTCGTGACGCTCGACGATCCGCGCCAATGCCTGTTGCAGCGCTGTTTCGTCGAGATGACCGCGCAGGCGCAGGCCCAGCGGAATGTTGTAGGCCGTGTTGACTCCTTCCATCCGCGCCAGAAACCACAGCCGTTGCTGGGCGAACGACAGCGGCAGCGCACCGTCGCGAGGCACTGGGACAATCGCCGGTTGCGAGCTGCGACCGGCCCGGGCCAGCACCTCGGCGACCGCCGCCAGTTCGGCATTGGCGAACAGCTCACTGAGGGCCAGCTCGACGCCCAGGCGTTGGCGAACCTGGGACACCATGCGCATCGCCAGCAGCGAATGCCCCCCCAGTTCGAAGAAGTGGTCCCGGCGCCCGACCCGCTCGACTTGCAGCACTTCGCCCCAGATCTGCGCCAGCGCGGTTTCCAGTTCGCCTTGCGGTGCTTCGTACTCGCGAGTGAACAGCGCCGCGCGATCCGGCGCTGGCAAGGCCTTGCGGTCGACCTTGCCGTTGGCGGTCAGCGGCAACGCATCCAGTCGCACGAACGCCGTCGGCACCATGTACTCGGGCAATTGCGCCAGCAGGCAAGCACGCAACTCAGCCACCGGTTGCGGTTCGACCTGAGCCTGTTCGGTGTAATAGGCGACGAGCCGCGGCTGGCCGGGTTCGTCTTCACGGGCCAGCAATACCGCTTCCTGAATACCGGGGAGCTGGTTGAGGCGGGTTTCAATCTCGCCCAGCTCGATGCGCACGCCGCGAATCTTCACCTGATCGTCGTTGCGTCCCAGGTATTCGAGAGTGCCGTCGCTTTGCCAGCGTGCGAGGTCACCCGTGCGATACATGCGCCCGCTGTTGAACGGATCGTCGAGAAAGCGCTCGGCCGTCAGCTCGGGACGGTTCAGATACCCCCGGGCAACCCCGGCGCCACCGACATACAACTCCCCCGCCACGCCGATAGGCACTGGACGTTGCTGTTCATCCAGCAGGTAGACCGTGGCATTGCTCACCGGCCGACCGATGTGCAGCGCCTGCCCGGCGTCGACCTTGCCCGAGGTCGCCACCACCGTGGCTTCGGTCGGGCCGTAGTTGTTGATCACATCGAAATGCTGGTGACGGCTGAACTGCCGCAGGCGATCGCCGCCGATCAGCAGTGTGCGCAAGGTCGGGTGTTCGAGGTTTTGACTGAAGGCATATTCGGCCACCGGCGTGGGCAGGAAGCTCACGTCCAGCGGCTGCGCGCGCCACCAGTCGAGCAAAGCGTCGATGTCTTCGTTGCCGTCGCGAGTCG
This sequence comes from Pseudomonas sp. GM25, assembly GCF_000282255.1. Taxonomy (NCBI): domain Bacteria; kingdom Pseudomonadati; phylum Pseudomonadota; class Gammaproteobacteria; order Pseudomonadales; family Pseudomonadaceae; genus Pseudomonas; species Pseudomonas sp. GM25. Next base: position 35,026 of record NZ_AKJQ01000042.1, on the reverse strand, counting down.
GGGCCAGGTGCAGGGTCGCGCCGGCACACAGGGCCGGCCAGACTTCCCAGGCCATGGCGTCGAAACCGAAGCCGGCAAGGCTTGACGTGTGGCGGCCGGCGCACAGATCGAACGCGCCGCAATGCCAATCGACGAGGTTGGACAGGGTGCGGTGTTCGACCATCACGCCCTTGGGCAGACCGGTCGAGCCCGAGGTGTAGATCACGTAGGCCAGATGCTCGTTGGTCAGCCCCGGCACCTGCGGGTCGAGGGCCAGGCTCAGTGGCCAGGTGCGGCGGTCTAGGTCGATGACCGGGACGTCCAGCGTCGGCAGTCGATTACGCAGATCGCTCTGGGTCAGCACCACCACCGGGGCGCTGTCGCTGAGCAGGTAGCTCAGGCGCTCGGCCGGATGCGCCGGGTCGACCGGCACGTAACCGGCGCCGGCCTTGAGAATCGCCAGCAGGCCGGCCAGCGTATCCAGCCCTCGGCGGGCGACGATGGCCACGCGATCATCGGGGCGAACGCCCAGGCTGATCAGATGATGGGCCAGGGCGTTGGCGTGCAGGTTCAGTTCGGCGTAGGTGACCTGTTCACCGAGGAACACCGCCGCCACCGCTTCCGGCCGTTCGATGACTTGCGCCTCGAAACGTTGGTGAATTGTCAGCCCTTGCGGATAGTCGGCCCGGGTCGCATTGAAGCCGCGCAGGATCTGCTCGCGCTCCGCGTCCGGCAGGATCGATACCTGGCTGATCGGCGAATCCGGCACCTGTTCCAGCGCGGACACCAGACCGTTCAGGGCACCGAGCATGTAATCGCACACCCGCTGCGGGTCGATCTCAGTGGTGGCGAGCAGGGTCAGGCTGAAAGCATCGCCCAGGTCATCGATACTCAGGGTCAGCGGATAATTGGTGCGTTCTTCCGAGTGCAGAGTGGTGATGCCTTCCCACGCCGACAGGGTTTGTGCGCTGGCCGACCCGGCGCCATGGCTGTGACGGTAATTGAGCAAAGCGCTGAACAGCGGCGTCGGTGCGGCCACGCTGCTGCAACGCTGGGCCAGCGCCAGCGGCGCGTGTTCATGACGCATCAACGTGGTCAGGCGCGCGTGGGTCGCCTGCACGGCGCTGCGTACGCTCTGGGTGTCGACATCGACCCGCACCGGCAAAGTGTTGATGAAAATGCCCAGCGCCCGGTCGGTAGCTTCGGCGCCTTGCAGACGGCCCATCAACACTGTGCCGAACACCACGCGTTGCTTGCCGGCAAGCGTGGCCAGCACCTGCGCCCAGGCCAGATGAAACAGGCTAGCCGCGCTCACTCCGAGCTGCCGCGCCTGCCCCCGCAGGCGTTGGCCCAATGCTGACTCCACCGGCACGCTCAACTCGGTGATGCCGTGCCCGTCGCCCTGCACATCCTGCAAACCAAACGGCAAGGTCGGCTCGTCGATATCGCCGAGCATGTCGCGGAAGAACGCCTCGTGCTCGCTCTCGCTGACACCCAGTCGCGCCTGCGCCACGTAATCACGGAACGCGACCGGCCGCCCCAGCAGATTGCCCTGCCCCGTGAGGAACGCACGCATCTCATGCCGCACCACATCGAGCGCCGAGTGATCCAGCGCCATGTGATGGAACAGCAACGTCGCAACCACACGTTGCCCGGTTTCGTCCCACGCATGGGCCAGGCGCATCATCGGCGCCCGGCCCACATCCATGCGGAATTCCCGGGCATCGAAACGCTCATGCAAGTACGCCAGCGCATCGCCTTCGGCATCGATCTCTTCCACCGGCAATTCGGCGTGACGCCAGACCACTTGCTGCGGCGTATCCAGTCCATCCCATACCACCGCCGTACGCAGGATGTCGTGACGATCGATCACGGCCTGCAAAGCCTGAACGAACGCGTTCAAGCGCCCGCGATCTGCAAAGGCGAAATGCGCCTGCATCACGTACGGATCACCCTGCGTGGCGCTGACATGGTGGTAAAGAATGCCTTCCTGCAACGGCGCCAGCGGGTAGATGTCCTGCACATTGGCCGCACCGCCCGGCACGTCGGCAACCAGACGGTCGATGGTCACCTGATCAAGTTCCGCCAGGGTCAGCATTGCCGGAGTGATGCGTGTGGTGCCCGGTGCAATGCCATTGGCCGGCACCTCGACCTGACCGCTCTTGGTCGCTGAATATTGCCCGGCCTTGATCAGTTCGATCAGCGCCGGTTTGTGCTCGCGCAACAGCGCCAGCACCGCCGGATCGCTCAGCGCCTGTTTGTTGCCCTGTACCCGCAACTGGTCGTCGGTGACCGCCAACTGGATGTCTTTAGCCTTGAGTGTTGCCAACAGTTCGATCACGTTCACAGGACGATCTCCATTCTTTCCGTAATTGCGGCGTAACCGGCCAGGGTCGGTTGTTCAAACAACGCCCTGACTTCGGCTTCCATGCCTTCCTGACGTAACCGGCCGATCAGACTGACCGCCAGCAATGAGTGCCCGCCCAGTTCAAAAAAGTTGTCGTGGCGCCCTACCCGTTCCACGTTGAGCAGTTCGGCCCACAGTCCGGCCAAGAGGATTTCCACTTCGCCGACCGGTGCTTCGTATTCACGTGTGATCACAGAAGCTTGATCCGGCAATGGCAAGGCCTTGCGGTCGAGTTTGCCGTTGGGGCTCAGTGGCAGCGCATCGAGGTGCATGAACACCGCCGGCACCATGTAATCCGGTAGGTGTTCGAGCAGGTGACCGCGCAGTACGTCGATTTCCAGGCGGGCGCCGGTGTAATAGGCGACCAGACGTTTGTCCCCCGGTACGTCTTCGCGGGCCAGCACCGCCGCTTCCTGCACGCCGCTGATGTCGGTCAGGCGTGACTGGATTTCACCGAGTTCGATACGCAGGCCTCGGATCTTCACCTGATCGTCGTTGCGGCCCAGGTATTCGATGTTGCCATTGGCCAGATAACGAGCGACGTCGCCGGTGCGGTACATCCGACCATTGGGCTGGAATGGATCCTGAAGGAAACGCTCAGCGCTGAGTTCAGGACGGTTCAGGTAACCCCGCGCCACCTGCACACCACCGATGTACAACTCGCCGACCACGCCTTGCGGCACCGGTTGCTGCTGGGCATCGAGGATGTACATGCGGGTGTTGGCGATCGGTTTGCCGATTGGCGTGTTGTCCGGCGTGGTGTCGACGGGCCCGGCGCAATCCCACGCCGTGACGTCCACCGCTGCTTCGGTCGGGCCATAGAGGTTGTGCAAACCACTGTTCGGCAATTGCTGTTTGAAGCGCCGCACCAGACTGCCCGGCAAGGCTTCACCGCTGCACATCACCTGACGCAAGCCGTTGCAACGTGCGGTGTCGCCATGGGCGAGGAACACGTCGAGCATCGACGGCACGAAGTGCAGCGTGGTGATCTGCTGTTGTTCGATCACTTCGCTGAGGTACAGCGGATCCTTGTGCCCGCCCGGACGGGCCATCACCAACCGGGCGCCGGTCATCAGTGGCCAGAAGAACTCCCAGACCGAGACGTCGAAGCTGAACGGCGTCTTTTGCAGCACCGCATCTTCGAAGCCAAGGCGATAGGCGTCCTGCATCCACAGCAAGCGGTTGACCACCCCTGAATGCTCGTTGATCACGCCTTTCGGCTGACCGGTCGAACCCGAGGTGTAAATCACGTAAGCCGTGTGCTGCGGAGTCAGTCCATCGACCGACAAGTTATCGCCCGACAGCGATTGCCAGGTGTCGTGATCCAGATCGACCACCGGCACCGCCACCTCACCCAACAACCCGCGAGTCGAGCCCTGCACCAACACCGCCGACGGCGCGCTGTCTTCCAGCATGTAGGCCAGACGCTCCAGCGGATACGCCGGATCCAGCGGCACATAACCGCCGCCAGCCTTCAAAATGGCCAGCAACCCGACCACCATTTCCAGCCCGCGCTCGACACAGATCGCCACCCGCGCATCCGGGCCAACACCCAAACCGCGCAAGTGATGGGCCAAACGGTTGGCCCGAGCATTCAGCTCGGCATAACTCAGTCGCTGTTCACCGGAAAGCACCGCCACCGCCTGCGGCGTGCGCAACACTTGCGCCTCGAACAGACCATGAATGCTCTGCTCAAGGTCGTAGCCGACGTCCGTAGCATTGAGGTCGAACAACAACCGCTGCCGCTCACCCCCCTCAAGAATCGGCAAACGATTCATCGCCCGCGTCGGTGCCTGCTCCAGCGCCTCCACCAACGCCAACAGCGCCGTTTGCATGTAACCGCAAATCCGCTGCGCGCCAATGTCCGCCGGCACCATGGCAATCAACGAGAAACCGTTGCCCAGGTCATCGACGTTCAGGCTCAGCGGGTAGTTGGTGCGTTCTTCACTGCTCAGGGTCTCGATGCCTTGCCAGGCCTGAATCACGCTGTCCGAATGCTCGGCGCCGTGACTATGCCGGTAGTTGAGCATCGCGCTGAACAACGGCGACGGCGCCGCGATCCCGCTGCAACGCTGGGCCAGCGCCAGCGAAGCATGCTCATGCCCCAGCAGCGCGGTGAGACGCTGATGCGTCGCCTTGACCGCTTCGCGCACCGGGGTTTCGCCAAGATCGACCCGCAACGGCAAGGTGTTGATGAACATGCCCAGCGCGCGGTCGGCGCCCTGACCGCCCTGCATCCGGCCCATCAACACAGTGCCGAACACTACATTGTCCTGCCCGGACGTCGCCGCCAATACCTGGGCCCACGCGAGGTGGAACAGGCTGGCCACGCTGATGCCCAGCTGCCGCGCCTGACTGCGCAGACGCAGGTTCAGGCCGTTGTCGAGCGCCTGCTGCACTTCCTCAATGCCGCGTCCGTCGCCGCGCACATCGCGCAGGCTGAACGGCAAAGTCGGCTCGTCGATGTCGCCGAGCATGTCGCGGAAGAACGCTTCATGTTCCTGCTCCGTGACGCCTAGCCGCGCCTGCGCCACGTAGTTGCGGTACGGCACCGCCGCTGGCAACGGCTCGTCGGCCCCACGCAGGTACGCCTGCATTTCATGGCGCACCACTTCCAGCGCAGTGTGGTCGAGCACGATGTGATGGAACAGCAGCATCGCCACCACCCGGTCATGGGCCGGATCGCGGGCGTACACCAACCGCAGCAACGGCGCCTGAGCGATGTCGAGGCGGTAATGCCGGGCATCGAAGCGGGCGTGCAGTTGTTCAAGGATGTCGCCGGCCGAAGGATCCAGCATGACCTCCTGCACCACCAGTTCAGCCCGACGCCACACGACCTGCACCGGCACGCTCAAACCTTCCCACACCACACCGGTACGCAACACGTCATGGCGGTCGATGACGTGTTGCAACGCTGCGCTGAAACGCTGCAGACGTTCAAGACTGTCAAACGCCAGCCGCGATTGCAGCAGGTAGGGATCGCCTTCTCCCGCACTCAAGTGGTGGTAAAGAATGCCTTCCTGCAACGGCGCCAACGGATAAATATCCTGCACGTTCGCGGCGCCGCCCGGCACGCTGGACACCACGCGTTCGATAGCGGCCTGATCCAGCGAAACCAGCGTCAGCATGTCCAGGGTGATGCGGGTGCAACCGGCCGCGATGCGATTGGCCGGCACTTCGATTTCCCGCCCGCTGCCCACGGCGGCGGCCAGTGCGGCCAGGGTCGGCTGACTGAACAGCACGCGCACGTCGGTGCTCAGGCCGATCTGACGCATGCGTTCGATCAGGCTCACCGCCAGCAGCGAGTGCCCGCCCAGTTCAAAGAAGTGATCGTGACGCCCGACCCGCTCGACTTTCAGCACCTCGGCCCACAACCGGGCCAAAGCGATTTCGGTCTCGCCGACGGGAGGTTCGTATTCACGCACCAGCACCGACTCGGCACCGGGGGCCGGCAGCGCCTTGCGATCTACCTTGCCGTTGGGGCTCAGCGGCAGGCTGTCGAGCGCGACGAATGCCGACGGCACCATGTAATCGGGTAAGCGTGCGAGCAAGTGTTCGCGCAACGCCTCGATCCCCGGTTGCCCGGCTTCGGCGTGCCAGGTGAAGTACGCCACCAGACGCTCCTCACGCACCAGCACCACGGCTTCTCGCAAGGCTGGATGGCTCAACAGTTGCGCTTCGATCTCACCCGGTTCCAGACGCAAGCCACGCAGCTTGACCTGGAAGTCGTTGCGCCCGATGAATTCGAGCTGGCCATCGGCGCGGTAACGCACCCGGTCGCCCGTGGCGTACAGCCGATCGCCGGCCACGAACGGGCTCGGGATAAACCGTTCGACCATCAATTGCGGTAACCCCAGATAACCCCGCGCAACCCCGGCACCGCCAATGAACAACTGACCGGTGACGCCCATCGGCACCGGCCGTTCGGCGGCGTCGAGTACATACAGACGGGTGTTGTTGATCGGCCGTCCGATCGGCAACGCACTGTCCGGCACCGGCATCGACGGTTCCAGCGTCCACACCGTGCTGTCGACCGTGGCTTCAGTCGGACCGTAGACGTTGTGCAAACGCACTTTCGGCAAACGCTCACGTACCAGACGAGCCAGCGCCGGGGTCAGGTCGCCGCCACCACAGAACACATCGGTGAGGCTGCTGCACTGGCTGACATCGTCCTGCTCGAGGAACTGTTGCAACAGCACCGGCACGAACTGGATCACGCTGATCCGCTGCTCGCGAATCACCTGCGCCAGATACGCCGGCTCGCGGTGCCCGTCAGGACGCGCCAGCACCAGACGCAAACCGGCGCCCAACGGCCAGAACAGCTCCCAGACCGAGGCATCGAAACTGAACGGGGTTTTCTGCAACAGGGCGCCGTCCGTCACGGCAGGACACAGCTGAGAACTCCAGTGCAACAAATTGCCCACGCCGCGATGCTCGACCATCACACCTTTCGGCGAACCGGTCGAACCGGAGGTGTAGATCACATAGGCCAGGTTCGAAGCGCTCAGGTTCGGCACTTGCGGATTGTCGTCCGGATTGAATGTCCAGTGAGCCTGATCCAGATCGATCACCAGCGCGGTGCTCTCGCCCAGCAACTCACGCGTCGCCCCATGAACCAGCACCGCCACCGGGGCGCTGTCCTTGAGCATGTAATCCAGACGTTCCGCCGGATACGCCGGGTCCAGCGGCACATAGGCACCGCCCGCCTTGAGAATACCGACCAGACCGACTATCAGCTCCAGCCCGCGCTCGACACAGATCGCCACCCGCGCATCCGGCCCCACGCCCAGTTCGCGCAGGTGATGGGCCAGACGGTTGGCCTGTGCGTTGAGCTCGGCGTAAGTCAGCCGCTGTTCACCGGCCTGCAACGCAACGGCTTGCGGCGTGCGTTGTACTTGTGCCTCGAACAGCCCGTGAACGGTCTGCTCCAGATCGTCTGCGGTGTCGGTGACGTTGAGGTCGTACAGCACCTGCTGACGTTCTGCGCCGTCAAGGATCGGCAAGCGGTTCAGCGGCTGATCCGGTGCCTGCTCCAGAGCATCCGCCAGTGCCTCCAGCGCGGTCTGCATGTAGTCGCAGATCCGCTGCGAACCAATGCTCGCCGGGGTCATGGCGGTGAGCACAAAACCGCTGCCCAGATCATCGACACCCAGGCTCAATGGATAGTTGGTGCGCTCCTCGCTGCTCAGGGTCTCGATGCCTTGCCAGGCCCGACGCACGCTTTGCTGTTGCGCCTCGTCGGCGCTGTGCCGGTAGTTGAGCATCGAACTGAACAGCGGCGATGGTGCGGCCACACCGCTGCAACGCTGGGCCAGCGCCAGTGAAGCGTGTTCATGACCGAGCAAAGCACTCAGACGCGCATGCGTCGCCCGAGCCCCTTCGCGCACCGGAGTTGTCCCCAGATCGACCCGCAGCGGCAAGGTGTTGATGAACATCCCCAACGCCCGGTCGGCACCCTCGCCGCCCTGCATCCGGCCCATCAGCACCGTGCCGAATACCACACGATCCTGCCCGGATGTCGCGGCCAGCACCTGTGCCCACGCAAGGTGGAACAGGCTGGCCACGCTGATGCCCAGTTGCCGTGCGAGGCTGCGCAGACGCTGGCCGGTCGCTTCGGTCAGAGCCTGCTGCGTTTCCTCGATGTCGCTACCGTCACCTTGTACATCCTGCAATCCGAACGGCAGGGTCGGCTCGTCGATGTCGCCGAGCATTTCGTGGAAGAACGCTTCGTGCTCCTGCTCGCTGACACCCAGCCGCGCCTGCGCCACGTAGTTACGGTAAGGCACGGCCGCACCCAGCGAAGTTTCATGCCCTTGCAGGCAGGCGAGCATTTCGTGCTGCACCACGTCCAGCGCGGTGTGATCCATCACGACATGGTGGAACAGCAACATCGCGACTACCCGATCGTGGGCCGGATCACGGGCATACACCAGACGCAGCAACGGTGCCTGACTGATGTCGAGCCGGTAGTGCCGGGCATCGAAACGCCCGTGCAACTGCTCGAGGACATCGCCATCCGCCGGGTCGAGCACGATCTCCTGTACCGGCAGCTCGACGTGACGCGAGACCACTTGCATCGGCTCGGCCAGTTCCTGCCAGATCACCGCCGTGCGCAGGATGTCGTGACGGGAAATGACCTGGCGCAGCGCTGCCGCGAACGCTTCCACACGCTCGACGCTGTCGAAGGCCAGCCGCGATTGCAGCAGGTACGGGTCGCCCTGCTCTGCGCTCAAGTGGTGATAGAGGATGCCTTCCTGCAACGGTGCCAGCGGATAAATGTCCTGCACGTTGGCGGCGCCGCCCGGCACTGTGGCAACGATCCGGTCGATGCTCGGCTGATCCAGTTCGGTGAGGTTCAGCAGGTCCGGGGTGATATGGGCGCAATCAGCTGGAATGCGGTTGGCCGGCACTTCGATTTCGCGACCGCTGCCCACCGCTGCGGCCAGGGCTGCCAGAGTCGGCTGGCTGAACAGCACGCGCACGTCGGTGTTCAGGCCGATCTGGCGCAGGCGTTCGATCAGGCTGACGGCCAGCAGCGAGTGGCCGCCCAGTTCGAAGAAGTTGTCGTGGCGACCGACTTTTTCCAGCTTCAGGACATCGGCCCAGATCTGTGCCAGCGCGGTTTCCAGCGGGCCTTGCGGGGCTGCGTATTCGCGGCTGAGCCAGGCGTTCTGATCCGGTTCCGGCAAGGCCTTGCGGTCGAGTTTGCCGTTGGCGGTCAGCGGCAAGGCGTCGAGGCGCACGTAAGCCGCCGGGATCAGCGCTTGCGGCAAACGGGTTTGCAGATGATTACGCAAGGCTTCGATATCGGCAGGCGCACGTTCGGTGAACCACACCAGCAACTGCCCGTCGCGCACCAGCGCCACCGCGTCCTGCACCGCCGGATGACTGGCCAGCGCCGCTTCGATTTCTCCCAGTTCAACCCGCACGCCGCGCAGTTTGACCTGATCGTCGTTGCGGCCCAGGTACTCGATGTTGCCGTCCGCCAGCCAGCGTGCGAGGTCGCCGGTGCGGTACATCCGCGCCTGCGGCTGATCGCTGAACGGGTCGGTGAGGAAGCGTTCGGCGGTCAGATCGGTACGGTTCAGATAACCGCGCGCCACCCCAGCGCCGGCGACGTACAACTCGCCCGTCACACCTACTGGCACCGGGCGTTGTTGGTCGTCGAGCAGATAGATACGGGCGTTGGCCATCGGCCGGCCGATGTGCAGCGGCTGGCCGACTTCCACCGGGCCGGACGTAGCGACCACCGTGGCTTCGGTCGGGCCGTAGTTGTTGATTACCGCAAAGCTCTGCGCACGGTTGAACTGACGCAGCTTGTCACCACCGATCAGCAAGGTGCGCAGGGTCGGGTGTTGCAGCTCGCGACTGAAGGCGTATTCGGCCACTGGCGTCGGCAAGAAGCTCACCTGCAACGGCTGCGCCCTCCACCAGTCGAGCAGTTCGTCCAGATGCTCATTGCTCACCGATTCTGGCGGCAAGTGCAACGTCGCGCCGACGCACAGCGCCGGCCAGACTTCCCAGGCCATTGCATCGAAACCGAACCCGGCAACGCTGGCGGTGTGGCTGCCGGCGTGCAGGTCAAAGGCTTCGGCGTGCCAGTGCACAAGGTTTTCCAAAGTCGCATGTTCGACCATCACGCCTTTCGGCTGGCCGGTGGAGCCCGAGGTGTAGATCACGTACGCAAGGTGCGCCGGGGTCAGGTACGGCAGTTGTGGATTGCTGTCGGGCAGGTGTCGCCAGGCGTCACTGTCCAGATCGATCACCGGCATCATGCCCAGCAGATCCCGGGTCGAAGCCTGTGCGAGCACGGCCACCGGATCGCTGTCCTGCAACAGGTAGGCAATGCGTTCAGCCGGATGCGCCGGGTCCACCGGCACATAACCGGCGCCAGCCTTGAGAATCGCCAGCAGGCCGACCAGCATCTGCGGGCCACGACGCACGCAGAGCGCGACGCGGTCGTCCGGTTGCACACCGAGGCCGATCAAGTGATGGGCCAGTCGGTTGGCACGCTGATTAAGCTGCCCGTAGGTCAGCTGTTGCGCACCTTGAATCACCGCGAGGGCATTCGGGGTGCGCTCGGCCTGAACCTCGACCATTGCATGAATCGTCGCGCCACGGGGATAGGCCGTAACCGGTGGATTGAAGCCGTCGACCAGACGCTCCAGCTCCGCAGTCGAAAGGATCGGCAAGCGGTTCAACGGTTTTTGCGGCGTCTGTTCCAGCGCCTGCACCAGTTGCTCCAGCGCGGTGTGCATGTAACTGCAAATCCGTTGCGCGCCGATCTGGCTCACCGCCAGCACCGACAAGGCAAAGCCTTCGCCCAGATCGTCGACACTCAAGGTCAGCGGGTAGTTAGTGCGTTCTTCACCGCCGAGTTTCTGCACGCCCTCCCAGATGCCCTGCCCGTTCTGCGACGACTGCGCAGGCGCACTGTGACGGTAGTTGAACAAGGCACTGAACAATGGCGACGACGCGGCGACACCACTGCAACGCTGGGCCAGTGCCAGCGAAGCATGTTCATGCCCGAGCAATGCCGTCAGCCGTGCATGGGTCGCCTTGACCCCATCGCGCGCGCCGGCGCCGACATCGATGCGCAGCGGCAAGGTGTTGATGAACACCCCCAGCGCCCGGTCGGCACCATCGCCCCCTTGCATCCGCCCCATCATCACCGTGCCGAACACCACATCGCCGCGGTTCGACAGCACGCCCAGCACTTGCGCCCAGGCCAGGTGCATCAGGCTGGCCGCGCTCACGCCCAGTTGCCGGGCCTGTTCACGCAGGCGCCCGTTGAGCTCCGCAGCCACCGGTTGCAGCGCTTCCTCGACGCCGTGACCGTCGCCCTGCACGTCCCGCAGTCCCAGCGGCAGGGTCGGTTCGTCGATGTCGCCGAGCATCTCGCGGAAGAACGTTTCGTGCTCCTGCTCGCCGAGCCCCAGACGTGCCTGAGCCACGTAGTTTCGATAAGGGATCGGCACCGAAAGGTTTTCGACCTCACCGAACATCACACCGCGCATTTCCTCGACGATCACTTCCAACGCGGTGTGATCAAGGATCAGGTGATGGGACAGCAGGATCGCCACCACGCGCTGCTGCTTCGGATCTTCGGCATACACCATGCGCAGCAGCGGCGCCTGGCTGATGTCGAGGCGGTAGTGACGGGCGTCGAAACGCTCGTGCAACTGCTCGAGGATGTCACCCTGCACCGGGTCCAGCGTTACGTGCTGCACCACCAGTTCGGCGTGGCGCCAAACCACTTGATGAGGGTTCGCCAGGCCTTCGTGGACAACGCTGGTGCGCAGGATGTCGTGGCGTGCGATGACCTGCTGCAAGGTGTCGGTGAAGGTCCGCAGACGTTCGACACTGTCGAAGGCCAGCCGCGATTGCAGCAGGTACGGGTCGCCCTGCTCCGCGCTCAAGTGGTGATAAAGGATGCCTTCCTGCAACGGCGCCAGCGGGTAGATTTCCTGCACGTTGGCAGCGCCGCCGGGCACCGTGGCGACGATCCGGTCGATGCTGGCCTGATCCAGTTCGGTGAGGCTCAGCAGGTCCGGGGTGATGTGGGTGCAATCAGCCGGAATACGGTTGGCGGGCACTTCGATCTCGCGACCGCTGCCCACCGCTGCCGCCAGTGCAGCCAGAGTGGGTTGGCTGAAGAGCACACGCACATCGGTGCTCAGGCCGATCCGGCGCAGGCGCTCGATCAGGCTCACCGCCAGCAGCGAATGGCCGCCCAGCTCGAAGAAGTTGTCGTGGCGACCGACCTTTTCCAGCTTCAGGACATCGGCCCAGATCTGCGCCAGCGCGGTTTCCACCGGGCCTTGCGGGGCTTCGTATGCCTGGCTGAGCCAAGCGCTCGGATCCGGCCGCGGCAAGGCTTTGCGGTCGACCTTGCCGTTGTTGTTCAGCGGCAAGGCGTCGAGCTGCACCCAGGCCGAGGGCACCATGTATTCAGGCAGGCGCGCTTGCAATTGTTCGCGCAGGCTGGCGCTGTCCACGCCCTCTTCGGCCGTGAAATACGCCACCAGACGCAGCGGCTCCTGGCCGTCCTGACGGGCCAGCACAATGGCTTCCTTGACCCCTTCGCAGTTCAGCAGACGGTTTTCGATTTCCCCCAATTCGATGCGGAAGCCACGGATTTTCACCTGATCGTCGTTACGGCCGATGCATTCCAGCTGGCCCGGTGCGAGCCAGCGGGCCAAGTCGCCGGTGCGGTACAGCAGCGCACCCGGTTGGTCACTGAAAGGATCTTGCAGGAATTTCTCGGCGGTCAGATCCGGGCGATTCAGATACCCCAGCGCCACGCCTTGCCCGCCGATGTACAGCTCGCCGGTCACGCCCATCGGTACCGGTTGCTGGCGGGCGTCGAGCACGTAGACCTGGGTGTTGGAGATCGGGCCGCCGATTGGCACGCTGTCGGCATCTTCCGCCACGTCGCGCACTTCAAACGTCGTGGCGTAGGTGGTGGTTTCGGTCGGACCGTAGCAGTGCACGATGCGCAGGTTTGGTGCCTCGGTCAGCAAGCGGCGGAAGGCGGCCGGATCGGCGCGTTCGCCGCCGCAGAGCACGATGCGCAGGCCCTTCAGCGCTTCGGGAATCAGCTGCACGTACTGGTTGAACAGCGCGGTGGTGACGAACAGGATCGTGGCGCCGGTGTTGGCCAGTTCACGTCCGAAGGCTTGCGGATCAAGCAAGGTCGCATGGTCGATCACCACCACTCGCCCACCGTTGAGCAGCGGCCCCCAGACGTCCATGGTGCTGGCGTCAAACGCCGGGTTGGAAGCGAATGCCACGCGATCCTGCGCATTGAAATCCGCATAGCCGTTGTTGATCACCAGCCGGCCGATCGCCCGGTGCGGCACCATCACCCCTTTCGGCGTGCCGGTGGAACCGGAGGTGTACATGATGTAGGCCAGCGATTCGGAAGACTGCGGCAGATCCGGGTTGTGAACCGGTTGCGCGCCTAGTTCAAGTAAATCCAGATCGACCCGGCGCTCGGTGTAATCAACCGCTTCAGTGCTCAAGGTCAGCAGCGCTTTCGCCCCGCAATCCTCAACCATGAACGCCTGACGCTCGGCTGGCGCGTTGATGTCCAGCGGCACATAAGCCGCCGCACACTTGCCGATGGCCAGTTGCGCGATCAACAGATCCAGCGAACGCGGCAACAGAATCGCCACATGCTCGCCCGGTTGCACGCCCTGCCCGATCAGATAATGGGCCAGTCGGTTGGCCCGTTGATTCAGCTCGTCATAGGTCAACGCCGCGCGGCCATGCACCGCCGCCACCGCTTGCGGATGCAGTTTCACTTGCTGCTCGAACAGACCATGAACCGTCGACCCCGACGGATAATCCCGCTGGGTCGCATTGAACCCAACCAACAACTCCCGACGCTCATCCGGCGGCAGAATCGACAATTGATCGACGCCCAATTGCGGCGTCTGCTCCAAAGCCTGCAACAGGCTGCCAACCGCAAGGTGCATGTAGTCACAGATTCGCCCGGCATCAATCCCGGCCGTGGTCAACGCGGTCAGGCTGAAGTCTTCGCCCAGGTCATCGACGCTCAGGCTCAGGCGGTAGTTGCTGCGCTCTTCGGCATCGAGCAACTGCATGCCCTGCCATGCCGCCACGACCTCGGCGGACGGTGTGCCTCCGCCACCACTGTGGCGGTAATTGAACAACGCATTGAACAGCGACGCCCCCGGCGCCATGGCGCTGCAACGCTGCACCAGCGCCAGCGGCGCGTGTTCGTGATGCAACAAGCGGTTCAAGCGCTGATGGGTCGCCAGCACGGCCTCTCTTACCGATTGCCCGACCAGATCGATGCGCAGCGGCAAGGTATTGATGAACACCCCCAGCGCCCGTTCGGCCCCTTCACCGCCGTGCAGCCGGCCAAGCAGCACCGTGCCGAACACCACGTTTTCACGCCCAGACAATTGCCCCAGCACGTTGGCCCAGGCCAGGTGCATCAGGCTCGCGGCGCTGACGCCCAGACGTCTGGCCTTGGCCCTGACCCGCTGGCTCAACGCGGTGTCCAGCAACCGCTGCGCATGCCCGTTGCCGTTGTCCGCGACAGAGCCCTGGCCATACGGCAGGGTCGGTTCGTCGATATCGCCGAGCATCTCGCGGAAGAACGTTTCATGTTCCTCTTCGCTCAACCCCGAGCGCGTGCGGGCGACATAAGTGCGATATGGCACCGGTTCGGCCAGTTGCCGCACCTGGCCGAGCAGGACTGCCTGCATCTCGTGGCGCAGCACTTCCAGCGCAATGTGATCCATGACCAGGTGATGGAACAGCAACAACGCCACCACGCGCCGGTTGACCGCATCCCAGCCGTGCACCACGCGCATCAGCGGCGCCTGCGTGACAGCCATGCGGTACTGCCGGGCATCGAAGCGGCTGCGCAATTGGCTCAGCGCATCCACATCAGCGGCGTCCAGTTCGACCGTTTCACACACCAGCGATGCCTGGCGCCAGACCACTTGCACCGGCTCTTGCAGACCGTCCCAGAACAGCGACGTGCGCAGGATGTCATGGCGTTCGATCACGGCCTGCAAGGCCTCGGCGAACACCCGCAGACGTGACTCATCGGCAAAGGCGAACTGCGCCTGCAACACATACGGATCGCCCTGCGGCGCCGATAAGTGATGGAACAGAATGCCGGCCTGCAACGGCGCCAGCGGGTAAATGTCCTGCACGTTGGCCGCGCCGCCGGGAATGCTGGCGACGATGCGGTCGATGGCGGGCTGATCCAGTGCAACCAGTGGCAGCATGTCCGGGGTGATGTGTTTGCAGTCCGGCGCGATGCGGTTGGCCGGGACTTCGGTCTCCGTCTCATCGCCGACCGCGGCGGCCAGTGCGGCGAGCGTCGGCTGATTGAACAGCACGCGCACGTCGGCGGCCAGACCGACATGGCGCATCCGCGCCACCAGGTTGACGGCCATCAGCGAGTGTCCGCCCAGTTCAAAGAAATTGTCGTGGCGCCCTACCCGTTCCACGTTGAGCAATTCGGCCCAGAGTCCGGCGAGGAGGATTTCCACCTCGCCGACCGGGGCTTCGTATTCGCGGGTGATGACCGAGGCCTGATCCGGGGCCGGCAGCGCCTTGCGGTCGAGTTTGCCGTTGGGGCTCAGTGGCAGTGCATCGAGGTGCACGAACACTGCGGGCACCATGTAATCCGGCAGGTGTTCCAGCAGATGGCTGCGCAGCACGTCGATTTCCAGACCGGCGCCGGTGTAGTAAGCCACCAGACGTTTATCTCCCGGCACGTCCTCGCGGGCCAGCACCGCGGCTTCCTGCACGCCGCTGATGTCGGTCAGGCGGGACTGGATTTCGCCGAGTTCGATACGCAGGCCACGGATCTTCACCTGATCGTCGTTGCGGCCCAGGTATTCGATGTTGCCGTCCGCCAGATAACGGGCGACGTCGCCGGTGCGGTACATGCGGCCATTAGGCTGGAATGGATCCTGAAGGAAACGCTCAGCGCTCAATTCGGGACGATTCAAGTAACCGCGAGCCACTTGCACGCCACCGATGTACAGCTCGCCGACCACGCCTTGCGGTACTGGTTGCTGCTGGGCATCGAGGATGTACATGCGGGTATTGGCGATCGGTTTGCCGATCGGGGTGTTGTCCGGTGTGGTGTCGATTGGCCCGGCGCAATCCCAGGCCGTAACGTCCACTGCCGCTTCGGTCGGGCCGTAGAGATTGTGCAAGCCACTGTTCGGCAATTGCTGCTTGAAGCGCCGCACCAGACTGCCCGGCAACGCTTCACCGCTGCACATCACCTGACGCAAACCATGGCAACGCGCGGTGTCGCCATGGGCGAGGAACACGTCGAGCATCGATGGTACGAAGTGCAGCGTGGTGATGCGTTCGGCTTCGATGACTTCGCTGAGGTACAGCGGATCCTTGTGGCCGCCCGGACGGGCCATGACCAGTCGCGCGCCGGTCATCAGTGGCCAGAAGAACTCCCAGACCGATACGTCGAAACTGAACGGAGTCTTTTGGAGGACCGCATCTTCAAAACCAAGGCGATAGGCGTCCTGCATCCACAACAAGCGGTTGACCACCCCTGAATGCTCGTTGATCACACCTTTCGGCTGGCCAGTTGAGCCGGAGGTGTAGATCACATACGCCGTGTGCTGCGGAGTCAGTCCATCGACCGAAAGATTATCGGCCGACAACGATTGCCAGGTGTCGTGATCCAGATCGACCACCGGCACCGCCACTTCACCCAACAACCCACGAGTCGAACCCTGCACCAACACCGCCGACGGCGCGCTGTCCTCCAGCATGTAGGCCAGACGCTCCAGCGGATACGCCGGATCCAGCGGCACATAACCGCCGCCAGCCTTCAAAATGGCCAGCAATCCGACCACCATCTCCAACCCGCGCTCGACACAGATCGCCACCCGCGCATCCGTGCCAACGCCCAAACAGCGCAAGTGATGCGCCAAACGATTGGCCCGAGCATTCAGCTCGGCATAACTTAGTCGCTGTTCACCGGAAAGCACCGCCACAGCCTGCGGCGACCGCGCGACCTGCGCCTCGAACAGACCATGAATGCTCTGCTGAAGGTCGTAATCAACATCAGTGGCATTGAAGCCATGCAGCAAATGCCGACGCTCATCCTCCGCCAGCACATCCACCTGCTCCAGCAACGCCTGATCGTCGCCGACCATGGCCTGCAACAGCTGCTGCAAGTAACCGGCATAACGCTGAACCGTCGATTCATCGAACAGCGCCGTGGCGTATTCCAGCGAACCCCGGATCACACCCTGGGCCTCGCCCAACGTCAGCGACAGATCAAACTTGGCAAAGTGGCTCGGCTCGGCCACCCCTTCCAGCGTCAGGTCACCGAGGGCCAGCGTTGCACCGCTGCCACTGTCCCAGCTCAGCAGCGTCTGAAACAACGGGCTGTGAGACAGGCTGCGCACCGGCCGGGTGATTTCCACCACCTGCTCGAACGGCAGATCCTGATGGGCCTGCGCTCCCAGCGTGCACGCCTTGACCCGCGCCAGCAGCGCCTCGACGCTCAGCGCGCCCGAGGTGTCGATGCGCACGGCCAGCGTGTTGACGAACAGCCCGATCAGCCCTTCGATTTCCGCCCGGTTACGGTTGGCGACCGGCGAGCCGATCACCACGTCCGACTGCCCGGACAAGCGACCGAGCAACATCGCCCACGCGCTCATCACCGCCATGTACGGTGTCACGCCGTGTCGTTGGCACAGCGCCTTGAGGCCTGCGCTCAAACGCTCATCCAGCCGGATGTCGACACTGCTGCCGGCGTAATCCTGCTGGGCCGGGCGTGGACGGTCGGTCGGCAACATCAACAGTGCCGGCGCACCGGTCAGGGTCTGCTGCCAGTAATCGCTCTGACGTTGCAAGACTTCACCGCTCAGCCAGCGGCGCTGCCACGCGGCGTAGTCGGTGTACTGCAACACCAGCGGCGGCAGCGGATCGGCCTCGCCATGGCTAAACGCCTGATACAGCGCCATCAGTTCGCGGGTCAGCACACCCATCGACCAGCCATCGGAGACGATGTGGTGCAGGGTCAGCAACAGCACATGATGATCATCGGCGAGTCGCACCAGACGCCCGCGAATCAGCGGATCGTCCTGCAAATCGAACGGCCCCGAGGCTTCGCCCTGAATCAGCGCCTGCAAGGCTTCGTCGGCCTGCGGGTGCTGGCGCAAGTCTTCGACCCGTAACAGCACACCGCTGTCGAGCGGCGCGATCAGCACCTGGGCTTCCTCATTGAACTGGGCAAAGCGGCTGCGCAAGGTTTCGTGACGCTCGACGATCCGCGCCAGTGCCCGTTGCAAAGCGGCTTCGTCGAGGCGACCACGCAGGCGCAGGCCGAGCGGAATGTTGTAAGCGGTGTTGGCGCCTTCCAGCTGGGACATGAACCACAAGCGTTGCTGGGCGAACGACAACGGCAGCGCGCCCTCGCGTGGAACCGGCCTGATTGCCGGTTGCGTGCAGCGTCCAGCCTCGGCCAGGACTTCGGCCACAGCGGCGAGTTCGGCATTGGCGAACAGCTCAGCGAGGGTCAGTTCCACGCCCAGCCGCTGGCGCACCTGAGACAGCATGCGCATCGCCAGCAACGAGTGGCCGCCCAATTCGAAAAAGTGATCCTGACGCCCGACCTGTTCGACCTGCAGCACTTCGGCCCAGATCTGCGCCAGGGTGGTTTCCAGTTCACCCTGCGGCGCCTGATAGTCGCGGGTGAACAAGGCGCTGCGATCCGGCGCGGGCAACGCCTTGCGGTCGACCTTGCCGTTGGCGGTCAGCGGCAGCGCGTCGAGTCTGACGAACGCCGCCGGCACCATGTACTCAGGCAATTGGCTGAGCAAATGCGCCCGCAGTTCCGCCACGGCCAGCGGTTCGACCTGTGGCTGTTCGGTGAAATACGCCACCAACCGCACCTGGCCAGGTTCGTCTTCGCGGGCCACCAGCACCGCTTCCTGAATACCGGGCAATTGGTTGAGGCGGGTTTCGATTTCGCCGAGTTCGACCCGCACACCACGGATTTTCACTTGATCGTCGTTGCGCCCCAGGTACTCGATGGAGCCGTCGGCGCGCCATCGGGCCAGGTCGCCTGTGCGGTACATGCGCCCGTGGTTGAACGGGTCGTTTACAAAACGTTCCTCGGTCAGATCCGGACGATTCAGGTAACCCCGGGCCACACCGGCACCGCCCACATAAAGCTCCCCGGCCACGCCGACCGGCACCGGACGCCGCTGCTCATCGAGCAGGTACACCGTCGCGTTGGCGATCGGTTTGCCGATGTGCAGCGCCTGCCCCGCTTCGACGATGCCCGAGGTGGCAACCACCGTGGCCTCCGTCGGGCCGTAGTTGTTGACCACATCGAACGACTGCTGACGGTTGAATTGACGCAAGCGGTCGCCGCCGATCAGCAGCGTGCGCAGGGTCGGGTGTTCGAGGTTCTGGCTGAAGGCGTATTCGGCCACTGGCGTCGGCAGGAAACTCACGTCCAGCGGCTGTGCGCACCACCAGTCGAGCAGCGCATCCACGTCTTCGCTGCCATCGCGGGCCGGCGCCAGGTGCAGGGTCGCGCCGGCACACAGGGCCGGCCAGACTTCCCAGGCCATGGCGTCGAAGCCGAAACCGGCAAGGCTCGATGTGTGGCGACCGGCGCACAGATCGAATGCTTTGCAATGCCAGTCGACGAGGTTGCTCAAGGTGTGATGTTCGACCATCACGCCCTTGGGCAAACCGGTGGAGCCCGAGGTGTAGATCACGTAGGCCAGGTGTTCGCTGGTCAGGCCAGGCACCTGCGGATTGCCGGTTTCGGTGTCCGGCCAGACCTGCAGATCGAGGTCGATCACCGGCACGTCCAGCGCCGGCAGGCGTTCACGCAAATCACTCAGGCACAGCACGGCCACGGGCGCACTGTCGCTCAGCAGATAGTTCAAACGCTCCGCCGGGTGCGCCGGATCCACCGGCACATAACCGGCCCCCGCCTTGAGAATGGCCACCAGCCCGACCAGCGTGTCGAGCCCGCGCCGGGCGACGATGGCCACCCGATCATCGGGGCGAACACCCAACCCGATCAGGTGATGAGCCAGGGTATTGGCCTGTCGGTTCAGCTCGGCAAAGCTCAGCCCCTGCCCCTGGCTGACCGCCGCAACCGCCTCGGGACGCTCGATCACTTGCGCCTCGAATCGCTGCGCAATCGTCAGCCCCGACACAAACTCAGCGTGCGTGTCGTTGAACGCAACCAGCAACTGCTCGCGTTCGTGAGCCTGAACCATGTCGAGCTGTTCCAGTGCCGCCTGATCGTTGGCAACCATCGCACGCAGCAATTGCTCGAAGTAGCCGGTGTAACGCTGGATGGTCGACTCATCGAACAACGCCGTGGCGTATTCCATCACGCCGCGAATGCCCTCGTGGGTTTCGCCCAGGGTCAGCGACAGGTCGAACTTGGCGAAACGGGTCGGGCCGGCCACGCTTTCCAGTGCCAGCTCACCCAGCGCCAGCGCCGGGCCGACGCTGTTTTCCCAGCTCAAGGTGTTCTGGAACAACGGGCTGTGGGACAGGCTGCGCGCCGGCCGGGTGACCTCCACCACTTGTTCGAAAGGCAGGTCCTGATGGGCCTGAGCCTGTAACGTCAGCGCTTTGACCCGAGCCAGCAGCGCCTCGACGCTGAGCTCGCCGGAGGTGTCAATGCGCAGGGCCAGGGTGTTGATGAACAAGCCAATCAAACCCTCGATTTCCGCCCGGCCACGGTTGGCAATCGGCGAGCCGACCACCACGTCCGACTGCCCGGACAAGCGACCGAGCAACAGCGCCCAGGCGCTCACCATCGTCATGTACATCGTCACGCCGTGCCGCTGGCTCAGCGCCTTGAGCCCGGCGCTCAGCGGTTCATCGAGCCGGAACTCGACGCTGGCGCCGGTGTAATCCTGTTGCGCCGGACGCGGACGATCGGTCGGCAGCACCAGCAAGGTCGGGGCCCCGACCAGATTCTGCTGCCAGTAATCGCTCTGCCGTTGCAGCACTTCACCGCTCAACCAGCGCCGTTGCCAGATCGCGTAGTCGGCATATTGCAGCGCCAGCGGTGGCAGCGGATTGGCCAGGCCATGGCTGAACGCCTGATACAGCGCCATCAGTTCACGGGTCAGAACGCCCATCGACCAGCCATCGGAGATGATGTGGTGCAGGGTCAGCAGCAACACATGGTGGTCGTCGGCCAACCGCACCAGACACCCGCGAATTAGCGAATCGTGCTGCAAATCGAACGGGGTCGAGGCCTGTTCACGGATCAATGTCTGCAAGGCTTCGTCGGCGCGTGGATGCTGACGCAGATCTTCGTCCCGTAGCAGCACGCCAATGTCGAGCGGCGCAATCATCACCTGCACATCATCGTCGTGCGGGACAAAACGGCTGCGCAGGGTTTCGTGACGCTCGACGATCCGCGCCAATGCCTGTTGCAGCGCTGTTTCGTCGAGATGACCGCGCAGGCGCAGGCCCAGCGGAATGTTGTAGGCCGTGTTGACTCCTTCCATCCGCGCCAGAAACCACAGCCGTTGCTGGGCGAACGACAGCGGCAGCGCACCGTCGCGAGGCACTGGGACAATCGCCGGTTGCGAGCTGCGACCGGCCCGGGCCAGCACCTCGGCGACCGCCGCCAGTTCGGCATTGGCGAACAGCTCACTGAGGGCCAGCTCGACGCCCAGGCGTTGGCGAACCTGGGACACCATGCGCATCGCCAGCAGCGAATGCCCCCCCAGTTCGAAGAAGTGGTCCCGGCGCCCGACCCGCTCGACTTGCAGCACTTCGCCCCAGATCTGCGCCAGCGCGGTTTCCAGTTCGCCTTGCGGTGCTTCGTACTCGCGAGTGAACAGCGCCGCGCGATCCGGCGCTGGCAAGGCCTTGCGGTCGACCTTGCCGTTGGCGGTCAGCGGCAACGCATCCAGTCGCACGAACGCCGTCGGCACCATGTACTCGGGCAATTGCGCCAGCAGGCAAGCACGCAACTCAGCCACCGGTTGCGGTTCGACCTGAGCCTGTTCGGTGTAATAGGCGACGAGCCGCGGCTGGCCGGGTTCGTCTTCACGGGCCAGCAATACCGCTTCCTGAATACCGGGGAGCTGGTTGAGGCGGGTTTCAATCTCGCCCAGCTCGATGCGCACGCCGCGAATCTTCACCTGATCGTCGTTGCGTCCCAGGTATTCGAGAGTGCCGTCGCTTTGCCAGCGTGCGAGGTCACCCGTGCGATACATGCGCCCGCTGTTGAACGGATCGTCGAGAAAGCGCTCGGCCGTCAGCTCGGGACGGTTCAGATACCCCCGGGCAACCCCGGCGCCACCGACATACAACTCCCCCGCCACGCCGATAGGCACTGGACGTTGCTGTTCATCCAGCAGGTAGACCGTGGCATTGCTCACCGGCCGACCGATGTGCAGCGCCTGCCCGGCGTCGACCTTGCCCGAGGTCGCCACCACCGTGGCTTCGGTCGGGCCGTAGTTGTTGATCACATCGAAATGCTGGTGACGGCTGAACTGCCGCAGGCGATCGCCGCCGATCAGCAGTGTGCGCAAGGTCGGGTGTTCGAGGTTTTGACTGAAGGCATATTCGGCCACCGGCGTGGGCAGGAAGCTCACGTCCAGCGGCTGCGCGCGCCACCAGTCGAGCAAAGCGTCGATGTCTTCGTTGCCGTCGCGAGTCGGGGCCAGGTGCAGGGTCGCGCCGGCACACAGGGCCGGCCAGACTTCCCAGGCCATGGCGTCGAAACCGAAGCCGGCAAGGCTTGACGTGTGGCGGCCGGCGCACAGATCGAACGCGCCGCAATGCCAATCGACGAGGTTGGACAGGGTGCGGTGTTCGACCATCACGCCCTTGGGCAGACCGGTCGAGCCCGAGGTGTAGATCACGTAGGCCAGATGCTCGTTGGTCAGCCCCGGCACCTGCGGGTCGAGGGCCAGGCTCAGTGGCCAGGTGCGGCGGTCTAGGTCGATGACCGGGACGTCCAGCGTCGGCAGTCGATTACGCAGATCGCTCTGGGTCAGCACCACCACCGGGGCGCTGTCGCTGAGCAGGTAGCTCAGGCGCTCGGCCGGATGCGCCGGGTCGACCGGCACGTAACCGGCGCCGGCCTTGAGAATCGCCAGCAGGCCGGCCAGCGTATCCAGCCCTCGGCGGGCGACGATGGCCACGCGATCATCGGGGCGAACGCCCAGGCTGATCAGATGATGGGCCAGGGCGTTGGCGTGCAGGTTCAGTTCGGCGTAGGTGACCTGTTCACCGAGGAACACCGCCGCCACCGCTTCCGGCCGTTCGATGACTTGCGCCTCGAAACGTTGGTGAATTGTCAGCCCTTGCGGATAGTCGGCCCGGGTCGCATTGAAGCCGCGCAGGATCTGCTCGCGCTCCGCGTCCGGCAGGATCGATACCTGGCTGATCGGCGAATCCGGCACCTGTTCCAGCGCGGACACCAGACCGTTCAGGGCACCGAGCATGTAATCGCACACCCGCTGCGGGTCGATCTCAGTGGTGGCGAGCAGGGTCAGGCTGAAAGCATCGCCCAGGTCATCGATACTCAGGGTCAGCGGATAATTGGTGCGTTCTTCCGAGTGCAGAGTGGTGATGCCTTCCCACGCCGACAGGGTTTGTGCGCTGGCCGACCCGGCGCCATGGCTGTGACGGTAATTGAGCAAAGCGCTGAACAGCGGCGTCGGTGCGGCCACGCTGCTGCAACGCTGGGCCAGCGCCAGCGGCGCGTGTTCATGACGCATCAACGTGGTCAGGCGCGCGTGGGTCGCCTGCACGGCGCTGCGTACGCTCTGGGTGTCGACATCGACCCGCACCGGCAAAGTGTTGATGAAAATGCCCAGCGCCCGGTCGGTAGCTTCGGCGCCTTGCAGACGGCCCATCAACACTGTGCCGAACACCACGCGTTGCTTGCCGGCAAGCGTGGCCAGCACCTGCGCCCAGGCCAGATGAAACAGGCTAGCCGCGCTCACTCCGAGCTGCCGCGCCTGCCCCCGCAGGCGTTGGCCCAATGCTGACTCCACCGGCACGCTCAACTCGGTGATGCCGTGCCCGTCGCCCTGCACATCCTGCAAACCAAACGGCAAGGTCGGCTCGTCGATATCGCCGAGCATGTCGCGGAAGAACGCCTCGTGCTCGCTCTCGCTGACACCCAGTCGCGCCTGCGCCACGTAATCACGGAACGCGACCGGCCGCCCCAGCAGATTGCCCTGCCCCGTGAGGAACGCACGCATCTCATGCCGCACCACATCGAGCGCCGAGTGATCCAGCGCCATGTGATGGAACAGCAACGTCGCAACCACACGTTGCCCGGTTTCGTCCCACGCATGGGCCAGGCGCATCATCGGCGCCCGGCCCACATCCATGCGGAATTCCCGGGCATCGAAACGCTCATGCAAGTACGCCAGCGCATCGCCTTCGGCATCGATCTCTTCCACCGGCAATTCGGCGTGACGCCAGACCACTTGCTGCGGCGTATCCAGTCCATCCCATACCACCGCCGTACGCAGGATGTCGTGACGATCGATCACGGCCTGCAAAGCCTGAACGAACGCGTTCAAGCGCCCGCGATCTGCAAAGGCGAAATGCGCCTGCATCACGTACGGATCACCCTGCGTGGCGCTGACATGGTGGTAAAGAATGCCTTCCTGCAACGGCGCCAGCGGGTAGATGTCCTGCACATTGGCCGCACCGCCCGGCACGTCGGCAACCAGACGGTCGATGGTCACCTGATCAAGTTCCGCCAGGGTCAGCATTGCCGGAGTGATGCGTGTGGTGCCCGGTGCAATGCCATTGGCCGGCACCTCGACCTGACCGCTCTTGGTCGCTGAATATTGCCCGGCCTTGATCAGTTCGATCAGCGCCGGTTTGTGCTCGCGCAACAGCGCCAGCACCGCCGGATCGCTCAGCGCCTGTTTGTTGCCCTGTACCCGCAACTGGTCGTCGGTGACCGCCAACTGGATGTCTTTAGCCTTGAGTGTTGCCAACAGTTCGATCACGTTCACAGGACGATCTCCATTCTTTCCGTAATTGCGGCGTAACCGGCCAGGGTCGGTTGTTCAAACAACGCCCTGACTTCGGCTTCCATGCCTTCCTGACGTAACCGGCCGATCAGACTGACCGCCAGCAATGAGTGCCCGCCCAGTTCAAAAAAGTTGTCGTGGCGCCCTACCCGTTCCACGTTGAGCAGTTCGGCCCACAGTCCGGCCAAGAGGATTTCCACTTCGCCGACCGGTGCTTCGTATTCACGTGTGATCACAGAAGCTTGATCCGGCAATGGCAAGGCCTTGCGGTCGAGTTTGCCGTTGGGGCTCAGTGGCAGCGCATCGAGGTGCATGAACACCGCCGGCACCATGTAATCCGGTAGGTGTTCGAGCAGGTGACCGCGCAGTACGTCGATTTCCAGGCGGGCGCCGGTGTAATAGGCGACCAGACGTTTGTCCCCCGGTACGTCTTCGCGGGCCAGCACCGCCGCTTCCTGCACGCCGCTGATGTCGGTCAGGCGTGACTGGATTTCACCGAGTTCGATACGCAGGCCTCGGATCTTCACCTGATCGTCGTTGCGGCCCAGGTATTCGATGTTGCCATTGGCCAGATAACGAGCGACGTCGCCGGTGCGGTACATCCGACCATTGGGCTGGAATGGATCCTGAAGGAAACGCTCAGCGCTGAGTTCAGGACGGTTCAGGTAACCCCGCGCCACCTGCACACCACCGATGTACAACTCGCCGACCACGCCTTGCGGCACCGGTTGCTGCTGGGCATCGAGGATGTACATGCGGGTGTTGGCGATCGGTTTGCCGATTGGCGTGTTGTCCGGCGTGGTGTCGACGGGCCCGGCGCAATCCCACGCCGTGACGTCCACCGCTGCTTCGGTCGGGCCATAGAGGTTGTGCAAACCACTGTTCGGCAATTGCTGTTTGAAGCGCCGCACCAGACTGCCCGGCAAGGCTTCACCGCTGCACATCACCTGACGCAAGCCGTTGCAACGTGCGGTGTCGCCATGGGCGAGGAACACGTCGAGCATCGACGGCACGAAGTGCAGCGTGGTGATCTGCTGTTGTTCGATCACTTCGCTGAGGTACAGCGGATCCTTGTGCCCGCCCGGACGGGCCATCACCAACCGGGCGCCGGTCATCAGTGGCCAGAAGAACTCCCAGACCGAGACGTCGAAGCTGAACGGCGTCTTTTGCAGCACCGCATCTTCGAAGCCAAGGCGATAGGCGTCCTGCATCCACAGCAAGCGGTTGACCACCCCTGAATGCTCGTTGATCACGCCTTTCGGCTGACCGGTCGAACCCGAGGTGTAAATCACGTAAGCCGTGTGCTGCGGAGTCAGTCCATCGACCGACAAGTTATCGCCCGACAGCGATTGCCAGGTGTCGTGATCCAGATCGACCACCGGCACCGCCACCTCACCCAACAACCCGCGAGTCGAGCCCTGCACCAACACCGCCGACGGCGCGCTGTCTTCCAGCATGTAGGCCAGACGCTCCAGCGGATACGCCGGATCCAGCGGCACATAACCGCCGCCAGCCTTCAAAATGGCCAGCAACCCGACCACCATTTCCAGCCCGCGCTCGACACAGATCGCCACCCGCGCATCCGGGCCAACACCCAAACCGCGCAAGTGATGGGCCAAACGGTTGGCCCGAGCATTCAGCTCGGCATAACTCAGTCGCTGTTCACCGGAAAGCACCGCCACCGCCTGCGGCGTGCGCAACACTTGCGCCTCGAACAGACCATGAATGCTCTGCTCAAGGTCGTAGCCGACGTCCGTAGCATTGAGGTCGAACAACAACCGCTGCCGCTCACCCCCCTCAAGAATCGGCAAACGATTCATCGCCCGCGTCGGTGCCTGCTCCAGCGCCTCCACCAACGCCAACAGCGCCGTTTGCATGTAACCGCAAATCCGCTGCGCGCCAATGTCCGCCGGCACCATGGCAATCAACGAGAAACCGTTGCCCAGGTCATCGACGTTCAGGCTCAGCGGGTAGTTGGTGCGTTCTTCACTGCTCAGGGTCTCGATGCCTTGCCAGGCCTGAATCACGCTGTCCGAATGCTCGGCGCCGTGACTATGCCGGTAGTTGAGCATCGCGCTGAACAACGGCGACGGCGCCGCGATCCCGCTGCAACGCTGGGCCAGCGCCAGCGAAGCATGCTCATGCCCCAGCAGCGCGGTGAGACGCTGATGCGTCGCCTTGACCGCTTCGCGCACCGGGGTTTCGCCAAGATCGACCCGCAACGGCAAGGTGTTGATGAACATGCCCAGCGCGCGGTCGGCGCCCTGACCGCCCTGCATCCGGCCCATCAACACAGTGCCGAACACTACATTGTCCTGCCCGGACGTCGCCGCCAATACCTGGGCCCACGCGAGGTGGAACAGGCTGGCCACGCTGATGCCCAGCTGCCGCGCCTGACTGCGCAGACGCAGGTTCAGGCCGTTGTCGAGCGCCTGCTGCACTTCCTCAATGCCGCGTCCGTCGCCGCGCACATCGCGCAGGCTGAACGGCAAAGTCGGCTCGTCGATGTCGCCGAGCATGTCGCGGAAGAACGCTTCATGTTCCTGCTCCGTGACGCCTAGCCGCGCCTGCGCCACGTAGTTGCGGTACGGCACCGCCGCTGGCAACGGCTCGTCGGCCCCACGCAGGTACGCCTGCATTTCATGGCGCACCACTTCCAGCGCAGTGTGGTCGAGCACGATGTGATGGAACAGCAGCATCGCCACCACCCGGTCATGGGCCGGATCGCGGGCGTACACCAACCGCAGCAACGGCGCCTGAGCGATGTCGAGGCGGTAATGCCGGGCATCGAAGCGGGCGTGCAGTTGTTCAAGGATGTCGCCGGCCGAAGGATCCAGCATGACCTCCTGCACCACCAGTTCAGCCCGACGCCACACGACCTGCACCGGCACGCTCAAACCTTCCCACACCACACCGGTACGCAACACGTCATGGCGGTCGATGACGTGTTGCAACGCTGCGCTGAAACGCTGCAGACGTTCAAGACTGTCAAACGCCAGCCGCGATTGCAGCAGGTAGGGATCGCCTTCTCCCGCACTCAAGTGGTGGTAAAGAATGCCTTCCTGCAACGGCGCCAACGGATAAATATCCTGCACGTTCGCGGCGCCGCCCGGCACGCTGGACACCACGCGTTCGATAGCGGCCTGATCCAGCGAAACCAGCGTCAGCATGTCCAGGGTGATGCGGGTGCAACCGGCCGCGATGCGATTGGCCGGCACTTCGATTTCCCGCCCGCTGCCCACGGCGGCGGCCAGTGCGGCCAGGGTCGGCTGACTGAACAGCACGCGCACGTCGGTGCTCAGGCCGATCTGACGCATGCGTTCGATCAGGCTCACCGCCAGCAGCGAGTGCCCGCCCAGTTCAAAGAAGTGATCGTGACGCCCGACCCGCTCGACTTTCAGCACCTCGGCCCACAACCGGGCCAAAGCGATTTCGGTCTCGCCGACGGGAGGTTCGTATTCACGCACCAGCACCGACTCGGCACCGGGGGCCGGCAGCGCCTTGCGATCTACCTTGCCGTTGGGGCTCAGCGGCAGGCTGTCGAGCGCGACGAATGCCGACGGCACCATGTAATCGGGTAAGCGTGCGAGCAAGTGTTCGCGCAACGCCTCGATCCCCGGTTGCCCGGCTTCGGCGTGCCAGGTGAAGTACGCCACCAGACGCTCCTCACGCACCAGCACCACGGCTTCTCGCAAGGCTGGATGGCTCAACAGTTGCGCTTCGATCTCACCCGGTTCCAGACGCAAGCCACGCAGCTTGACCTGGAAGTCGTTGCGCCCGATGAATTCGAGCTGGCCATCGGCGCGGTAACGCACCCGGTCGCCCGTGGCGTACAGCCGATCGCCGGCCACGAACGGGCTCGGGATAAACCGTTCGACCATCAATTGCGGTAACCCCAGATAACCCCGCGCAACCCCGGCACCGCCAATGAACAACTGACCGGTGACGCCCATCGGCACCGGCCGTTCGGCGGCGTCGAGTACATACAGACGGGTGTTGTTGATCGGCCGTCCGATCGGCAACGCACTGTCCGGCACCGGCATCGACGGTTCCAGCGTCCACACCGTGCTGTCGACCGTGGCTTCAGTCGGACCGTAGACGTTGTGCAAACGCACTTTCGGCAAACGCTCACGTACCAGACGAGCCAGCGCCGGGGTCAGGTCGCCGCCACCACAGAACACATCGGTGAGGCTGCTGCACTGGCTGACATCGTCCTGCTCGAGGAACTGTTGCAACAGCACCGGCACGAACTGGATCACGCTGATCCGCTGCTCGCGAATCACCTGCGCCAGATACGCCGGCTCGCGGTGCCCGTCAGGACGCGCCAGCACCAGACGCAAACCGGCGCCCAACGGCCAGAACAGCTCCCAGACCGAGGCATCGAAACTGAACGGGGTTTTCTGCAACAGGGCGCCGTCCGTCACGGCAGGACACAGCTGAGAACTCCAGTGCAACAAATTGCCCACGCCGCGATGCTCGACCATCACACCTTTCGGCGAACCGGTCGAACCGGAGGTGTAGATCACATAGGCCAGGTTCGAAGCGCTCAGGTTCGGCACTTGCGGATTGTCGTCCGGATTGAATGTCCAGTGAGCCTGATCCAGATCGATCACCAGCGCGGTGCTCTCGCCCAGCAACTCACGCGTCGCCCCATGAACCAGCACCGCCACCGGGGCGCTGTCCTTGAGCATGTAATCCAGACGTTCCGCCGGATACGCCGGGTCCAGCGGCACATAGGCACCGCCCGCCTTGAGAATACCGACCAGACCGACTATCAGCTCCAGCCCGCGCTCGACACAGATCGCCACCCGCGCATCCGGCCCCACGCCCAGTTCGCGCAGGTGATGGGCCAGACGGTTGGCCTGTGCGTTGAGCTCGGCGTAAGTCAGCCGCTGTTCACCGGCCTGCAACGCAACGGCTTGCGGCGTGCGTTGTACTTGTGCCTCGAACAGCCCGTGAACGGTCTGCTCCAGATCGTCTGCGGTGTCGGTGACGTTGAGGTCGTACAGCACCTGCTGACGTTCTGCGCCGTCAAGGATCGGCAAGCGGTTCAGCGGCTGATCCGGTGCCTGCTCCAGAGCATCCGCCAGTGCCTCCAGCGCGGTCTGCATGTAGTCGCAGATCCGCTGCGAACCAATGCTCGCCGGGGTCATGGCGGTGAGCACAAAACCGCTGCCCAGATCATCGACACCCAGGCTCAATGGATAGTTGGTG
The DNA here is from genome assembly GCF_000282255.1 of Pseudomonas sp. GM25. NCBI lineage: Bacteria > Pseudomonadati > Pseudomonadota > Gammaproteobacteria > Pseudomonadales > Pseudomonadaceae > Pseudomonas > Pseudomonas sp. GM25. Next base: position 4,888 of record NZ_AKJQ01000042.1, on the reverse strand, counting down.
CGCTCCTCGCTGCTCAGGGTCTCGATGCCTTGCCAGGCCCGACGCACGCTTTGCTGTTGCGCCTCGTCGGCGCTGTGCCGGTAGTTGAGCATCGAACTGAACAGCGGCGATGGTGCGGCCACACCGCTGCAACGCTGGGCCAGCGCCAGTGAAGCGTGTTCATGACCGAGCAAAGCACTCAGACGCGCATGCGTCGCCCGAGCCCCTTCGCGCACCGGAGTTGTCCCCAGATCGACCCGCAGCGGCAAGGTGTTGATGAACATCCCCAACGCCCGGTCGGCACCCTCGCCGCCCTGCATCCGGCCCATCAGCACCGTGCCGAATACCACACGATCCTGCCCGGATGTCGCGGCCAGCACCTGTGCCCACGCAAGGTGGAACAGGCTGGCCACGCTGATGCCCAGTTGCCGTGCGAGGCTGCGCAGACGCTGGCCGGTCGCTTCGGTCAGAGCCTGCTGCGTTTCCTCGATGTCGCTACCGTCACCTTGTACATCCTGCAATCCGAACGGCAGGGTCGGCTCGTCGATGTCGCCGAGCATTTCGTGGAAGAACGCTTCGTGCTCCTGCTCGCTGACACCCAGCCGCGCCTGCGCCACGTAGTTACGGTAAGGCACGGCCGCACCCAGCGAAGTTTCATGCCCTTGCAGGCAGGCGAGCATTTCGTGCTGCACCACGTCCAGCGCGGTGTGATCCATCACGACATGGTGGAACAGCAACATCGCGACTACCCGATCGTGGGCCGGATCACGGGCATACACCAGACGCAGCAACGGTGCCTGACTGATGTCGAGCCGGTAGTGCCGGGCATCGAAACGCCCGTGCAACTGCTCGAGGACATCGCCATCCGCCGGGTCGAGCACGATCTCCTGTACCGGCAGCTCGACGTGACGCGAGACCACTTGCATCGGCTCGGCCAGTTCCTGCCAGATCACCGCCGTGCGCAGGATGTCGTGACGGGAAATGACCTGGCGCAGCGCTGCCGCGAACGCTTCCACACGCTCGACGCTGTCGAAGGCCAGCCGCGATTGCAGCAGGTACGGGTCGCCCTGCTCTGCGCTCAAGTGGTGATAGAGGATGCCTTCCTGCAACGGTGCCAGCGGATAAATGTCCTGCACGTTGGCGGCGCCGCCCGGCACTGTGGCAACGATCCGGTCGATGCTCGGCTGATCCAGTTCGGTGAGGTTCAGCAGGTCCGGGGTGATATGGGCGCAATCAGCTGGAATGCGGTTGGCCGGCACTTCGATTTCGCGACCGCTGCCCACCGCTGCGGCCAGGGCTGCCAGAGTCGGCTGGCTGAACAGCACGCGCACGTCGGTGTTCAGGCCGATCTGGCGCAGGCGTTCGATCAGGCTGACGGCCAGCAGCGAGTGGCCGCCCAGTTCGAAGAAGTTGTCGTGGCGACCGACTTTTTCCAGCTTCAGGACATCGGCCCAGATCTGTGCCAGCGCGGTTTCCAGCGGGCCTTGCGGGGCTGCGTATTCGCGGCTGAGCCAGGCGTTCTGATCCGGTTCCGGCAAGGCCTTGCGGTCGAGTTTGCCGTTGGCGGTCAGCGGCAAGGCGTCGAGGCGCACGTAAGCCGCCGGGATCAGCGCTTGCGGCAAACGGGTTTGCAGATGATTACGCAAGGCTTCGATATCGGCAGGCGCACGTTCGGTGAACCACACCAGCAACTGCCCGTCGCGCACCAGCGCCACCGCGTCCTGCACCGCCGGATGACTGGCCAGCGCCGCTTCGATTTCTCCCAGTTCAACCCGCACGCCGCGCAGTTTGACCTGATCGTCGTTGCGGCCCAGGTACTCGATGTTGCCGTCCGCCAGCCAGCGTGCGAGGTCGCCGGTGCGGTACATCCGCGCCTGCGGCTGATCGCTGAACGGGTCGGTGAGGAAGCGTTCGGCGGTCAGATCGGTACGGTTCAGATAACCGCGCGCCACCCCAGCGCCGGCGACGTACAACTCGCCCGTCACACCTACTGGCACCGGGCGTTGTTGGTCGTCGAGCAGATAGATACGGGCGTTGGCCATCGGCCGGCCGATGTGCAGCGGCTGGCCGACTTCCACCGGGCCGGACGTAGCGACCACCGTGGCTTCGGTCGGGCCGTAGTTGTTGATTACCGCAAAGCTCTGCGCACGGTTGAACTGACGCAGCTTGTCACCACCGATCAGCAAGGTGCGCAGGGTCGGGTGTTGCAGCTCGCGACTGAAGGCGTATTCGGCCACTGGCGTCGGCAAGAAGCTCACCTGCAACGGCTGCGCCCTCCACCAGTCGAGCAGTTCGTCCAGATGCTCATTGCTCACCGATTCTGGCGGCAAGTGCAACGTCGCGCCGACGCACAGCGCCGGCCAGACTTCCCAGGCCATTGCATCGAAACCGAACCCGGCAACGCTGGCGGTGTGGCTGCCGGCGTGCAGGTCAAAGGCTTCGGCGTGCCAGTGCACAAGGTTTTCCAAAGTCGCATGTTCGACCATCACGCCTTTCGGCTGGCCGGTGGAGCCCGAGGTGTAGATCACGTACGCAAGGTGCGCCGGGGTCAGGTACGGCAGTTGTGGATTGCTGTCGGGCAGGTGTCGCCAGGCGTCACTGTCCAGATCGATCACCGGCATCATGCCCAGCAGATCCCGGGTCGAAGCCTGTGCGAGCACGGCCACCGGATCGCTGTCCTGCAACAGGTAGGCAATGCGTTCAGCCGGATGCGCCGGGTCCACCGGCACATAACCGGCGCCAGCCTTGAGAATCGCCAGCAGGCCGACCAGCATCTGCGGGCCACGACGCACGCAGAGCGCGACGCGGTCGTCCGGTTGCACACCGAGGCCGATCAAGTGATGGGCCAGTCGGTTGGCACGCTGATTAAGCTGCCCGTAGGTCAGCTGTTGCGCACCTTGAATCACCGCGAGGGCATTCGGGGTGCGCTCGGCCTGAACCTCGACCATTGCATGAATCGTCGCGCCACGGGGATAGGCCGTAACCGGTGGATTGAAGCCGTCGACCAGACGCTCCAGCTCCGCAGTCGAAAGGATCGGCAAGCGGTTCAACGGTTTTTGCGGCGTCTGTTCCAGCGCCTGCACCAGTTGCTCCAGCGCGGTGTGCATGTAACTGCAAATCCGTTGCGCGCCGATCTGGCTCACCGCCAGCACCGACAAGGCAAAGCCTTCGCCCAGATCGTCGACACTCAAGGTCAGCGGGTAGTTAGTGCGTTCTTCACCGCCGAGTTTCTGCACGCCCTCCCAGATGCCCTGCCCGTTCTGCGACGACTGCGCAGGCGCACTGTGACGGTAGTTGAACAAGGCACTGAACAATGGCGACGACGCGGCGACACCACTGCAACGCTGGGCCAGTGCCAGCGAAGCATGTTCATGCCCGAGCAATGCCGTCAGCCGTGCATGGGTCGCCTTGACCCCATCGCGCGCGCCGGCGCCGACATCGATGCGCAGCGGCAAGGTGTTGATGAACACCCCCAGCGCCCGGTCGGCACCATCGCCCCCTTGCATCCGCCCCATCATCACCGTGCCGAACACCACATCGCCGCGGTTCGACAGCACGCCCAGCACTTGCGCCCAGGCCAGGTGCATCAGGCTGGCCGCGCTCACGCCCAGTTGCCGGGCCTGTTCACGCAGGCGCCCGTTGAGCTCCGCAGCCACCGGTTGCAGCGCTTCCTCGACGCCGTGACCGTCGCCCTGCACGTCCCGCAGTCCCAGCGGCAGGGTCGGTTCGTCGATGTCGCCGAGCATCTCGCGGAAGAACGTTTCGTGCTCCTGCTCGCCGAGCCCCAGACGTGCCTGAGCCACGTAGTTTCGATAAGGGATCGGCACCGAAAGGTTTTCGACCTCACCGAACATCACACCGCGCATTTCCTCGACGATCACTTCCAACGCGGTGTGATCAAGGATCAGGTGATGGGACAGCAGGATCGCCACCACGCGCTGCTGCTTCGGATCTTCGGCATACACCATGCGCAGCAGCGGCGCCTGGCTGATGTCGAGGCGGTAGTGACGGGCGTCGAAACGCTCGTGCAACTGCTCGAGGATGTCACCCTGCACCGGGTCCAGCGTTACGTGCTGCACCACCAGTTCGGCGTGGCGCCAAACCACTTGATGAGGGTTCGCCAGGCCTTCGTGGACAACGCTGGTGCGCAGGATGTCGTGGCGTGCGATGACCTGCTGCAAGGTGTCGGTGAAGGTCCGCAGACGTTCGACACTGTCGAAGGCCAGCCGCGATTGCAGCAGGTACGGGTCGCCCTGCTCCGCGCTCAAGTGGTGATAAAGGATGCCTTCCTGCAACGGCGCCAGCGGGTAGATTTCCTGCACGTTGGCAGCGCCGCCGGGCACCGTGGCGACGATCCGGTCGATGCTGGCCTGATCCAGTTCGGTGAGGCTCAGCAGGTCCGGGGTGATGTGGGTGCAATCAGCCGGAATACGGTTGGCGGGCACTTCGATCTCGCGACCGCTGCCCACCGCTGCCGCCAGTGCAGCCAGAGTGGGTTGGCTGAAGAGCACACGCACATCGGTGCTCAGGCCGATCCGGCGCAGGCGCTCGATCAGGCTCACCGCCAGCAGCGAATGGCCGCCCAGCTCGAAGAAGTTGTCGTGGCGACCGACCTTTTCCAGCTTCAGGACATCGGCCCAGATCTGCGCCAGCGCGGTTTCCACCGGGCCTTGCGGGGCTTCGTATGCCTGGCTGAGCCAAGCGCTCGGATCCGGCCGCGGCAAGGCTTTGCGGTCGACCTTGCCGTTGTTGTTCAGCGGCAAGGCGTCGAGCTGCACCCAGGCCGAGGGCACCATGTATTCAGGCAGGCGCGCTTGCAATTGTTCGCGCAGGCTGGCGCTGTCCACGCCCTCTTCGGCCGTGAAATACGCCACCAGACGCAGCGGCTCCTGGCCGTCCTGACGGGCCA
>NZ_AKJQ01000041.1:0-67530 GCF_000282255.1 Pseudomonas sp. GM25 | reverse complement strand
CAGCGAGGGCCGTACGTCAGGGCAAAAGACCTTTGGTTACTTTGGGGCGTTTGCCAAAGTGACCCGCCGTAAGGGCGGAACCATAAGCCGCCGCACCCGAAAAAACGGATATTCACTCACTCAATCAGCCTGCCGCACGCTACTGCGATACATGAATACCAGCGCCAGCCCGAGACAAACCATCGCCAAAACCCGCGCCCCCGAAAGCTCAATCGCCGGATTCCCCAACCACCCAAAATTATCAATCAGCATCCCCATCCCCAACTGCCCGACAATCACCGCCACCGTAGCCACGGCCGTACCGACGCGCGGTACCGCACCGACCATGACCATCATGTAAACCACGCCAAACAACGCGCCACTGAGCTGCCACTTAGGCACGTCCAGCAGGCTGACCACATGGGCCGGTTCGAAAAACAGAATCAGCAGCCCCGTGCTCACAGCGCCGACGACAAACGTCAACAAACTACTGCGCAGAACACCAACGGTTTCCCCAAGACGCCCATTGATCGCCGCCTGCACACTCAACACCGCTCCGGCCAACACCACCACCGCCAACAAAATAACCAGACTCATCACTCACCCCCGCGCAATCAAAACCAAAGCCGCCACAATCAACCCCAACGCCAGCCACCGCTCAGCATTGACCTTCTTGCGCACAGCCCCAAACCACCCGAAATGGTCAATCAACACACTCTTGCCAACCTGCCCCGACAAAATCGCAATCATCGTCATCGCAATCCCGATATGCGGCGTCGCCAACGTCAACACCACCACATACATCGGCCCCAGAAACCCGCCGATCAACTGCCAGCGCGGCAGATCCGTCAGCGCCGGCCCCTTCTGCGGCCCCGCAAACAGCAACAGCAAAAACAGAATTGCCGAGCCCACCCCGAAAATGCTCAAGGTCGCCCACAAATGCCCGACTTGCTCACCCAACGGCCCCAGCAACCCCGCCTCCACCGACAAACCCATGCCGGCCAGAATCACCAGCGGCAACAGCAACAAACGCAAACCAGGCCGCGCGACCGGGGCCGGCGCAGCACTCACTTCATCAAACGACTGCATCTGAAAAACCTCTGAAGGAAACGATGGCGCGGATTATCGGCTGGCGCAGCTGTGCGATAAATGGGAGCATCCGGACAACACTTTTGCGTAACTCGCACAGCAGGACAGACGATGCACGGGCTCAACGAACTGGGATTCAAGGCGCTAAGACTGTTTGTGGCGGTGCTCGACCACGGCAGTTTTTCCGAAGTCGCCCGACGCGAGGGCGTGGCGCCCTCCTCGATTTCCCGGCAGATCCAGTTGATGGAGCAAGCGCTGAACCAGCAATTGCTCTACCGCCACACCCGCGCGGTCACGCCGACCGAAGCCGGGCGCATGCTCGGCCACCACGCGCGGCTGGTGCTGGTGCAACTGGAAGAAGCCGAACAGGCGTTGCAGGAACAGCAAAGCGAACCGACCGGCCTGGTGCGGATCAATGCTCCGGTGGTGTTCGGCCAACGCCATCTGACGCCATGGCTCGGCCGTTTGTGCGAGCGCTATCCGAAGCTGCAACTGGACATCCAGCAGACCGATCACTACATCGATCCGCTGCAGGAAGGCGCCGATCTGCTGTTCCGCATCGGTCCGCTGCACGACTCAAGCATGCAGGCACGGATCCTCGCGCCACACCGATTTCAGGTCGCGGCCAGTCCCGCGTATCTCAAGCGCTTCGGCACGCCACAGCATCCCGACGACCTCGCCCGCCACCAGTGCCTGGCCTACAAGGGCGCGACCGGCCAGCAGCGCTGGTTCTTCCGTCAGGATCAGGGCGAGTGGACGCCGTATTCAGTCAAGGGCCCGATCACCGGCAACCACGCGGACACCCTGACCCAGGCCGCTGTGCAAGGGCTGGGGCTGGTGATGTTTCCGTCATGGCTAATCGGCGAGGCGGTGCGCGAGGGCACGCTGGTGCCGGTGTTGGGGGATTATCAGGTGTCGAACAGTGTGGAGCCGCAGCAGATTTCGGTGCTGTGGCCGGGGAGCCGGCGGTTGTCGGTGAAGGTGCGGACGGTGATTGATTTCTTTATTGAGTGTTTTGGCGAGGTGCCGTATTGGGACAGACCGTGATGGTCTGTCCCGACAGCGCCATCAGATACGGAACTGGCCAACCAACTTGCCCAACCGCTGCCCCAGTTCCGCCAGACTCCGCGAAGTCTGCGCCCCCAACTGGGTCTCATCCGCCACGTTATCCACCGCCACCGCAATCTGATGCACGCTGCGGTTGATCTCTTCGGCCACCGCCGTCTGCTCCTCGGCAGCACTGGCAATCTGCGCGTTCATCGAGTTAATGGTCGCAATCAGATCCGCCATCGCATCCAGCGACGCACCCGCCTGATTGGCCTGGGCCGACGTGCCGTCACCCGCCTCGCTGGAACGACGCATCGCTTCAACCGCCGACTGCGTCCCCGCCTGCAAGCGATCAATCATCCCCTGAATTTCCTGAGTGCTGATCTGCGTGCGCGACGCCAGCGCCCGCACCTCGTCCGCCACCACCGCAAACCCGCGCCCGGCCTCGCCCGCCCGGGCTGCTTCGATCGCGGCGTTGAGCGCCAGCAGGTTGGTCTGTTCGGCAATCGAACGGATCACCCCGAGCACGCCGACAATCGACGACACGTCCTGCTGCAGGCTGTCGAGGGACACGCCGCTGCTGCGGATGTCGTCCACCAGCGCATGAATCTGCTTGATACTGCCGGCCACCACGCGCTTGGCGGTCTGGCCTTCTTCGTCGGTCTGCTGCGCAGCGACGGCGGCGTTCTGTGCGCTCTTGGCGACTTCCTGCGCGGCGGCGGACATTTCATTGATCGCCGTGGCGACCTGATCGGTTTCGTGGCGCTGACGTTCCATGGCCTGATCGGAGCGCTGGGCCTGATCCGACACTTGCGTCACCAGACCGGTCAGTTGCGACGTCATCTCGGTGATCTGCCGCACCAGGCCGTGGATCTTGTCGACGAACCGGTTGAACGAGCTGGCCAGCTCGCCGAGTTCGTCCTGACTGGTGATGGTCAGGCGCCGCGTCAGGTCGCCCTCGCCCGCCGCGATGTCATCGAGGTTGGCTTTCATCAGGGTCAGCGGTCGCAGGATGGTGTTGGCCAGCAGCATCCCCGCCGCCGCGATCACCAGCAGCACCACCACCGCCACGCCGACGATACTCAGCACCACGCCCTGCATGCGCTCCTGCACCTTGGCCTCGACCACCGCCACTTGCGCTTCGATGCCATCGAGGTTGACCGACGTACCGACCGCCATGTCCCACTTCGCCAAGTATTCGGTGTAGCCGAGTTTCGGCACCAGCACCTGCGCGTTGCCCGGCAACGGCGAGCTGTATTGCAGGTAGTGGGTGCCGTCCTTTGCGACTTTCACCAGATCGCGGTTGACGTAAACGCCGTTTGGGTCACGGTTGTCCTTGAAGCTTTTACCCACGCCTTCGGGGTCGTTGGCCTTGAACAGGCGCACGGTCTCGGAGTCGTAGCCGAAGAAGTAGCCGTCCTTGCCGTACTTGATGCTCGACAACAGCTTGATCACCTGCGCCCGCGCGTCCGCGTCACCGGGGGTGGCAGCGTCGTACAACGGTTTGATGGTGGTCATGGCCACGGCGACATAACTGGCCAGGGTGGCCTTGGCATCGCCGAGCAGGCGCTCGCGGGTCTGTTCGACTTCCTTGCGCGCCTGTTCCTGAAGGATGAACAGCGTGGTCAGGCTGATCACCAGCGCAAAGAGCAAGACCGGAAGGACGGCAAGGGACAGGACTTTAGCCTTGAGACTCAGGCGCATGGGGGCTCACTCTTTTGGTTTTATTGGCGTGGATAAAGGCGTTAACGGCACGCGAAACCAAAAGTTGAGCTGCAGCTTGAGATCGTTCCCACGCGGACGGCTCGACGCAGATCGTTCCCACGCTCTGCGTGGGAATGCCTCTTGTGACGCTCTGCGTCACGCTTTGGGACGCGGAGCGTCCCGGGCTGCATTCCCACGCGGACGGTTCGACGCCTCGACGTGGGAACGATCAGAGTGGGTGTTTACAGGACCATCGCGGCCACCCAGCCAAACGCCAGCAGCGGCAGGTTGTAGTGCAGGAAGGTCGGGACCACGGTGTCCCAGATGTGATGATGCTGGCCGTCGACGTTGAGGCCGGAGGTCGGGCCGAGGGTCGAGTCCGAGGCTGGCGAACCGGTGTCGCCCAGCGCCCCGGCGGTGCCGACGATGCAGACGATCGCCATCGGGCTGAAGCCCAGTTGCACGCACAGCGGCACAAAAATCGCCGCCAGAATCGGCACCGTGGAGAACGACGAACCGATGCCGATGGTCACCATCAACCCCACCAGCAACATCAACAGCGCGCCAATGGCCTGGCTGTGATCGATCCACGCCGCCGCGCTTTCCACCAGCGAACGTACTTCACCGGTGGCCTTGAGCACTTCGGCAAAACCCGAGGCGGAGATCATGATGAAGCCGATCATCGCCATCATCTTCATGCCTTCGGTGAACAGGTCGTCGGTCTCACGCCATTTGACGATGCCCGACGCCGAGAAGATCAGGAACCCGGCCAGCGCGCCGATAATCATCGAATCCAGCAGCAACTGAATGATGAACGCCGCCGCGATGGCCAGACCGGCGATGCCGATCGTCATCGGGTTGTAGGCGACACTGACCTGCTCCACCTGCTCGATCTTTTCCAGGTCGTAGACCCGCTTCTTGCGATAGCTGAAGAACACCGCCAGCAACAGCCCGAAGACCATGCCCGCCGCCGGAATGGCCATGGCGTGCATGACGTTGATCTGGCTGATGTCCACGCCGGCCTTGCTGACGTTGGCCAGCAGGATCTGGTTGAGGAAGATGTTGCCGAAACCGACCGGAAACACCATGTACGGCGTGATCAGGCCGAAGGTCATGACACAGGCGATCAGCCGGCGGTCCAGTTGCAGTTTGGTCAGTACATATAAAAGCGGCGGCACCAGCAGCGGAATGAACGCGATGTGAATCGGCAGGATGTTCTGCGACGCGATCGCCACCACCCACAGCAGGCCGATCAGCATCCATTTGACGCTGCCGCCACCGGTCGCATGCTGACGGTCGACCATCGCCAGGGCCTTGTCGGCCAGCGCGTGGGCCAGGCCGGACTTGGCAATCGCCACGGCGAAAGCGCCGAGCAACGCGTAGGACAACGCCACCGTCGCCCCGCCACCCAGGCCACTGTTGAAGGCCTTGAGCGTGGCGTCGATGCCCAGACCACCGGTCAGGCCACCGACCAGCGCACCGACGATCAACGCGATCACCACATGCACCCGGGACAGGCTGAGGATCAGCATGACGCCGACCGCAGCAATCACTGCATTCATTTCACTACCTCAAAAACACGACGGTAAAGCCATTCACCGCCAGACAGGATGAGTCCGGCCGGCAAGCCACGAGGGTCGCCAGCGGATTTGCATAGAGGGTCTTATTAGAAGGGCGCGCACTGTGCCGCAGAGCGGGCGCAGTGTCAAAGCGAGCGGTCGGGGCACTGTGTAACTTTGCATGATCGATGCGCTGAAGATGGCATATCCGCCACAACATGCGTCAATTCGCCATATTGCATTTGCGCCATAAAGAAAGTCGAAACGCGGCCGTTACAGTGCAAAGTCTCAGATATTTATCGAATAAGGACGTCTCCATGTCGCTCAGACAACTTTCCATCCAATGGAAAATCACCCTGCTCGCCGGGCTCTGCCTGGCCGGTATCGTGACCCTGTTGGTGGGTCTTTCGCTGTATCGCATGGAGCACAGTTCCGAGCTGGTGAAAGCTTCGAGCATGGAAATGCTCACCGAATCGGCCCAGGCTCGCATCGAATCCCAGGGCGAAGTCCAGGCAGCAGGCATTCGCCAGCAGTTCATGGACGCCTATCAATATGGCCACGGTTTCTCGCGTCAGGTGCTGTTCCTGCGCGAGCAGGCCGAGAAGCGCTTCCTCGATGCTTTCGACCTGCGCGAAGACATGACCCGTCAGGTGAAATCGGCGCTGCAGGCCAACCCGGAATTGCTCGGCCTGTCGCTGGTGTTCGAAGCCAATGCGCTGGACGGCAAGGACGAACTGTTTGCCGGCCAGGCGGAACTGGGCAGCAACGACAAGGGCCGTTTCGCCCTGTACTGGTCGCAGCCGACCCCGGGCAAAGTGACCTCGATGGCTCTGCCGGAAAGCGACATGGCCGACACCAGCACCGGCCCCAGCGGCCAGGCCGCCAACGCCTGGTTCACCTGCCCGCGCACCACGCTCAAGCCGTGCGTGATCGAACCCTACTTCTATGTGATCGACGGGCAAAAGGTGCTGATGACCAGCATCGTGTTCCCGCTGATGGTCAACGGCAAAGTCATCGCCTCGCTGTCGGTGGACATCAACCTCAACAGCCTGCAAGCGATCAGCCAGAGCGCCAGCAAGAAGCTCTATGACGGCCAGACCGCCGTGAGCATCATCAGCCCCGCCGGCCTGCTCGCCGGTTACAGCCCGGACGCCAATAAACTCAGCCAGCGTCTGGATGCCGTGGACACCACCAGCGGCGCCGAACTGCTGCGCCTGCTCGCTTCGAGCCACACCGTCAGCAGCCTGCACAGCAACGCGCAGCTGAAAGTGCTGTCGCCGTTCCAGCCGATTCCCGGCGGCCCGTCGTGGGGCGTGTTGCTTGATGTGCCGGAGAAAGTGCTGGTAAGCCGCGCCGAAGCGCTCAAGCAACAACTGGATGCCAGCAACACCTCGGGCACCCTGATCGAGCTGAGCCTGGGCGTGCTCGCCGCACTGATCGGCCTGCTGTTGGTGTGGCTGATGGCCCGCAGCGTGACCAAACCGATCCTCGGCGTGGCCCACATGCTGGAAGACATTGCCAGCGGCGAAGGCGACCTGACCCGCCGTCTGGCCTATGACAAGAAGGATGAACTCGGTCAACTGGCCGGCTGGTTCAACCGTTTCCTCGACAAGCTGCAACCGATCATCGCCGAGGTGAAACGCTCGGTGCAGGATGCGCGCAACACTGCCGACCAGTCTTCCGCGATCGCCACCCAGACCAGCGCCGGCATGGAGCAGCAATACCGTCAGGTCGATCAGGTGGCCACCGCGTCCCACGAAATGAGCGCCACCGCTCAGGACGTGGCCCGCAGCGCGGCGCAAGCCGCCGAAGCCGCCAAGGATGCTGATCGCGCCACCCGCCAGGGCCTGACCGTGATCGACCGCACCACCGCCAGCATCGACACCCTCGCCGCCGACATGAGCGCAGCGATGGTGCAAGTCGAAGGCCTGGCCGCCAACAGCGAGAAGATCGGCGCGGTGCTGGAAACCATCCGCGCCATCGCCGAACAGACCAACCTGCTGGCCCTGAACGCCGCCATCGAAGCCGCCCGTGCCGGTGAAGCCGGACGCGGTTTTGCGGTGGTCGCCGACGAAGTGCGCAACCTCGCCCGCCGCACTCAGGAGTCGGTGGAAGAAACCCGTCAGGTAATCGAACAGTTGCAGAACGGCACCCAGGACGTGGTCGGTTCGATGGGCAACAGCCATCGTCAGGCCCAGGGCAGCGTCGAACAGGTCGGCCAGGCCGTGACCGCACTGCGCCAGATCGGCGATGCGGTGACGGTGATCAGCGACATGAACCTGCAGATCGCCAGCGCTGCCGAAGAGCAGAGCGCGGTGGCCGAAGAGATCAACAACAACGTGGCGACGATTCGTGATGTGACGGAATCGCTGTCGGGACAGGCGAATGAATCGGCGCGGGTGAGTCAGTCGCTCAATAGTCTGGCGAATCAGCAGCAGAGTTTGATGGATCAGTTCCGCGTCTGACGCTCAAGCCCGCTCACCACAAACCTTGTGGGGGCGGGCTCACCGCCGAGGCAACTGAATCTCCACCTTCAACCCACCCCACTCACTTTCACCCAACACCAAAACCCCGCCCCACGTCTCGACAATATCTCGCACAATCCCCAGCCCCAACCCATGCCCATGGGTCTGCTCATCCAGCCGCGTCCCCCGGCTGAACACCTGAGCCCGCTGCGCCTCGGGAATCCCCGGCCCGTCATCTTCCACGCTCAGCACAAAACCTTCAGCCGTCTCGACCACGCTCAGCCGCACCTCGGCATCCGCCCACTTGCAGGCGTTGTCCAGCAGGTTGCCGAGCAGTTCCAGCAGATCCTCACGATCCCACGGCAGTTGCAGGCCCGCCGGGGCCACGTAACTCAGTTCCAGATGCTCGCCGTGAATCATGTTCAACGTCGACAGCAGCCCCGGTAGCTCGGCGTCGCAATCGAACAACGCTCCTGGCAACGCATCGCCAGAGAGCCGCGCACGGTTGAGCTCGCGGTTCAGCCGTTGCTGAACCTGCTCCAGTTGTTCCTTGAGGATCTTGCGCAGTTCCGGATGCGCGTCGAGCCTTTCACTCGACGCCAGACTGAGCAGCACCGCCAACGGGGTTTTCAGCGCGTGCCCGAGGTTGCCCAACGCATTGCGCGAACGCTTGAGGCTGTCTTCGGTGTGCGCCAGCAAATGGTTGATCTGCGCCACCAGCGGTTCCAGTTCCGCCGGCACTTGTTCATCGAGTTGTGAACGCTGGCCCTGCTGCAACTGGGCGATCTGTTCGCGAGCCTTCTCCAGCGGTCGCAACGCGCGGCGCACGGTCAGGCGTTGCAACAACAGAATCAGCAGCAACCCGGCCAGCCCGAGGCCGAGGCCGATCTGACGCATGCGCTGGAAGCTCTCGCGCACCGGCGTGTAATCCTGAGCCACGCTGATGGAAATTGACTGACCGAGCCGTCGATAGTCCGAACGCAGCACCAGCAACTGCTGACCGTCCGGCCCCAGTTGCAGGTTGCTGTGCAGGCCGGAGCGTTCGAGCAGCGGCAGATCCTGATCCCACAACGAGCGGGAGCGCCAATGGCTGTCGGCGAAATCGATGCGGAAGTAATGCCCGGAAAACGGTCGCTGGTAGGCCGGCGACAAGTGCCGCTCATCCAGCTGCAAGCCTTGCGGCCCGCGAACCAGCGCCACCAGCAGGCTCTCGCTGTCGTTACGCAACCCGGCTTCGAGATAGCGCTGCAACCCCACTTCGAACAGCCAAAGACTGGTTTGCGCCAGCAGCACGCCGACGACCACCAGCACGCTGATCAACCCCAGGCTCAAGCGGCGCTGGATCGATCTCACGAAGCCTGTCCGCCAAACAGATAACCCTGACCGCGACGGGTTTCGATCACGCTTTTGCCAAGCTTGCGCCGCAGGTGATTGACGTGGACTTCAAGCACGTTGGAATCGCGCTCGGTCTCGCCGTCGTAGAGGTGTTCGGCGAGGTGGCTTTTGGAGAGGATCTGCTCCGGGTGCAGCATGAAGTAGCGCAACAGGCGGAATTCAGCGGCGGTCAGCTGAATGTCGGCACCGTCGCGCACGACACACTGACGGCCTTCGTCCAGATGCAACCCTGCAGCCTTGAGCGTCGGCTGGTTGGCCTGGCCCTTGGAGCGGCGCAGCAGCGACTGGATGCGCAAATACAGTTCTTCCGGGTGGAAGGGTTTGGTCAGGTAATCGTCGGCACCGGCCTTCAGACCTTCGATGCGTTCGGCCCAGGAATCCCGGGCGGTAAGGATCAGCACCGGAATCGTCAGCCCCCCGGCGCGCCATTGCGCCAGCACCTCAAGCCCCGGCACGCCGGGCAGACCGAGGTCGAGGACGATCAGGTCATAGGGCTCGCTGCCACCCTGATAGACCGCATCGCGCCCGTCTGCCAGCCAGTCCACCGCATAGCCCTGACGTTGCAGGCCGGCGAGCAGTTCGTCGGCCAGCGGTACGTGGTCTTCCACCAGAAGCAAGCGCATCGGTCAATCTTCCTTGTCTTTGATCAGGTTGCCGGTGGCGGCCTCGAAATGCAGCTCGCGGGCCACGCCGTCGGCCGTCAGCAGCTCGACTTCATAAATGTAGACGTCGTGCTTCTCTTCGAGCTCGGCTTCCAGCAGTTTCGCGCCGGGGTAGCGCTCCATCGCGTTATGCAGCACTTGCTCCAGCGGCAGAATCACGCCTTGCTGGCGCAGGCGCAGGGCTTCGTCCTGATTGAGGTCGCGCGCAAGCGTCACCGAGCAGAATGCAACGAGCGCCAGGGCCAGAAGGCCCGTGGCGCGCATCGATGAATAAGGCAAAAACAATTTCATTAAGTGTCCTGATGGTCCTTGCGCAGCAGCCCGTCGCTTGCGTCCAGTTCCAGCTCCCATTCCACACCTTGCGAGTCTTTCAGCTCGATCTGATACAGGTAAATGCCATAGCGTTTTTCCAGTTCGATATCGATCAGGGTCGAATCCGGATGGCGGGCCATGGCCGTGGCCTTGACGGTTTCAATCGGCACAATGGTACCAGCGTCGATCAGTTTCCGGGCTTCATCTGCGTGCAGGTCGCAGGTATGAGCGCGGTTGGCTGTGAGACCGAACAGCAGGAACGCGATGAACAGGCTCGCGAGGATTTTCATGGAGTTCTCCGTGTGTGGGTGTTGCTTCCTTGGCGGGCACCTTAACGGTGCGAACTTAACTGAAACTGAATGGCCATCATGGGGTCTGCTCCTGCAGCCACGGCAACATGTGCTTATAATCTTTCGCTTGCTAACGATCGAGACCGGTATGACCGCCATTCACATCAAGTTCCCTTCCCTGACCCTCAAGGCCGGCCCCCGGGCCATGGCGCGCATTCGTGCCCAGGGCCTGAACGCCGCCGACGTCGGCACCCTGCCCGGCGCTGCCGGCGGGCCGAAGGCGTTGGGGATTCAGGGGCTGGATCTGGCATTGTTCGGCGAGTGGCTGCCGGCGGCGCCACGCGAGCGTTCGCTGATCGGTGCGTCGGTGGGTTCCTGGCGCTTCGCCAGCGCCTGTCTGCCGGACGCCGCCGAAGGCATTCGCCGTCTCGGTCATCTGTACACCGAGCAGAACTTCAACAAAGGCGTGACCATCGGCGACGTCAGCCGCAGTTCGCAGCGCATGCTCGATGACCTGCTCGACGGGCGCGATGCGCTGCTGCTCGACAACGCCCATTACCGCTTGAACATCATGGTGGTCAAAAGCCATGGCGGGCTGGCGGACGATCATCGCGGCCGGCTCGGGCTGGCGCTGGGTTCGGTGATCGCCGACAACCTGCGGGGCCGCGCGCGGCTGTCGCGGCACTTCGAACGGCTGATCATCCACGACCCGCGCCTGGCGCCGCCGGTGCATGCGCTGAACGATTTCCCGTCGCGCTTCGTCGCCCTTGATGCCGGCAACCTGCGTCAGGCGCTGCTGGCCTCGGGATCGATCCCGATGGTCATGGAAGGCGTGCGCGACCTGCCGGGCGCCGGTGCCGGCACCTTCCGCGACGGCGGTCTGCTCGACTATCACCTCGACCTGCCCTACAGCGGCGACGGCATCGTGCTCTATCCGCACTTCACCGACCGAGTGATTCCGGGCTGGTTCGACAAGACCCTGCCGTGGCGCAAAGCTTCGGTGGAGCGCTTGCAGGACGTGCTGTTGCTCGCGCCGTCGAAGGAATACCTGGCGCGCCTGCCCTACGGCAAACTCCCCGACCGTAACGACTTCAAGCGCTTCATGGGCGATGCGCCGAGCCGGCAGAAATACTGGCGCGCGGCGATGGACGAGAGCCGCCGGCTGGGCGACGAATTCCTTGAACTGACTGCCAATGGTCGCCTCGCCGAGCGCTTGCTGACCCTTTAGTCAGCACAGCCGGGGACAAGCTGGTAAACTCGCCGCCTGCCCGAATTCGCTGCGGCGAACGCCATCTGAACAGAGCTGAAATCACTGTGGAAATTTTCAAAGAGTTCACCTTCGAATCCGCCCACCGCCTGCCCCACGTACCGGACGGCCACAAGTGCGGACGCCTGCACGGTCACTCGTTCAAAGTGGCGATTCACCTGAGCGGCGACCTCGATCCGCACACCGGCTGGATCCGTGATTTCTCCGAGATCAAGGCGATTTTCAAGCCGTTGTACGAGCGTCTGGACCACAACTACCTGAACGACATTCCGGGCCTCGAGAACCCGACCAGCGAAGTGCTGGCCAAATTCATCTGGAATGAATTGAAGCCCCTGCTGCCGGAACTCAGTGCGATCCGTATCCACGAGACCTGCACCAGCGGCTGCATCTATCGCGGCGAGTAATTCCCGCGACACAAAAAAACCACCGAGACCGGTGGTTTTTTTACGCCTATGCTTTTTGGCTCGAACCCGCCAAGAGGACAGGCCCATGACGGACTGGCTGCTGGATCAGGTCTTTGATTTCAACGGGCGACAGATTCGCCACGGGGTGCGCGGCGACGGCCCGCCGCTGGTGTTCGTGCACGGTACGTCCTTCTCTTCCTACGTGTGGCACCGGATCGCGCCGCACTTTTTCGCCACACACCGGGTGCATTACTTCGACCTGCTGGGCTACGGGCAATCCGAGCAACCGGACGCCGATGTCTCCCTCGGCGTGCAGAACGAATTGCTCGCGCAACTGCTGGATCACTGGAATCTGCAACGCCCGGACGTGGTCGCCCACGACTTCGGCGGCGCCACCGTGCTGCGCGCGCATCTGCTCAACGGCAAGGATTACCGCAGCCTGACCCTGATCGACCCGGTGGCGCTGACGCCGTGGGGCTCGCCGTTCGTGCAGCATGTGCGCCAGCATGAAGCGGCGTTCAGCGGCCTGCCGGATTACATCCAGCGCGCCATCGTACCGACCTACATTCGCGGGGCGATCCATCGGGATATTCCCGATGACGAACTGGCGCCCTACGTGCAGCCGTGGCTGGGCGATCCGGGGCAAGCGGCGTTCTACCGGCAGATCGCGCAGATGGATCAGCGCTACACGCTGGAAGCGCAGCCGCTGTACCCGACGATCCGCTGCCCGGTGCAGATTCTCTGGGGTGAAGAGGATCAGTGGATTCCCATCGAACGCGGACGCGAGTTGCACAAGATGATTCCCGGATCGCAGTTTCATCCGATTCCGAATGCCGGGCATCTGGTGCAGGAGGATGCGCCGGAAGCCATCGTTGCTGCTCTGCTGCGGTTCCTCTGATCCAATCCCGTGACCCTGTGGGAACAGCTGCTCCCACTTGGTTCGGTGCAGCGTCCAATGCACTGCTTTCGCGCCGTTCATCCGTACCTCGTCTATAAATACCCGCAACATCGCGTTTGGCACGACCGCTGCAACCTCTTCGCGTCCTCCCCTTTCCAGCAAGGAACGCCCCCATGACGCAAAACGATCCCGGCAACGATTACCCCCTCAGCGAAGTCCCGATGCACGCGCGCAAAGGCCTGGCCTCGACGGCGATGGTGCTGCTGGGGTTCACCTTCTTCACCGCGACCATGTTTGCCGGCGGCAAGCTCGGCGTGGCGTTCAACTTCGGTGAGATGCTCGCCGTCATCGTCATCGGCAACCTGTTGCTCGGCGTGTACGCCGCCGGCCTGGGTTACATCGCCTTCAAGAGCGGGCTGAATTCGGTGCTGATGGGGCGCTTCTGTTTTGGCGAAGTCGGCAGCAAGCTCAGCGACCTGATCCTCGGGTTCACCCAGATCGGCTGGTACGCCTGGGGCACCGCGACGGCGGCGGTGGTGCTCGGCAAGTATTTCGATCTGAACGAAGCCACGGTGCTGGGGCTGATGGTGCTGTTCGGCCTGGTGTTCTGCGCCACGGCGTATGTCGGTTACCGCGGGCTGGAGATTCTGTCGTACATCGCGGTGCCGGCAATGATGTTGCTGCTGATGCTGTCGATGTGGGTCGCGACCGTGAAAGTCGGCGGCCTCGACGGTTTGCTCAGCGTCGTACCCAGCGGCTCGCTGGACTGGTCGACCGCCATCACGCTGGTGTTCGGCACCTTCGTCAGCGGCGCGACCCAGGCCACCAACTGGACGCGATTTTCGCGCTCGGCACGGGTCGCGGTGCTGGCCAGCCTGATCGGTTTTTTCATCGGCAACGGCCTGATGGTGCTGATCGGCGCTTACGGCGCAATCGTCTATCAACAGCCCGACGTGGTCGAAGTGCTGCTGTTGCAAGGCTTCGCCATGGCGGCGATGGCGATGCTGTTGCTGAACATCTGGAGTACCCAGGACAACACCATCTACAACTTCGCCGTCGCCGGCTGCAACCTGCTGCGCACCGGGCGCCGCAAGACCGTGACCCTGGTCGGTGCCGTGATCGGCACGGCGCTCGCACTGCTGGGCATGTACGACATGCTGGTGCCTTACCTGATCCTGCTCGGCACGGTGATTCCGCCGATTGGCGGCGTGATCATGGCGGACTTTTTCTTCCGCTGGCGCGGGCGTTATCCACGTCTGGCCGACGCACGGTTACCGGCGTTCAACTGGCCGGGGCTCGCGGCTTACGCGGCCGGTACCGTCGCGGCGTTCGGCTCGCCGTGGGTCGCGCCGCTGGTCGGCATCGCCGTTGCCGCGTTAACGTATATCGCAGTGACCGGCCTGCTCGGCGCCCGCAACGCGGCCGCCCCTCTACAAGATCTATAAAAGGATTCGCCCGATGCACATCATCAACGCCCGACTGCGCAACCAGGAAGGTCTGCACGAATTGCACCTCGAAGACGGCCTGATCCGCAGCATCGCGCGCCAGACCGAAGCGCCGACCCTGGGCCCCGACGACCTCGACGCCGGCGGCAATCTGGTGGTGCCGCCCTTCGTCGAGCCGCACATTCACCTCGACGCCACCCTGACCGCCGGCGAGCCGCGCTGGAACATGAGCGGCACGCTGTTCGAAGGCATCGAATGCTGGGGCGAGCGCAAGGTCACCATCACCCAGGAAGACACCAAAACCCGGGCCAAGAAAACCATTCAGACCCTCGCCGCCCACGGCATCCAGCACGTGCGCACCCACGTCGACGTCACCGACCCGCAACTCACCGCGCTCAAGGCGATGCTCGAAGTACGCGAGGAAAGCCGTCACCTGATCGACCTGCAAATCGTCGCGTTTCCTCAGGAAGGCATCGAATCGTTCCGCAACGGGCGCGAGCTGATGGAAGAAGCGATCCGCATGGGCGCGGACGTGGTCGGCGGGATCCCGCATTTCGAGTACACCCGCGACCAAGGCGTCAGCTCGGTGAAATTCCTGATGGACCTGGCCGAACGCACCGGTTGCCTGGTGGACGTGCATTGCGACGAAACCGACGACCCGCATTCGCGCTTCCTCGAAGTGCTGGCCGAAGAGGCGCGCAGCCGCGACATGGGCGCCCTCGTGACCGCCAGCCACACCACCGCAATGGGCTCCTACGACAACGCCTACTGCGCCAAACTGTTCCGCCTGCTCGGGCATTCGGGGATCAGTTTTGTCTCCTGCCCGACCGAAAGCATTCACCTGCAAGGGCGCTTCGACAACTTCCCGAAACGCCGCGGCGTGACCCGCGTCAACGAGTTGCTCGAAGCCGGGATGAACGTGTGCTTCGGTCAGGACTCGATCGTCGATCCGTGGTATCCGCTGGGCAACGGCAACATCCTGCGGGTGCTCGAAGCCGGCCTGCACATCTGCCACATGCTCGGTTACCGCAACCTGCAGAGCGCCCTGGACCTGGTCACCGACAACAGCGCCAAGGCCATGCACCTCGGTGAACGCTACGGTCTGGAACAGGGCCGCCCGGCGAACCTGTTGATCCTGTCGGCGGACAGCGATTACGAAGTGATCCGCAGCCAGGGCCTGCCGCTGTATTCGATCCGCAACGGCAAGGTACTGATGAAGCGGCAGATGCCGGTGGTGGAGTTCATGGAGAGTTGAGCGGCGGTTATGGTTCGCAGCGGTTTTATCGCGAAAGGTTAGTGCCGGACTGTCAGATCTGACAGGCGACAAGCGCCGCGGACCGGCCCACAGTAAGTCCCAAGGGATCAATCGTTCCCGGGGGGACGACCATGAAAGGGACTTCACTTTTCTGTCGGGTGCGCCGTGCCGAACAGGCGCACTCGCAGCAGTTCTCCGTCGCGCTCTTCCAGCAGGATCGGCGCGGTTCCGCCGGGCATCACCACCTGCACCTCTCCCGCTGACAACCAACCCACCCGCCACGCCGCACTCGCCACCGCACTAGCGCTGGTGCCCGAGGAAGCGGTCGGCCCCTCGCCCCGTTCGAACACTCGCGCGACGATGCGTTGATCAACGCCGCGCGTCGCCCATTGCAGGTTGACCCCGGCCGGGCATGGCTGGCCGGCGCCGCTGGGCATGGCGTAGGCGATGGCGGTCAGACGGTCCGTCAGCGGCGATTCAAGCATCTGCGCGTTGCTCGGCAATGCGGCTTCATCCTGCACCAGCGTCACGCAGTGCGGATTACCGATACGCACGAACTGGCTGTGCGCCCAGGCAGGATCAAGTTGCGCCAACGGTCGAACACGGCTGACCTCCACACCGTTGAACGGTACCGTTTCAACGCCGAGCGCACCGACCGCTGCCGGGCCGAAACCGGGCTGGCCAAGGTCCAGCCAGAAGCCCTGCACGCCCGCCACTTGCGCCGGCTTGACCGAGGTTGGCACTGGCGATTGCGCGTCGTGTTTATCGTGATGCACCTGCAGCGTCGCCCCCTCCTGCGGCATCAGCCCCTGTTCGAGCAGCGCCTGGGAGAAAATCGTCAGGCCGTTGCCGCTGCGTTCAGCCAGCGTGCCGTCGGTGTTGACGATCAGCAGGTCGAAGGGCGGCGCGGATTGAAACGGGCCGATCAACAGGCCATCGCTGCGATGGGACTTGCTGCCGGCGGGGCGCCGACCTTCGGGCCAATCGCAGCACAGCGCGATGGCAGCGGAGCTCCATGCCTGTCGCGACAGCGCGCACTGCGCGGCGCCCGTTGGTAATTCGATCCCGGCAGCGCGCAGCGCCTGGGGCGACACGACCCCGTAGAGATTGCCTCGTGCATCGTAGAACTGCGTCATGAACCGGCCCTTGTTTTTCCCGTCGACAGGGACGCCACTGTAAATCGCAACGCCCTGCCGACGCGAGCGGGCTCGCTCCCGCGAAAGAGCTGTGCAAGGATGTCCGCTGCTGAAACGTTTTTTGCCAAGGATCGTTATGACCAGCCTCACCCCTCAAGACACGTTCGTTCCCGGACGCCTCGAACAGATGTCCACGCGCATCGCCTTCTTCATTGCCGGGCTCGGCATCGCCGCGTGGGCGCCGCTGGTACCGTACGCCAAGGCGCGGGCCGGTCTCGATGAAGGGACGTTGGGGTTGTTGTTGCTGTGCCTGGGCGTCGGTTCGATTCTGGCGATGCCGCTGGCGGGGATTCTGGCCACCCGGTTTGGCTGCCGTAAAGTGGCCACCGGCGGCACGCTGCTGATCTGTGCAGCATTGCCGTTGCTGGCGACGGTGTCGTCGATCCCGGCATTGATCGCCACGTTGTTCATGTTCGGCGCCGGACTGGGCACGGTGGATTCGACGGTGAACCTGCAAGCGGTGATCGTCGAGCGGGCCAGCGGCAAGAACATGATGTCGGGGTTTCACGGCCTGTTCAGCCTCGGCGGGATCGTCGGCGCGGCGGGCGTGAGCGCCCTGCTCGGTCTCGGGCTGTCGCCACTGGCGGCGATGCTGGTGGTGGTCGTGGTGCTGATCGCGGCGCTGTTCAAGGCGGTGCCGCACATGTTGCCTTACGGCAGTGAAAGCTCGGGGCCGGCCTTCGCAGTGCCCCACGGGATCGTGCTGTTCATCGGCGGGATGTGCTTCATTGTGTTCCTCACCGAAGGCGCAGCGCTGGACTGGAGCGCGGTGTTTCTGGCGCAGGAACGCGGGATCGACACCGCCTATGCAGGATTGGGTTACGCAGCGTTCGCGCTGACCATGACGGCGGGTCGTTTGACCGGTGACCGGATCGTCCGGGCATTGGGTGCGACCCGGATCATTCTGTTTGGCGGTCTGCTGGCGGCGGCGGGATTGTTTCTGGCGACCTTCGCCCCGAGCTGGCAAGCCGCGCTGCTCGGTTATGCGCTGGTCGGTGCCGGCTGTTCGAACATCGTGCCGGTGCTGTACACGGCGGTGGGCAAGCAGACGGTGATGCCGGAAAGCATCGCCGTCCCGGCAATCACTACGCTGGGTTATGCAGGGATTCTGGCAGGGCCGGCGGTGATCGGATTTGTCGCCCACGCCAGCAGTTTGAGTTTTGCCTTCGGGCTGATGGCGACATTGCTGGTGGCGGTGGCCATCGGTGGGAAGGCGCTCAAGGTCTGAGAAACATCTTCTAAGCGCCACCCGAAACGAACCCGCTCCCACAAGATACATGCGATCCCTGTGGGAGCTGCGGTTCGACGATTCGACTTGCCCGCGATGAAGCCACCTCGGTCTATCAGAAACCGACGCTGGCCTGCACGAAGAACGTCCGTGGCGTGCCCACGTAGATCCCCGAGTTGTTGTCGCTGGAGCGGGTGAAGTACTGCTTGTCGAAGATGTTTTTCACCCCGGCGCCGAGCTTCAGGTTCGAGAGCTGCGAGCCGAAGTCATAGCCGCCACGCACGTTCCAGGTCACGTAGCCCGGAATGTCGCCGTACTGCCCGTCTGCCGTGCCTTCGGTGATGTAGTTGCCGTTGAAGCTACCGTCGGCGTTCACACCTGTACCGGGGGCGCGCTGCTTGGACTGGGCGAAACCGTCGATGTTGTAGGTCCAGCGGTTGATGTCGTAACGCAGGCCGACGGTCGCCACCTGACGCGAGTAATACGGCAGATCACGGCCCTTGAAGCCAGGAATCTCGCCTTCGTACGTGGCGCGGGTGTAGGTGAAACCGGCGTTGGCGGTCAGGCCGTCGAGGCGTGGATCGAGCGCCGCCATGTCGTAGTGCACCGACGCTTCGACACCCTGGTGTTTGGTCGCGCCGAGGTTGGTCCAGCCCACGTCGTTGCTGACGTATTGCAGCTCATCGTCGAAGTCGATGTAGAACAGCGTCACTTCCCCGCCCCACACGTCATCGTTGTAGCGCGTGCCGATTTCGTAGGTCTTGGCTTTTTCCGGTTCCAGACCGTTGGCAGTCTGGTCACCCGAGCCGCCCTGGCCGAGCTGGAAGTATTGCAGGCTGCCGAACGACGTCTCGTAGTTGGCGAACAGCTTCCACGCATCGGACAGGTGATACATCACGCTCAGGGCTGGCAGCGGCTCGTTGCTTTCGATGCTGCGGTTTTTCTCCGGGACGCGTTTGCCGGCGGTGTCGAGTACGGCGCGGTCATGCCAGTCGGTGCTGATGTGTTCGAAGCGAATGCCCGGGGTCACGGTCCAGTTGCCAACGTCGATCTTGTTGTCGATGTAGACCGAGTTGGCCTCGGTGCCACCGGTGCGATCCTGGAACACGTGACCGTCGGAGGTCTTGGTGACCACCGGCACATTGTTGACCAGCGCCAGACGGCTCGACTGCTCGTGCATCGCCTCTTTCAAATAACGGTAACCGACGCTGACTTCCTGAGTGGTCGGGCCTACGTCAAACACACGCGAAACGCGCGGCTCGATGCCCAGCGTGTAGTAAGAACGCGGAAACGAGCTGAGGGTTTTCTGATCGCGGGCGGCGATGGTGCTGCCGCGAAAACTGTCGGAATAGTAGGTCAGCACTTCCGCCTGGGTGCGCTCGTCGATCTGCCGGATCCACTTGAACGACACGTCCTTGCGGCGGCCGCTGAAGCCGTCGTAGTCGCGATCGGACTGGAACGGTTTGTCGTCGTACTGCTTCTGCGTCAGGCCGCCGGGCATGTCGGCGCTGGCGTCGTAGTAATGGAAGTTGAGGCTGAAATCGTCCTGATCGGTTGGTGCCCAGTGGGTCTTGAGGATCACGTCGTCGATGTCGTTGCCGTTATTGCGCTCGCGGTAGCCGTTGCCGTTGACGCCCGAGTACAACAGCGCCATGCCGATACCGTTGTCGGCAGTGCCGCCAAGGAATGCGGTGTCGATGTGTTTCCAGCCACCGTGCTGCGAGGTTTCCAGGGTCGTGCCGATTTCACCGGTGGTTTTTTCCGGGATCGCGCGGGTCACGAAGTTGATCACACCGCCGACGTTCTGCGGCCCGTAACGCACGGAGCCGGCACCACGGACCACGTCGATGCTGTCGAGGTTGCCGGAAGAAATCGGCGCCATCGACAGTTGAGGCTGACCATACGGGGCGAACGCGGCCGGCACGCCGTCGATCAATACGGTGGAGCGCGGCGACAGACGCGACGTCAAACCCCGCACGCCGACGTTCAGCGAAATATCGCTGCCGCCGGTGCCGTTGGCTTCCTGCACCTGCACGCCCGGCACGCGACGCAGTACGTCGCCGACGTTCATCGCGCCCTGCTCGACCATCGCTTCGCGGCGGATCACGGTGCGCGCGCCGGGGTGGTTCTGCACCACGGCGGCGTTGGCGTCGCCGAGCCAGTCGCCGACCACTTTGATGTCGGTCACGCCCAGTTCCAGCGGGCCATTGGCGGCGGAAGTCGGGGCTGGGGACAGCGTCACCGAGCCTTCATTGATCTGATAATCCAGACCGCTGCCTTGCAGCAATTGGCGCAGGGCCTGTTCCGGGGAGAGATTGCCGTCCACCGCCGGCGCCTGTTTGCCGGCGACCAGGTCCGGGCTGAAAAACACCTGCAACGAGGTTTGCTGGCCCAATTCGCTCAGGGCCTGACCCAGCGGCTGGGCGCGGATGTGAATGGCTTCGGCGGCGAAAGCCATCGGCACAGCGGCGTTGACCGCCAGCGCGAGCGCCAGCGGCAACCAAGGGGATTTTTTGTTTTTGGCGGTGGAGTTTTTCACGTCGAACGGAGTCCTGTGGATCGCAAGAGTGTGCGGCTGTTAATGCAAACCAGTTGCAGTTGAACAGGAAGACGACGAACTCGAAAAAAACCTGAATTTTATTTTGAAATTATTTCCTGGCTGCCGTCGGCAAGGGTGCGCACGGCCACCGGAAGGATGCTTGGCAAGGCCTTGAGCAAGGCATCGGTATTGTCGGATTTGAACACGCTGGTCAGGCGCAAATTGGCGACGGTCGGGTTGGCGACTTTCAGCGGCTTGTCGCGATAACGCGACACTTCCTCGGCGACTTCGCTGAGGCTGGCGTTGTTGAACACCAGTTTGCCGCTGCGCCAGGCCGTCAGTTCCGCCGGGTTGACCGCATAGGCCGGCGCCACTTTGCCCTGGGCATCGATCCGTGTGCCGAGGCCGGCAGTGAGGCTGATGAAATCGGCCTCGGCCGCATCACGGCCCTGCACTTTGACCGTGCCCTGCTCCACCGCGACCCGGGTCTGCGTCACATCGCGGCGCACATCGAAACGAGTGCCGGTCACCGTGACCTTGCCGCTGCCGGCCTCGACCACGAACGGGCGGGACGTGTCGTGCTCGACACTGAACATCGCTTCGCCTTCGGTCAATTCGATGAGCCGCCGATCCTTCTCGAAACGCACCTGCAAACGGCTGCGGCTGTTGAGGTCGATCACCGAACCATCCGGCAACGCCACATGTTTGCGCTCGCCGAGGGCAGTGGCGAATTCGGCGCTGTAACCTTGCGGGTGATTCAGGCCGCTGAACAGCCCGAGCCCGAGCGCCACCGCGACCACGCTCGCCGCCACGGCATAACGCAACAACGGACGGCGTTCGCGCCGCGCCGGCGGGGTTTCGCACAAAGCTTTAAGCCGTGGCGCCGGCAGCAGATCCGCCGCCGTCCACAAGCCTTGCAGCAACTGGAATTCGTCACGGTGCTGGGGATGTTCGTTCAGCCACGCGTCGAAGCGCTGCTGATCGTCGACACTGACGGCCGGCTCCTGCAAACGCACAAACCAGCGTGCCGCGTCATCGCGCACCGTTGTTTGCCCGCACGCGCAATCACGAGTATCCATCATGGAATGTCCTGTTTGGCTGGGGATGAAAAGACGCCACGGCTCATGATTGCGCCCCGTCCAGGCGATCACGCAGATGCCGCAGGGTGCGGATCATATACTTTTCCACCATGTTCTTGGACAGGCCCAGGCGTTCGGCGATTTCCGCCTGGGTCAGGCCTTCGATCTTCTGCCAGACGAAAATCCGTCGGCAGTTGACCGGAAGCTCCGTGAGCGCCCGTTCGATGGAATCGGCCAGCTGGATCGCATGCATGTAATGCTCCGGATCGCCGGTCGGCGACTCACTGAGATCGATCGCCTCCGACTCCATGGCGCCCCGGCGGTCCTCACGCCGATAGCCGTCCACCGCGATGTTGCGCGCGGTCTGGTGCAGATACGCCCGGGGTTGCTGCACCGCCGACGAATCGGATTCGAGCACCCGCACAAAGGTGTCGTGCGCCAGATCCTCGGCCTGCGAGCGATTGCGCAGGCGACGGGTCCAGGTGCCGATCAACTCTTCGTAATGCTCGAGAAAGCCGGGTCTGCGGGGCAGCATGGGGATCATTGCGGCGTGCTGAGGAAAGGGCTGCGAATAGTAATTCTTCTTATTAAGGCGAAGCAATGGATTCCTCGGGAATGCCGACTGTTGGATCTCTTGGCTGCGGAACAGTTGGACGCGCTCTTATCCTGTAGCGGGCAGCCGCCAAGTTGCTATCGCTACTCCAGAATCATCAGGCCGATGAGATTTCGCACCGTTCTAACGGAATCCCGATAGAACGAGGCATGGTTCTGGTCGACGACATAGAAATCACTCAATGTGGATTCAACCGGCGGACGCAACACAACTAAATTCTGTGTCAGCCTGATCTACATCACCAAGGCGATGAACATCGAACTGGCCGCCGAGCGCTACGTGCCAGCCTTGCAGGCGTTGCCGAGCAGGTCATGCAACGCCTCGAAGAATGTACGCCGCGTTACCAGGGCGCCAGCTTCAGTCTCTCCGGCATCTTGCGTATCTGACCATCTGCGTGGCTTCGCGCAATCGGCTTCCCATCCCCGTCGAAGGCCTGCACGGCCAGTTCCGCCGTCACCGGATCCAGGTCGATCCGGCAGAAGTTGTCATCCTGGCAGAAGCCCCACGCCCTGTAGTGCAAGGTGCCCTGGGTCGGACTGATGGTGAAGCCATCCTGGGTAGCCGCAGCGCGTGAATCGTGGACGTAGCCAGCGGGGTCGCCATCGGCAAAAGCAAACGGCCAATAAAATGCGGAGGAGACAATGGAATAAGCCTTGAGCGCCGCAGCGGGAGCCGAGAACTCCAGTTGTGCCACGCTGGAGCAATGGATGTCTCCGGAGAGGAAGATCACGTTCTGCACGTTCCCGTCCACCATTGTTTGCAGAATCCGCCGGCGCGAGTTGGGAAAACACGGCCACGAATCATCTTTTTCCTTGTGTTTATCACTGAGCAATGTGTCCACCCCGTTTGGCAGGAAGACGCTGGAAGATACGATGAACTTCGGCACATTGCCGCGGGTTTGCTGCATGTGCGTCAACCACGCGCACACCCGATCCAACTGGCTCGGCTCGTTGGGATCAAGAGATGGCCGGCCCAGCAGGTGATTGTCGGCCAGCCCCGGCAGGTCGGCGAGAAAACGCTGGGTGCGGGTGTCGAGGACAAAGAAAGGGTAGCCGGCGCAAACGAAGTCGTAGAACAGGTTCAGCGTACCCATGCGCTTGAGCGCGGCTGGCGCGCCGTACGCAGGGTCGTTTACGTAACTGTCGATGAAGCGCGGTCCGTGACTCCACTGGTAACTCATGTAGGCACCAATGGCCAGATTGAAAAGCATCCTTTTGGCGTTGCTATTGTGCAGGCGATCCTGTGACCAGTTGTCCTCGATTTCGTGGTCATCCAGGATCATGTAGGTTGGCACGCGACTCAACAGCTTGCGCATGTTCCGCGACCCGAACGCAGTATGGTAGCGCTCCTGAAACTCGTCGTAGGTATCAGCGAGGCCGATTGGCACCAGGCGATTGAACATGTCCGAATAGATCTGATCCCCAACCATGAGTGACAGGTTGACCGGCCTTGCCTCGTGCTGCTCGAGCATGGGGCGAAAGATGCGGTCTGCCTCCTTGCGCTTCCATAGCCATCCTGGATAACGGCACGAGCCCAGCAGAAAACTGAGTGGGGATGCGGCTTGTCCTGGCGCCGGCTGCGTGGTGAACGTAGCTTCGGCAAACGCCTCGCCCAAACCATCTTCGAGATTCAACTTGTCCGCCCATACGGACGCGGATGGGAGCTTGGATGCAATCTCCTCGCTGGTTACGTTGCTGTCATTGGGATACGCGTCATCCAGATTCAGCGACGCCATGCGCACGGTGTAGGTGGTGGCGGGATTGAGCGTGTAAGGCTGCAGTAGCTTTTGCTCTGCCGCATCCTTCCAGAGGGACTTGTCTATGCCGAGATTCAACGTGCCGGTACGGTCGTATTCGCGGGGCAGGCGAAAATAGAAAATATCGCCCGGCTTTACCTTGCCGTTATTTCCTACGACACCTAGTACCCCAATGGAGCGAACCTCTTCATCGAGTTCCTTGCGATCGAGGCAATCCGAGGCGGCAATCCAAAGCCGGCACGAACGATAGGTAGTGTGTCCCACGATGGGACCGAGTGCTGGAGCGCGAAGCGTACTCATGGGCGATCATCCTTTTTGGCGGTCTTGTGCACACTGTCGGGTGAATATTCTGGTCGGTTTCTTGATCAGCCTGGCTGAAGGTTGAGTCTGGCAATTGTCATGGTGCTTTATCCTCACAGTGGTTAACGTCGATGATGCTCAACCAGGGACACTGATCGGGTTTCTTTCTCCGCAATCCGGTGTTCCGGCGACTCGGTTTCGGGTAACTCCACTTCGCTCAACGGGAACGGCATGACCATCGGGATGTTGTTGAATCGAGTACTTATACGGGTGAGCATCTGCAGTTCTTTCTGGGCTCTGAGCAGCTGCGGCGGCTTGCTCAGGTCATTGCCGAAGAAATCTTCCCAATGCCCGATGAGCAGCTTGCGCGGATGCAAATAGCGCAGCAGTGCGTCGGGATATTGCGAGACTTCGGTGGTGGAGGCGGCACACATGATCATCACGTCGACCGCCTTGCCATCCGCAATCAAGGGTGGGAAACCGAAGGGCGGATTGCTCGCAGAGTCCTGATAATGAATACGGTAGACAGGCCTGCCAGCGTCATCGAGCAGGTCAATCAGAAACGCCAGGGTGGTGCCCTCTTTCCAGTTGCGGACATACACAGGTAGCGTCTTCAAGTCTTCGTAATAGCTGCCCTTGAGGAAATCCATCCCCGCAAAGTGGGGCGCATGCTGGCTCTGGATGGCCATGAAGCGCACGTGGCCCACCGTGGTCCACTGATCTGGATTGGCCTGGTAGCATCTGGGCGTGGTGCAGTGCACGCGATACATCTTCTGCTCCACGTTGACGAACCTGTGCTTCAGGTGCAATTTCGGCACGGCAAGGATGTGGCCGGCCGTTCTGTTGCCGTAGGCAATCGCGTCGGGCGCGTAGCGCTGCATGATTATTGGAACATCGAGCAAGTGGTCATAGTGTGCATGGCCAATCAGAAGCACTTTGACGTTCTTCACGTCCGGCAGGTAATCGGCGATGCGCTGCTCATTCGCGCGAACGAAGATAGGCGGTACGCTCGGATTACTGAAGGATGGTGCAAGCAGCAGGCCTTCGTCGTGCCAGTTGAGTAGCCAGCCGCCTACGCCGAGATAGGTGATCTTCGGCTTGGTCAGCTCATGTGCGTCGCTCATTGGCTCTGTGTCACACTCCTTTCGTGTGGAGCGATCCTGAGCACAGTCCACCTGGTCGGGAGTGAGATCCTTGGCGCAGCCCGCAAGACATAGCAGCATCAGCACAATGACCAGGCGCATCGCCAATCCTCCCTGTAAAACCCGAACATCAGTACAGCCATTGCACGCTAGTTTACTTTTCGCGGCACCGCTATATCGCGCCGGCTTCTAAATAGAAATAACGCAATCGATTGAAATAGCGTTATTGCAGATCTCTAAAAGCGCTCCATAGAAAATTCAAACAGTTAAAACCACAGCCAGCTAGTGCAATTAGACACCTCCACAACCTAGTGCTAACGTCAGCGGTAATCGGTCCATCCTTCTTCATGAAGGCTTATTCAATATCGAAGGTTTATTTCTGTTCGCGGAATAAAAAAAGCGACCAGTGTTGCGCGTACGTGACAGTCTTTATTACCGTTTTCATTTCAGAGGTGATCAAAGAACATGGCCGTTGCTCTCCCTGAACCCGATCATCTGGCAGGCTCGGTCAAACGAGCCAAGCTTCTGTTGGCATTCGCTGCGCAAGCCGGAATTCCAATCCCCGACGATGACTTGAAAGCGGTACTTGAAGCAGAACAAGCGCTCGAAAAGGGAGAATTGAAGCTTGACCAGGAAGCAGCATTTTGGACCTCGCTGTCGAAACTGGCCGTCGCTGTGCGGCCAGTGACCATCGCCAGCCTTCAGGACACGGAGTTGGTTACCGGAAGATCATTGATCGGTTTGTTTACCAATCGGGCCAGCAAATATGTCGCGTGGGGGTCGATGGCCACTTTGTTGCTGATACTCTGCGTACAAGTTCAGGCGGTACAACTTTCCTCTCGCATTCAAGGCTTTGATGACCTGGTTGCGAAGAATAAGGCCTCCAATGACAGCGTATTCAAACTCTGGGGGGAAAGTCAGAACGCGATCCTGGTTATAAAATCACTGGATCCTAAAACCGATGTGTCCGATCAAAATGCAGCCGAGGCAAAAGGGACTGCTGCCTACTCTGCCTTTGCTGCAGCCTATTACCAGAATCGGGCAATAAAATCGGCACGCGCCTCAGCCGCCAGCTTGCTGGATTTCTCCCGAACATTCTGGATGGCGACATTTTTTAAGGAACCTCCCGGTACAGATAAGTCTCCTCCCAATGACACTATCCCTCCCATGGTGTCTATCTATGAACTCACATCGTTGCTAGGCGAGTCCGTTGATGAATATCGTCCTCGCCAACAGGCGCAAAACCAATACGACATTCTCTATCGCCTGCTCCTGCCAGCGTTGTATGGCTTGCTGGGTAGCTGCGTGTTTGTATTGCGTTCGGTCAGCTCACAATTGGAGACGTTTACATTCACTTGGACACGGCGCCTGCTTGGGTCGGCAAGATTGGCTCTCGGACCCATCCTGGGCATAGCGTCCCTGGTGTTGATAGACCCTTCGAAGACGGACGCCCTGAGCAATTTACCTCAGATCGGGATCGCGTTGATTGCCGGGTACTCGGTAGACCTGGTATTGAACTTCATGGACAGGATCACGGGGGCTTTCGGGCAGCCATCTTCAACACAATTTCCATCAGGCAAGCCCTAGGTTCTGTACGAACAACGATGTCGCAAGTTAGTATCGATTACTTGCGCTGACTCCAGATTGGAATTCTAAAGTCGGGAAATTCAGCATCAGTAAAGACGTTTAGCAAGTCCGGCTCAAAAATGGAGTTTTTCTCTGCCCATTCCCTTAATGCCAACTGGCCAGCTTGAGTTAAAAATATATTTTTGATACTCAAGGGCAGCGGATCTTCTACATCACTTTTAAGGTTTCCTTCCTCAAAGTAATTATTGAGATAGCGGAGAACTATCGTGACGTCCTCATCATCAAGTTCTCGAAGGGCTCTCTCGGTATGTTGTGCCTTTGCCAACTCTGCCTGCGAATTCGCCAGCTGGATTTCGAGGTTTGCTTTGTCGATCGTCTCTCTCGCGACTGCGGCCTCACCTTCAAGGATTTTCTTTTCCAGGACGAGCTTGTCATTCTCGTTCTGCAACCGAACAGCGTCGTTTTGAAGTGTGCGTTGCTTATCGGTGTCTCGCCAGTACCAAAGTAAAAAAGCTATAGGTGCGGGAAACAGCAACGTGCCAAGACCTTTAAACAACTCAATTTCATTGATTGAACTGGCGAACGAAACTACTTCTTTCTGAAAGTGAAAGAGCAGTGCCACCTCAGCGAAGAAAACAGCCAGGATTGCAAGTGGTCTACGCACGTTCTGCTCCGCTCGTACTATCAATGGTTGTCATAATCCGATGAGACGCGGAGCCTTGATGCTTTGCGCCCCAACATCACTCATTCGATCGGGCAACTGTCGTGGCCAATGCATCATCAACTCGTTTCATATCTCCGCACACGGCGATGCAAACAGCCATCACACGCTCCTGGGTGATCGCCTTGATCGCAAGCTGCCCGCTTGAGTAATTTGTATAGCCCACTACCCCATTCGCCACCGATGGACTTTCTGAATAATCGAACAGTTTGCACAGCGCCTCGCGTCGATCTGAACGGCTGCCCCAGTACGAACGCGGGAACGAAAGAACATCCTCCGGCTTGCGGCGGAAAGCGAGCACATCGATAAAATTTCCATCCGTACCGCGATGCTGGAACACCAACGTTCCGGAATTCGACTTACCTACCGGCTTGAGGCCTTGCTCGAGGAGGTAATCGAAAATCGCCCTGAATCTGCGGCCAGGTATGTCGTCCGTCGCGAAGGCCGAGACGATTTGATCTGTTACCGTTGGCTGGAGCATAAGCTAAGGTCCTCAAGTGTCTCAATAATCGATCAGGGGCTTTTCCTCTGTACCTCTACATTTGAACACCTCGTCACAGCGCTCTAACTCGCGGCAATCTCTGCCTTGCGACGGCAGAACCACCCATGCATCAAACCCGCCTGAAAGAACTGCACCGGCGCCTCGAACCCGGCTGACTCGATCAGACCGGCGACCAGCGGCGCCGGCAGAATCGACACATCCCGAGCATAGGCCAAACGCGCTCGCTCGAGCATCTCCGCCGGCACCTGAGCCGACGCCATCAGTGTCATCCAGTGACGCAGCAATGCTTCATAGGCCGAGGATTGAGTATCAGAGGCAAGATCAGCATTCGCCAGAACCCCGCCGGGTACGAGACGAAGGGCAATCTCGTGGAAAAAGTCGATACGGGCCTGAGGGTCGAGCAAAAACTGCGACACCAGAAAACAGGTCGCGCCGTCGTAACCGGATTCATCCGTCAGCGTATCGAGATAGCCTTCGTGAAAACGGCAGCGGGAGAGAAAACCTCCCTCGGTCGCTCGTTGACGGCACACGTCAAGCATCGCGCCTGAAGGGTCGACTGCAGTGAATTGCCAGCCGGGAAACTGCTGCGCCAGATGCGCCATTTCCACACCGGTACCCACGCCGACACAGAGAATCCGGGCATTCTCCGGCAGGCCCGCGAGCACCGAATCCAGCAGCAGGTACAAGGCATCGCGAAGGGGCGCCATCCCGGCCCACTGCTTGTCATAGACAGCGGACTGTTGGTCGAACAAGGCCTTGAGTGCTTGATTGTCCATGGAAAACCTTCCTCTGCATCATGATGGAGTGCACCGCGCAAATCGCGGTGCAGCTTCCATTATCGCAGGACTGTCAAGCCTGCCCTGGCGCGACAATTTCCGGGAACGACTGGCGGCGCGCCCCTAATTCATCTGATTTACCGTTAAGGCCAGATAGTAAGGACACTCCTTCAAGGGGAGATCGACATTACAGGTCAAACGAATGAACTCTGTCCCTCCTGCTGCCAACACTTTCGAGGTACCACGCGCCTCATAAAGATGTTGATTCGGAACTTGAATGGATGAGTCTCCCGAGAGGCATCCCAACCCAGTGTCAGAAACGCACAGTCCCGACTGTCACGATCTGGCGTGCGAGCTATACCTTCAGAAACTCCAATCTCACTTGGCCCATAAAATCTGCTTAGTTGCTCGTCCAACGGAGTAACGGCCGAATTGCGCTGCTTCCATTTTGGTTTTGCCGTTAAAAAAGCACACTTGAAGCCACGCACCTGAGCCCTCGATCGAATAGTCATATCCGACTCGGAAAAAACCCTGATCGGTGCCCTGAGACGTGTTGACTGCAACCGTAACGGTTTTGCTGGAAACAGGATCGTAATGCACGATTCCTGCATCATCGGGCAACCAGACCTTCACTTTCTCCGTCGAGTCAGAAGAGCTGAATCCTTCAAAATATCTCACTGCCAATAACGTCCGATTACCCAGCAGAGCGTCGTTAGACGATAAGCAGGACGCATTGTCTTGTAAAAAATTAGCAGGATGTGCGTCTCGTAAAAATTGAAAGCGTTGCCGCAGTGCCGAGCTTTCAATAATTCCTTTCAACCATTCGCGTCTTAGCTCTACCGCGAAATGGCGTATTTCTTCGAAGCTCGGACGGCCCGCGCAAATAAGGCGATGCTGATTGAATTCAAAGGAGATCGCGATAGCGAAATCCAGCGCCGAAGGAACCGGACGGTCAGGCTTGAACGTGTTGACCATCAAACGCTTGAGGGCTGCCAAATCGTCTAGACGGTTTAATACACTCTCGTCCAGGTCAGCATTTTTCCCGGCAGTTTTCAGACATCTTCGCCAGAGCAAAGATGTCAGCGAATCGCCCAGCTTTTTCACCCAGACAGGTTTCAGCAGAATCCCGGTCACCGAAACGAGGGTTTTGTATATCACTGCCTCCAAACGTCACCTCCATGAACTATCCGGCCTGTGCCAATAGATTAACCTGTCTCGCGATTGATCATTCCACCCATCAACTGGTCGCAATCCATCAACCCCACACCCGCGCCGCGCCCTAGATTAGATCCCACAACAACACGCCGTGGAGATCGCCTCATGCACAGTTTCCAGACCCGCAAGCAGCACAGTCCGGTCGACGCCTGGGATCAGCAGGATCCGGAGCAGGCCTTCACCCTGCCCTCGCGCTACTTCTACGACGACAGCCTGTTCCGTGCCGAGCGCGACAACATTTTCATGAAGGCCTGGCATGTCGCCGGACATGTCAGTGAGTTCGCCGAGCCAGGGCAGTTCGTGGTCACGGATCTGTTCGATCAGAGCGTGGTGGTGGCGAAGAATCGGCAGGGGCAGATCCATGGTTTTCACAACGTCTGTCAGCATCGCGGCAATCGCCTGCTGGAAGAGCGCCGTGGCACCACCGGCGGCGTGGTGCGCTGCGCCTATCACTCGTGGTGTTACGAGATGGACGGCAGCCTGCGCGGTGCGCCGCGTTGCGAGCGGATGAAGAATTTCGAGCT
The DNA here is from genome assembly GCF_000282255.1 of Pseudomonas sp. GM25. Taxonomy (NCBI): domain Bacteria; kingdom Pseudomonadati; phylum Pseudomonadota; class Gammaproteobacteria; order Pseudomonadales; family Pseudomonadaceae; genus Pseudomonas; species Pseudomonas sp. GM25. Next base: position 36,581 of record NZ_AKJQ01000041.1, on the reverse strand, counting down.
GGCGCAGTTCAACATTCCCCAGGTGCGCACCGAAGAACTTGGCGGTTTCATCTACTTCAACCTCGATCCGAATGCGCCGTCGCTGCGGGATCTGTTCCCCGGTGCCAATGAGGAAATGCGCCGGGTGTTTCCGGATCTGGCGGACATGCGCCTGATCGAGGAACAGGACGTGATCGTGCCGGCCAACTGGAAAGTGATCATGGACAATTCCATCGAGGGCTATCACTTCAAGCTGTCCGGCCCGTGCCACATCGACCTCGCCAAACTGATCGACTTCAAGGGTTACCAGTTGATCAAACGCGACAACTGGTGGACGTACGCCGCCCCCGCCAATCTGTCGGCGACCGAGGCCTATGGCGTGCCGCTGAAAAGCGAGCCGAACCCGCAGGAATGTTTTTTCAACATCGGCATGTGGCCGAACAACACCTTCTACACCTTCCCGTTCTCCGAGTTTCTCGGCTCGTTCATCATGATTCCGCTGGACGCCGAGCGATCGCTGCTGCGCTTCGGTTACTACTCCAGCAACCCCGAGACCGCTGCCGTCAGCACCGCTTGCATGAAGTGGATGAACGAAGACCTCGGCCCTGAGGACATCGCCCTGAACATCTCGGTGCAAAAAGGCCTGCGCTCGCTCGGTTACGACCAGGGCCGCTACATGATCGATGCCCAGCGCAGCAACGAAAGCGAGCATCTGGTGCATCACTTTCATCGCCTGGTGTTCAACGGCATTCACGGCCACACCGTGGACTGATCCGCCCTTCCCTCGTCATTTGTCAGAACGGAGCAAACCATGGACGAAACCGGGTTTGATTACCTGATCGTGGGCGCCGGCTCGGCCGGTTGCGTGTTGGCCAATCGTCTGAGCGAAGACCCGAACGTGCGCATCCTGCTGCTGGAGGCCGGGCCCGAGGACAAGAGCTGGACGATCGACATGCCGTCTGCTGTGGGCCTTGTGGTGGGCGGGTCGCGCTACAACTGGAGTTATCAGTCGGAGCCGGAGCCGTATCTCGACGGCCGCCGAATCGGCACGCCGAGAGGCCGAACCCTTGGTGGTTCATCGTCGATCAACGGCATGGTCTACATCCGTGGCCATGCCCGGGATTACGACGGCTGGGTCGAGCAGGGCTGCACCGGCTGGAGCTATCTCGAAGTGCTGCCGTACTTCAAGCGAGCGCAGACTCACGCCGACGGTGGCGATGACTATCGCGGCGGCGACGGCCATTTGCACGTCACTCCCGGCGATGTCGAAACACCGTTGTGCGCGGCGTTCATCGCGGCCGGGGTCGAGGCCGGTTATGGCGTCAGCGAGGACTTGAACGGTTATCGTCAGGAAGCCTTCGGCCCGGTGGATCGCACTACGCGCAACGGTCGGCGCTGGAGCACTTCGCGCGGTTATCTCAGCGAAGCGCTGGCTCGGGGCAACGTGCGCGTGGTCACCGATGCGCTGGTGTTGCGCATCCTGTTCGAGGGGCGGCGAGCGGTCGGGATTGACTACGAACAGAACGGCGAAACGAACACCGTCCGCGCTCGCCGGGAAGTGTTGCTGACTGCCGGGGCGATCAATTCTCCGCAGTTGCTGTTGCTCTCGGGTGTGGGCCCGGCGGCAGAATTGCGCGACCTCGGAATCAGCGTGATTCACGACCTGCCCGGCGTCGGCAAACGCCTCAATGATCACCCGGATGCCGTGGTGCAATTTCGCTGCAAGCAACCGGTGTCGCTGTATCGCTGGACCACCGCGCCGGGCAAATGGTGGATCGGCGCGCGCTGGTTCGTGCGTCACGATGGCCTGGCGGCGAGCAATCATTTCGAGGCCGGTGCGTTTCTGCGCTCCCGGGCCGGCGTCGAACACCCGGATCTGCAGCTGACTTTCATGCCGCTGGCCGTGCAACCGGGCAGCGTCGAGCTGGTGCCGACCCACGCGTTCCAGATCCACATCGACCTCATGCGCCCCACCAGCCTGGGCAGCGTGACCCTGCACAGCGCCGAACCCCGGCGGCCGCCAAGGATTCTGTTCAACTACCTGAAGACCGCGCAGGATCGTGCCGACATGCGCGCCGGGGCGCGACTGGTGCGCGAAATCATCGAGCAACCGTCGATGGCGCCATTCAAGGGCGAGGAGCTGGTACCGGGCCGTTCAGTGCAGACCGACGCCGAACTCGACGCCTGGGCGCGGCAGGTCACGGAAACCGGCTACCATGCCAGCGGCACCTGCAAGATGGGACCGGCGGGCGACCCCGAAGCTGTGGTCGATCCGCAATTGCGGGTACACGGCCTCGACGGCTTGCGGGTGGTGGACGCGTCGATCATGCCGGTGATCGTCAGCGGCAACACCAACGCACCGACGGTGATGATCGCGGAAAAGGCCAGCGACCTGATCCGCAACCTCGCGCCGTTGCCGGCCCTCGATGTACCGGTGTGGATCAACCCGCACTGGCAGACCGAACAACGATGAAGCAGAGATGGCGATGACCCGATCCGCTGAAGCTGTACCGCGCAATGAAGCACCGCTGCGAGTTGCGGTGCTGTTGCTGCCGGCGTTTTCCAATTTCGGTCTGGCGGCAGTGCTCGAACCGCTGGCCATCGCCAACTGGCTGAGCCAGCGCACGCTGTTCGAGTGGACGTTGCTGTCGCTGCAGCCCGGCCCGGTGACGGCCAGCAACGGTCTGGCGAGCATCGCCGAAGATGGCTTGAACAACGAGCAGGCCTTCGACGCCTGCGTGGTGCTGGCCAGTTTCGAGGTGCATCAACACAGCCGCAATCCGGCGCTCAAGAGTTGGCTGCGCAAGCAGGCGCTGTTCGGCGCGGTGTTGATCGGCGTCGAAACCGGCACTGAGTTGCTGGCCGCTGCTGGCGTGCTCGACGGCTACGAGGCAGCGGTGCATTGGGACAATCTTCAGGGTTTTCAGGAAAGCTACCCCAAGGTCCGCGCCCGACCGCAGCTCTACACCCTTGAACGCCAGCGCCTGACCTGTGCCGGCGCGACCACCATTCTCGACATGCTGCTGGGCTGGATCGGCCAGCGCTTCGATGCGGATCTGGCACGGGAAATCGGCCTTCACCTGTTGATGGGCCAGATGCGCGCCCCGGCGGACAATCAGCTCGACGGCGGCCTGGGCAACAGCGGGATGTACGGCAACAAGATCCGCCGCGCTGTGCAACTGATGGAAAAGGCTCTGGAGGAACCGCTGGACTGCGAGGCGATAGCCAGCGAAGTCGGCCTGTCGCGTCGGCAACTGGAGCGCCAGTTCAAGCATCAGACCGGGCTCTCGCCGCTCAAGTACTACATCACCCTGCGCCTGGCCCGGGCGCACAACCTGTTGCAACAGACGCAGATGAGCGTGGCCCAGGTGGCGGCGTGTTCAGGGTTTGGCTCGCTGGAGCATTTCTCCCGCACTTACCGCGCGCGGTTTGGTTGCCCGCCGAGTGAGGATCGGCGCCAGGCGTGGAGTGCGCCGGTGATGCGTCAGCCGTTGAGCAAGGCGCATTTGTCACCGGAATGAATTACTGCCGATACGCCGGCTCTTCCTCATCAAGGATTTCCATCAACGCGTTGAAATGCTTATCCGCAAACCCCGGATACTCCAGCCATTGCCGACACGTCTTGCGCGCCACCTCATCGCTGGCCACACGCAACTCACGCCCGGTCGCCAACGCCGTGATGTACACCTCGCACGCCCGCTCGAAGTAATACAGATCATCAAACGCCTGAGCCACGCTCGGCGCCGCGACCAGCAATCCGTGATTGCCCATCAGCAGGATCGGCTTGTCACCGAGCAGCCTGCTCACCCGCTCCGCCTCTTCCCCAAGACCCATGCCATCGAAGCCGTCATCAATCGCCACCCGCTCGAAAAACCGCATGCTGTTCTGCTCGATCGGTGGCAGCCGCGAGTCTTTCAGGCAGGCCAGCGTCGTCGCGTATTTGCTGTGGGTGTGCAGGATGCAACGGGCCTGGGGCTGGTTGCGGTGCAAGGCGCTGTGCAAGGCCCAGGCAGTGATATCCGGGGCGTCCGGGCGGTCGAGACTGTCCGGATCGTCGGCGTCGAGCAGCAGCAGATCACTGGCGCGGATCCGCGAAAAGTGTTTGCCGTAGGGGTTGATCAGAAACTCGCGACCGTCCTGCGAAGTGGCCACGCTGAAATGGTTGGCGATGGATTCGTGCAGGTTCAAACGCGTAGCCCAGCGCAGGGCGCAGGCCAGCTGGATTCTCAGGCGTTCGACGTTGTCGTGCATGGCGCGGCCTCCCGGTTTCACCCGAGTGTAGAGCGCATGCTTTTATCGACTTGACGGGAAACGACAGTGGCTGCCGTTTTGAGCGGGGTGCCCATCAGAAGCGGGAGCGAGCAGGCTCGCCCCCGCCGGTTTCACTGACGGTGAATCAGCCTTTTTCGTCGATCCCCGCTTGCAGGGGCTGACTGTCCAGATGACCGCTCAGGGTCACCGGGCCGACTTTCAGGTTGCCGTTTTCAAGGGACACCTTCGGTGCGTTTTCTTCGGTTTTGTGTGGCAGGTCGAGGCCGGCTTTTACGCCGTAGTCGAGGTTGCTCAGATCGCTGCTGCTGACCTTCGAACCACCCAGATCGACCTTGCCTTCGGTGGCGGAAATCCGCGCGCCGGTCAGTTGCGTAGCGCCGCCGACGGTGAGATTCACACCCTGACCAGCGCTGATACCGGAGACTTGTTTCACGCTGTCCTTGTGCGCGTATTCACCATCGACTTTCAGCGTTGGCTTGTAGTCGGTGCCAGCCAGTTTGCCCTTGTCGTCGGCCGGGGTCTTCTTGGCGGTCAGGCCCAGATCCACGTCGACCTTGGTGTGAGTGCTGGAGTCCTGACGGCTTTCGACCGACAGATCACCCGCCACGTTGCCGCTGACGTTACGCGCATCGATCCGCGCGCCGTTGAGGCTCGCATCACCGCCGCTGTTCAACACCACAGTGTCAGCCTTGATCTGGCTGTTCTGCTGGGTAGTGCCTTGCAGGTAGTCCACGCCGACCTTGGCCCCGGCATTGAAGCCGTGGTCGCTGCTGACTTTTTCATCGGCGGCGGTCGGTGTGCTTTTGCTCAGGTTGCCGCCGGCGTTCAGCGCAACGTTCCAGTTATTGCGGTTGTCGGTGGACTGCGCGGACTCCTGAACGAAACCGCCCTTCTGCGCGTCGATGCTGACGTTTGGCGCGCCGACCTGAGTGCCTTGCAGGTGCACCGAATCACCGCTCAACGCGATGCCATTCTGGCTGTTGAGCTGGCCACCGCTGAGGGTCTGGGTGTTCTCGTTGACCCGGCCGATGTTGAAGTTGCCGCTGAGGTTGCCGCCCTGATCGCGGCTCTTCTCGCTGCTGGTCTTGCTGCCGCCGGCCTTCAGGCCGCCGCCGAGATTGCTGCCGGTGGCGACGTGCGAATCCGTGGCCGCTTGCAGATCGAGCTTGCCGCCAGCCTTCAGGTCGATAGCACCAGCGCTGTCGATCTTCGTGCCTTGCTGCACCTGATTGCCGCCACTGCTCAATTGCACCGGGCCGTTGCCGCTGAGGCTGGCGACATGCGCCTGGCTGTCGGTGGTCTGGTTGCCTTTGTGATCGAGCTGGAAGCCAGCGCCGAGATCGACATTGGTGCCGTCGGTGCCCGGCAAGGTGCCGACGGTCAGCGAACCGTTGCCACGCAGGCTGGAGCTGTCGCTGCTCTGACGGTCGTTGGCCTGATTCAGCGCCAGATCACCGCCGGTCTTGACGCTGACACCGCCCTGGCCGCCATCGAAACGGCTGCCTTCGAACTGGGCATCGCCGCCGACATTGATGTTCACACCCTGGTTGCCAGCGTAACCGCCGACCACCGCCGTGGAGCTGTTTTTGCTCGACTGACTGCTGCCACCCGCGCCGCTGCCGGCCACGTTCACGTCTTCACCGGTCTTGGTGTAGACGCGCACATCGACCTTGGCATCCACCGAATTGTCGGTGCTGCTGTGGGTGTTTTTCGCGGCATCGGCCACCAGTTTGTCGGCGCTGATGTTCACTTTGCCGGCGCTGGCGTTGTACTGCGTGCCTTGGTCGTGCAGTGTGCCGCCGACCTTCACGTCCACGGTCTGGCCGTCGAACCGACTGACCACGGCGTTGCTGCCCTGATCGGTTTTATCGGCGCTGGCATGACCGATTGTCACGTCGATACCGACGTTCGGCTGACCGAGATTGGCCAGTGCGTCCTTGTCCGGCACCTTGCCGCCGAGCACGTCTTTCACCGCGCCGGCAATCGGCCGGGCGATGTCTTTGTACTCGACGTTGGCGCCGATGTCCGCCGACCAGTTGCTCTCGCTGTGGGTGCTGCTTTCGGTGTTGCTGGCGGCACGGTTGTCGACTTCGTTGGCGGCGACGTTCAGACCGTTGCCAGACTTGAGTTGCGCACCTTCGGTGGCGAGTTTGTCAGCGTTGATGTTCAGGCTGCCGCTGCTCTGCACACCGGTGGTTTGCGCGGTGGTTTTAGCGGTGGTGTCTTGCGAAGTGCTGTGCGAGAAATCCACGCCGCTGCCCGCACGGTCGAGGCCGCCGGTGTAGTAGAAACCGCCGCCGGTGCTGCGGGTTTCGGTCGAGGTGCTGTGGCTGTCCTGCTCGGCCAGCAACGAGACGTTCTTGCCGCTCAAGCTGGTGTCGCCAGCGGTGGATTTCACCTCGGAGCCCTTCAGCGTCACGTCGCCGCCCGCCTTCACTTGCACGGTGCCGCCGCTGAGGCTGGAACCCTGCTGGGTAACGTCGTTGACGGTGACGGTTTGCGCCTTGTCTTCGTAATGCACGCCAGCGCGATACTGCTCCGCCGTCTGCTCCTTGGCGTAGGCATCGAAACCACGGGTCTGCGTGCTGTTGCTGCTGTCGTGGGTGTTCTGCGTCGAATGCACCTTCACATCACCGCCCGCATCCGCCGTCAGCGAACCGCCGGCCTTGACCGTGGAGCCGGCAACTTCGATGTCCTTGGCGCTCTTGAGCTTGAGGTTGCTGTCGGAAGCCAGCTCGCTGCGCACCGTGGTGCTGTCCTTGCTGTTCTGCCGGGACTCGTCCTTGGTGATGCCGAAGAACTTGCTGTCCTTGTCGTGGTTGTTGCTGTGCGAGGTGTCCTGCACGCCGTCGATGGTCAGCGAACCGTTGTCGCTGATCACGCTGGCGTCCTTGCCGCCACGCACGTGGCTGCCGCTGATGCGCACGTCGTCAGCCTTGACCACCAGTTTGCCGGCCGCGTTGACCTTGCTGCCCTGATGCTGGGTCTGGCCCTTGTCGGCGTCGCCGGTCTTGCCGAAGAAACCGCCGCCAACCAGATCGCCGGAATAGCGGTTGTCGCTGCTGCGGTTGGTGCGGGTCGCGGTGGTGATTTCCACTTGTTTGCCGGCCAGTTGCAGATCGCCGGCGCTGGTCAGTTCGGCGCCTTCGGAGCGCAACAGTGCAGCGGTTTGCAGGGCGATGTTGCCACCTTTCAACTGGCTGGTGACGCTGCGCTGCTCTTCGCTACTGCTGTCCCAGTCGGCTTTCCACAGGTGTTTGCGGTGCTTGCCCTGATCGGTCTGGGTGTGGCTTTCAGTGGCGGCGGTCAGGCGCAGGTCGCCGCCGCTTTGCACGCTGAGGTTGTTCTTCGCGTCGATCTTGGCGGCTTTCAGTTCGGTGTCTTTGCCGGACGTCAGTTGCGCGTCGCGGCTGGCAACGATCTGGGTGCCGTGCTGGCGCGAATCGCTGTCGGTCTTGGTCCGCTCGTAGGTTTCCCAGGTGATGCCGATGGTGCTGTTGTTCCAGTTCTCGCGTTGCTCCTGGAGCTTGCGGCTTTCGACGGTGGTCAGAGTCAGATTGCGTTTGGCCTCGACCTTCACGTCACGACCGCTGACATCGGTGGCGGCCAGCGTCAGGTCCTTGCCGCTGTGCAGCCCGACGTCGCCCTGGCTGCTGCGAATGCCGGCGCGGGTCACGTCGAGGCTGTCCGGGATCGCCTGACCGCTGACGCTCAAGTCGCCCGCCGAGCGAATCTGCACACCGTCACGCCCGGCGACTTGCACAGCGCCGACCTTCACGCCGGCACCTTCAGCGGTGCTGACGATGTTGATGCGCCCGGCCTGCATCGCGCCGAACAGGCTGGCGTCGATCCGTTGATCGGTGGTGTTGCCCGCCGGGTCCACGGCTTTCACCTGGCCGCTGGCGTAATCGATCTGATTGTGTCCGACGGTGAGGTTCAGTTGATCGCGAGCGCTGATTGCGCCCTGGCTGTCGATACGCGGTGCGATCAGGTTGATCGAACCCTCGCCGTTACGCAGTCCGCCGCCCTGAATCTGCAACTGACCGGTGGCGTCGCGGGTGCTCAGGGCTTGCAGCTTGCCGTCGTTCAGCTCGGGACGGCCGACTACCAGATTGGCGTTCGGCGTGTTGATGAAGCTGCCGCCGTTCACCGAAATGCCGTTCGGGTTGGCGAGTACGTAGTCGGCGGCGCGACCGAAGATTTCCTGGGCGCCGTTGATGGCCGACGGGTTGCGGCTGATCACTTCGTTGAGGATCACGCTCGCGGCCTGGCCCTGCAATTGCGGGTTGGCCGCCAGTTGCCCGGCGAGCTGCGATTGCCCGGCCTGAAGGGCGTTGTTCAGCACCAGGCCCTGACGGTCGACGTTGTAGTCGAGGAACTGGTTGTGCGACAGACCCGAGCCGTTCGGCGCGACGATGTTGACGATCGGGACGCCGCCCTGGGTTTGCAATTGCGCGGTGCCGCCGGGGCCGGGCGCGACCACCACACCGCCGGCCATGGCGCCCGGCAGGTGAGCGACCAGAAACAGGCTGGCGATGGCCCAGCGCAGTTTGCCCCGTGGGGAAAGATGAAACGCAAAGGTATTCATTGGCATAAAAAACTCTCCATGTAGTGCGGCATCACGTTGCGCGTTGAGTTGAAGGCCACGGCTGTCGCGCTCAGGTCCGATGGCTGTTGTTCACTGACGTTCATATCTGTAATCCGACCCGCATCAGCCAGGTTTCAGGCTCGCGGTGCAGGCCGGTCGGGGTGTTGAGGCTGCGTTGGTAATCGACATCCACCTGCAGGTTTTTCCAGCCCAGATTGAGGCCGATGCTGGCGCCGCTCAGGCGTTGGACCGGAGCGCCGTGATCGGCCTTGATCCAGCCGTGGTCGAGGCCGACACGCGGGGTCAGCTGCACTGGCAAATCGCTGCGCAACGGCAGGCGCAAGGTGTTGCGCCAGATCGCGCCGCTGGCGCCGGACGCACTGCTGACCCGGTAACCGCGCACCGCGGAATCGTCGGTGCCGAGCAGTTGTTCGATGGCTGGCAACGGATCCGGGCTGTACTGCAAATTGAGTTGGCTCTGCCATTGCCAGGCTTGCGCGCCGAGCTGGCCGTTGCGCCATTGGCTGAGGCCGGCGCGGTACTTGCGAAACTGTGCTTTGGGCAGGTTCTTGACCTGGTGATCGGCATCGTCGTCGGCGCCGAACCCGCTTAAACCCTGGGCGTAATTGACGTCGAGGTTCCACACCGCGCGGTCGAGCCAGAACAGATTGAGTCCGGCCTCGGCCACGGTCAGGGTCGGGCTCTGGATGCCGAGGCGGACGTTTTCCAGATAGCTGTCGACGTCCTTGTGCGCCAGTTGCAGGTTGGCGCTGAGCTGATGACTCTGGTCGCGCCACAACACACGGTCGGCGCGCAGGCTGAGCTGATCGGTGATGCCGGTGCTGTGGAAAGTCAGCGTGCTGAGCTTGAACGGCGCGCGGTATTCGGCGTGGCTGGCGAAGGTGCTGAACGTCCAGTAACCGTAGGGAATCGCGTAATAGAGGCTGGCGTTGCGGCTGTAGCGGTCGCCCTGATTGAGGGTGTCGCTGGCGCTGAGGCTCAACAGATCGTTGAGTTCGAGCGGACTGTCGAAGGTCAGGCTCAGCGTATCTCGATCACGACCGGTGCTGGCGCTGCCGAGGTTGTCGAAACCGGCACCCAGGGCCCAGCGTGACTGCCCGGAAGTACGTGAACGCAAGATGATTTTTGACGCACCGGGCTGGCTGCCGGGGGCGATGTCGGCGGTCAGATCGAGCGAACGCAGACGGTTCAACTGATCCAGTCCCTGCTCCAGATCCCGCAGGTTCAGCGGTTTGCCTAGCATTCCGGGAAACGCCCCGCCGAGGGACACCGGCAGGCTTTGATCCGCCAGTTCGATGGACTCGATATAGCCTTCGTCGATCAGGATATCCAGCGATTGCCCGGCCGCTGGCGCACTGCTCAAGTACGGCCGACTGGCGATGTAGCCCTTCTCCACGTACAGCGCGGTGATGGTCGCCAGCAAATGGTTGATCTGGCCGACGCCCATGCACGGCGCCAGCAACGGTTTGATCCGGGCGTTGAGTTTGTCTTTATCGATCAGCGTGACACCACCGATGCGCGTGCCGCTCAAGGGCCAGCAGCGTTCGTCGGGTTTGATCGATTCAGGAATGGCCGGATTGGCCGGCGCCGGGCCGAACGCGCCGCGCTCCAGTTGGCGCTTGCGCTGTTCGAGTTGCAGTTGTTGCAGGTCACGCTGTTGCAGTTGTTGCTGGCGCAGCACTTCCTGGCCAGGGGCTGGAGCTTCGGCGGCGAGAACGCTGGGCGCACACACACTCAACAACAAGGCCGACAACAGCGGGCGAGGCAGGGAACGACTACGAGAAACAACGCAAAGCGAATACGGCACTCAACATCCTTGCAATCAACTGGCTTAATGCCACCCCATCAATAGCGGTGATAGTCAGAGCCTTCCTACACAATTGCAAGACGCTTCCTACGCTGCTTACATTTCTTAAACAAATGCCCTTTTAGCGCGGATCGCCAGCGATAACGCCAGCAAGTTGCAGATCATCAGGGTTTCCCCGAGGGCCTGAGACCTCGTGGCTAACACCAATCCACCGCTCATAAAACAGCCTTGGCATCGTGCCGTTGTTGCTCGATCGATTGATCGTGGCGGTCGCAGCGTCGTTTCGACCACGCTCCAATCCCTGAGGCTCTTGCGCAATTAATCGGACATCTGAAGCAACTGACGACCGGCGATAAAAATCAATTGCCACAAAATATTACTCGCGTCATATTACAGCCGTAATAACGATCCGCTTTCCCCAGGTATTACGCCATGACCAGCATGCCCACCGTAGAACCCGATCTCGCCGTTCCGGTCAGCGCCCCCAAACCTCCCCTGCTCAAACGCCTGCTGTTGCCGACTGCGGGTCTGGCCGCGCTGGTGTTGGCCGGGCTGTACGCCGTGCATTGGTGGGGCGCCGGGCGTTTTCTTGAAGAGACCGACGATGCCTACATTGGCGGCGATGTTACGGTGATCGGGCCGAAAGTCGCCGGTTACATCGAAGAAGTGCTGGTCAGCGACAACCAGAAGGTGAAGGCCGGCGACGTGCTGATTCGCCTCGACGCCCGTGACTACCGCGCCAATCTGGCCAAGGCCGAAGGCGCGGTCGCCGCCGAGGAAGCGCTGCTGGCCAACCTCGACGCTACCGAACAATTGCAGCAAGCGGTGATCGGTCAGGCCCGCGCCGGCATTGATGCCGCCAGCGCCGAAACCGCCCGTTCGCGGGACGACAACGCCCGCTACAAGCGTCTGGTGACCACCAATGCAGTCTCGGTGGAAAGCGCGCAACGGGCCGATGCCACCTTCAAGACCGCGCAAGCCTTGAGCGCCAAAGCCCAGGCCGAACTGCTGGCCGCGCAACGCCAGCTCACCGTGATCGAAACCCAGAAACAACAGGCCCGCGCTGCCCTTCAGCAAGCCCGGGCCGAGCGTGATCTGGCACAACTCAACCTCGGTTACACCGAACTGCGCGCCCCGGTCGACGGGGTAATCGGCAACCGCCGCGCGCGGGTCGGCGCTTATGCACAGGCAGGTTCGCAGCAGCTGTCAGTGGTGCCGGCCAGCGGCCTGTGGGTCGATGCCAACTTCAAGGAAGACCAATTGGCGCGGATGAAACCCGGCCAGCGCGTAAGCATCCGCGCCGACGTGTTGTCCGGCCAGGAATTCCACGGTCGCCTCGACAGCCTCGCCCCGGCCACCGGTTCGCAATTCAGCGTGCTGCCGCCGGAAAACGCCACCGGCAACTTCACCAAAATCGTCCAGCGCGTGCCGGTGCGGATCCTGCTCGACCCGGCCGACGGCGTGCTCGGCCACCTGCGTCCAGGCCTGTCGGTGACCGCTGAAGTCGACACCCGCGCCCAACCTGAAACCACCGCCGTGGCCAGCGCGCCATGAGCACCGCCCTCACCGCCTCCGCGCAGCCGTTCAATGCCGCCGACATGGCGACGGCGACCAAAGTGTTCGCCTTCGCCACGATGTGCATCGGCATGTTCATCGCGTTGCTGGACATCCAGATCGTCTCGGCCTCGCTGCGCGATATCGGCGGCGGGTTGTCCGCCGGCACCGATGAAACGGCGTGGGTGCAGACCAGTTATCTGATCGCCGAGATCATCGTGATTCCGCTGTCGGGATGGCTGTCGCGGGTGTTCTCGACCCGCTGGCTGTTCTGCGCTTCGGCCGTCGGTTTTACCCTCGCCAGCCTGTTGTGCGGCGCGGCCTGGAACATCCAGAGCATGATCGCCTTTCGCGCGCTGCAAGGGTTTCTCGGCGGGTCGATGATTCCGCTGGTGTTCACCACGGCGTTCTTTTTCTTCACCGGCAAACAGCGAGTGATTGCTGCCGCGACCATCGGTGCTGTGGCGTCGCTGGCACCGACGCTGGGCCCGGTGATCGGCGGCTGGATCACCGACATTTCGTCCTGGCATTGGCTGTTCTACATCAACCTGGTGCCGGGGATTTTCGTTGCCGTGGCAGTGCCGATGCTGGTGAAGATCGACCAGCCGGAACTGTCGCTGCTCAAGGGCGCGGACTATTTGAGCATGGTGTTTCTGGCGCTGTTTCTCGGCTGCCTGGAATACACGATGGAAGAAGGCCCGCGCTGGAACTGGTTCAGCGATCAAACGATTCTGACCACCGCGTGGATCAGTGGCCTCGCCGGGCTGGCCTTCATCGGCCGCACGTTGCATGTAGCCAATCCGATCGTCGACCTACGCGCGCTCAAGGATCGCAACTTCGCCCTCGGCTGCTTCTTTTCCTTCGTCACCGGGATCGGCCTGTTCGCGACGATCTACCTGACGCCGCTGTTTCTCGGCCGGGTGCGCGGCTATGGGGCGCTGGACATTGGTCTGGCGGTTTTCTCCACCGGGGTGTTCCAGATCATGGCTATTCCGCTGTACGCCTTTCTCGCCAACCGCGTCGATCTGCGCTGGATCATGATGGCGGGCCTGGCGTTGTTCGCGTTGTCGATGTGGGAATTCAGTCCGATCACCCACGACTGGGGCGCCGGAGAATTGATGCTGCCGCAAGCCCTGCGCGGGATCGCCCAGCAACTGGCGGTGCCGCCGGCGGTGACATTGACTTTAGGGGGGTTGGCACCGGCGCGGCTGAAGCATGCATCGGGCCTGTTCAACCTGATGCGCAATCTGGGCGGTGCAATCGGGATCGCCGCGTGCGCGACCATTCTCAATGACCGTACCAACCTGCACTTCACCCGGTTGGCGGAACATCTGAACAGCAGCAACGAAGCGGTGAATCAGTGGCTGGCCCAGGTCGGTGGCAACTTTGCCGCGCTGGGTCAGAGCGGCGATGTCGGCCTCACCGCCAGCCTGCGTCAGCTATGGCTGCTGACCTACCGTGAAGCGCAGACGCAAACCTACGGCGACACGTTTCTGATGATCATGGTGTGCTTCGGCATCGCCACGGCGATGGTGCCCTTGATGCGCAAGGTGCAACCACCGGCCGCGCCGAGTGCCGATGCACATTGATCGATCAGGCTTGCGGGGTTTTACGGAAGCCCACGGCCAGACGGTTCCAGCTGTTGATGGTGCTGATCGCCACGCTCAGGTCGACCATTTCTTTGGGCGAGAACTGGGCGGCGACCACTTCGTAGTCTTCGTCCGGGGCGTGGGTCAGGCTCAGTTGAGTCAGGGTTTCGGTCCACAGCAGCGCGGCGCGTTCACGTTCGGTGAAGAACGGCGCCTCACGCCACGCGGTCACGGCGAACAACCGGCGCGGGGTTTCGCCGCCCTTGATCGCGTCGGCGGTGTGCATGTCGATGCAGAACGCGCAGCCGTTGATCTGCGAAGCGCGCAGCTTGACCAGTTCGATCAGGGTCTTTTCCAGCGGCAGTTTCGAGACGGCGGTTTCCAGGGCGATCATCGCTTTCAGGGCATCTGGGGACGCGGTGTAGAAATCGATACGAGGTTTCATGGCGACTCTCCGGGGCAAGTGAATGTGTGGCTACGTTAGTCCCGGCGCCGGGCCAGGCAAATAGCCAATCTCCCGGAAGACGGGTAGGCCACTCCTCTGGCGTCAGAAAAGAAAGTGTTGCGGGGCAATTGCCAGCGCTCGTTCTGTGCCACTAGAATGCGATCAATTCTTAATTGCACCGTTTTCGCACTCACGATCGCACCCTTGGCAACGGACGCCCGAAACGAGTATCTGCCCTTCATGTCGTCCCTTGATCAGCCGTTGAATCAGCAAGTCCAGACGCTCTACAGCGAACACCACGGGTGGCTGCAGGGCTGGCTGCAGCGCAAGTTGGGCAACCGCTGCGAGGCGGCTGACCTGGCGCACGATACGTTCCTGCGCCTGCTCACCCGTCAGGTGATCAAGCCACTGGGCAGCGAGCCCCGGGCGCTACTGACGCACATCGCCAAAGGTCTGGTGATCGACCGCTGGCGGCGCCAGGACCTGGAGCGCGCGTACCTGGAAACCATCGCGCACCTGCCCGTCGCCGAAGTCCCGTCGCCGGAAACCCGCTACCTGATTCTCGAAACCCTGTGGCGCATCGAAGCGCTGCTGCGCGAACTGCCGGAACAGACCCGCGAGACCTTCCTGCTGTCGCAGATCGAAGGCCTGACCTACGCGCAGATCGCCACGCGCCTGAATGTTTCGCTGATCACCATCAAACGGCACATGCGTGCCGCGTTCATTGCCTGCCTGAGTGTCGCCTGATGAATTCGTCGATGATCAATCCGCAGATTCTCGGCGAAGCCGCCGACTGGCTGGTGCAACTGCATTCCGGCACCGCGACCCCGTCCGACCATCAGGCCATCGCCCAATGGCGCAGCCGCAGCGCCGAGCACGCCATCGCCTGGCAACGGGCCGAAGCCCTGTTGGGGGATTTGCGCAGCGTTCCGGCCAATGTCGCGATCCAGACCTTGAAACGCGCGTCCCGCAAAGAAGGCCTGAGCCGTCGCCAGACCCTCACCCGCCTCGGCTTGCTGTTGATGGCCGGGCCACTGGGCATGGCCTCGCAACATGTGCCGTGGCAGCAATGGACCGCCGACCAGCGCACCGCTGTCGGCGAGCAGAAGAACCTGCAATTGCCGGACGGCACTCAACTGGTGCTCAACACCGACAGCGCCGTGGACATCGCTTTCAGCCCGGTGGAGCGTCGCGTCCTGCTGCTCAACGGTGAAGTGCTGATCAACACCGCCGCAGACGCCAGCGCCCGTCCGTTCATTGTCGAAACCCCGCAGGGTGTGGCCCGCGCGCTGGGCACGCGATTCTGCGTGCGCACCGAAGGTTCGCGCAGCCAGGTGTCGGTGCTCGAAGGCCAGGTTCAGATCACCCCGCAACTGCTCAAGCAGAGCGCGATTCTCCAGGCGGGCGAACGCCAGCGCTTCAAGCTCAACAGCTTCGACAGCGCCGAAACCTTCGACACCGCGTCCCTGGCCTGGGACAAAGGCATGCTGCTGGCCAGCAACATGCGTCTGGACGAATTGCTCGGCGAGCTGAGCCGCTATCGCCGGGGCGTGCTGCGCTGTCATCCGGACGTGGCGGCGATGCGCGTGTCCGGGGCATTTTCCCTGCGCGACACCGACGCCAGCCTGCGTTTGCTCAGCGATACGTTGCCGCTGAACATCAACAGCCTGACCCGCTATTGGCTGTCGGTAGAACCGCGAGTCTGAGCCCTCGGAAAATATTTTCGATATTTGCTGATACCTTTTCGCGACTCGTCCGGTGAGTGGATAGACCTTTCAATTCCACGCCCCCGACAGGAACACCGAATGACCGCAATGCCATCGCCCCGCCCCGCCACCTTTGCGCTCAAGGCCCTGAACCTGAGCCTGGCCCTGGCCTTCAGCGCACTGCTGCCGACCGCCGCCCACGCCGCCGACAGCGTCAGTGAAAGCGCCAGCCGCACCGTCAACATCGGCCCCGGCCTGCTCAGCCATGTGCTGGCGCAATTTGCGGTCAGCGTCGGCGTGCCGCTGTCGTTCGATCCGGCGCAACTGGGCAATCGTCAGAGCCCGGGCCTGCAAGGCAGCTACACCGCGCAGAGCGGTTTTGCGCGGTTGCTGGAAGGCAGCGGTTTCGAACTGATCAGCACCGGCCACAACGGTTACACCGTGGCCCCGAAAGTCGCGGCGGACGGCGCGCTGGAACTCGGCGCCACCAACGTCAGCGCGCTGCATGATGACAGCGGCGACACCTACGGCGGCGAACAGGTCGCGCGCCGCGCGCAGATCGGTATGCTCGGCAACCAGGAGGTCAACGACCTGCCCTTCAGCGTCACCAGCTACACTGCCAAGACCATGGCCGATCAGCAGGCCCAGACCGTCGGCGATGTGTTGCTCAACGACTCTTCGGTGCGCCAGTCCAACGGCTTCGGCAACTTCTCGCAGATGTTCATGATCCGCGGCCTGCCGCTGGCCTCCGATGACATTTCCTATAACGGCCTCTATGGCGTGCTGCCCCGACAGATCATCGCCGTCGAAGCGCTGGACCGGGTGGAACTGTTCAAGGGCCCGAACGCCTTCGTCAACGGCGTGACCCCGAGCGGCAGCGGCATCGGTGGCGGGATCAACCTGCAACCCAAACGCGCGATGGACACCCCGACCCGTAGCGTCACCCTCGACTACAGCGCCGACGGCCGGGTCGGCGGGCATCTGGATCTGGGCCAGCGCTTTGGCGAGGACAACCGCTTCGGCGCGCGGGTCAACCTGATGCAGCGCGAAGGCGACACCGCGGTCGATGACGAAGATCAACGCTCGTCGCTGTTCAGCGTTGGCCTGGACTATCGCGGCGATCGCCTGCGGGTCTCGACCGATTTCGGTTATCAGAAGCAGGTGATCAACCAGGGACGCTCGGTGATCTACGTCGATTCGAGCCTGACAAAAGCCCCCAAAGTGCCGCACGCCAATGCCAGCTACGCCCAGAGCTGGAGCTACTCGCAACTCGAAGACACTTTCGGCATGGCCCGCGCCGAATATGACCTGAACGATAACTGGACGGCCTACGTGTCCGGCGGTGCCAAGCACACCCGCGAGAACGGCGTGTACTCGTCGCTGACCGTCACCGACCTCAACGGCAATGCCCGTGGCGGCATGCTCTATTCGCCCCACGACGAAGACAACCAAAGCGCCATGGCCGGGCTCAACGGCCGCTTCGACACCGGCCCCGTCACGCACCAGTTGAACATCGGCTGGGCGGGCATCTGGGGCGAGCAGCGCTCGGCGTTCGAAACCATCGGCACCGCCGGGCGCTACAGCACCAACCTGTACAACGTCACCGACAAGCCGCGCCCGGCGCCCACCTCGTTTGCCAGCGACATCAACGACCCGCGCATCACCGGCAAGAACATCCTGCGCAGCGAGGCGATTTCCGACACCCTCGGCTTCGTTGATGACCGCATCCTGCTGACCCTCGGCGTGCGTCGCCAGGCGCTGAAAGTCGACGGCTGGAGCACCGCCACCGGCGCCCGCACTTCGAGTTATGAAGAGTCGATCACCACCCCGGTCTACGGTCTGGTGATCAAGCCGTGGGAACACGTGTCGTTCTACGCCAACCGCATCGAAGGCCTGGCCAAGGGCCCGACGCCGCCGACCACCGCGATCAACCGCGACGAAACCTTCGCCCCGGTGCGCAGCAAGCAGATCGAAGCCGGCGTGCGCCTGGACATGGGCAGCTACGGCGCCAACCTCGGCGTCTATCGCATCGAGCAACCGTCGAGCTACACCCAGGACGGTATCTTCCGGGTCGACGGCCAGCAGACCAACAAAGGCGTGGAACTCAATGTCTACGGCGAACCGCTCGACGGCCTGCGCCTGCTCAGCGGCGCAACGTTGATGAAGACTGAACTGGAAGGCAGCAGCAACGGCGTGAATGACGGCAACCGCGCCGTCGGGGTGCCGCGCTTCCAGTTCAACCTTGGCGCTGACTGGGACATTCCGGGCCTCGAAGGCGCCGCCCTCAGCGCGCGGATGTTGCGCACCGGCGGCCAGTACCTGAACGCGGCCAACACCCAGAGCATTCCGGCGTGGAACCGCTTCGACCTCGGCTCACGCTATGCCTTCAAGCTGGATGAAAAGCAGATCACCCTGCGAGCCAATCTGGAGAACGTCGCCAACGAAGCCTATTGGGCCTCGGCCAACGGCGGTTACCTGACCCAGGGCACGCCGCGCACGCTGAAGGTTTCGGCGACTGTGGACTTCTAAAAAACCGCTCGTCACTCGGCCGGCACCAAGCCTTGTGCGCGTCAGACCAATATCAGGTAGATCCCCTTTCCGGAGACAGACCATGATGACGCGCACATTGACCTCAATTTTGTTGGCAGGCTTGTTGGCCGCCGCCTCTACCGCCAGTTTTGCCGCCAACGATGGCGCCGATGCCACGGGCACCAAGTCCGGCGCCACCAGCGGCTCGACCCAGCCACCAAACAGCACGCCCGGCGCACCTTCGGGTGGCAGCACTTCCGATGGCATGGGCAAAGGCACCGGCACCAACGGCGGCGCCAGCGGTTCAGGCTCAGGGGCTGGCGGCGGGACCGGTTCGGCCGGCGGTGGGACTGGCGGCGCCGGTGGTGGCACCGGCAGCTGAACGAACAAGAGCAGGCCGTGGTAAGTGCCATGGCCTGTGTCTGAACCCGACCGCGTGTTTTGTCAGCGATCCGAGCGCAGCAATTCGCCGAGGCCGACGTCCATCGACAACACGGCCGCGCGATTGCGGCCGGCGTTCTTGGCCTGATACAGCGCCGCGTCCGCGCGCTGGATGAACAGCTCCGGGCTGTCGTTGCCCAGCGGAATAAACGAATAGCAGCCCAGGCTCACCGTCAGATAACCGGTGGGCGAGCCGCTGTGGGTGATGTGTTTGTCCATGACGCTGCGGCGGATCTGCCCGGCAATCGCCAGTGCGCCGTTGATGTCGGTGTCCGGCAGCAACACCGCGAACTCCTCGCCGCCGTAGCGCACCGCCAGATCGGATTTGCGCTGGCAGCAGTTTTTCACCACCAGCGCGACCTGCGTCAGGCAATGGTCGCCGGCCACATGGCCGTAGGCATCGTTGTAGCGTTTGAAGAAATCGATATCGAGCATGATCAGGCTGACCGGGCTCGACTGCCGCGCGCCCCGGGCAAACTCCACTTCCAGCGAGCGCTCGAACAGGCGCCGGTTGGCCAGCCCGGTCAGGCTGTCGTGGGTCGCGATCTGCTCCAGCGCCCGCTGGGCCTTGCGCAGGTTTTTCTCGATCCGCTCGCCATCGCGCACCTGATGAATGAACACCCAGCCGAACAGCCCCACGCCGAGCATCACCAGCGCCACGATCACGCTGGACTGGAACGCCCGGTCATGCCAGCCCTGAAGAATCGTGTCCCGCGATGAAGAGGCGGACACCACCAGCGGATAACTTTCCAGCTGCCGATAGCCATAAAGGCGCGTCACACCGTCGACCACCGAATCGATCATCGCGGTGCCGGCGGAGGCGTTGGGCAGCAGCTTCTGATAGATCTCGCCCTTGGCCAGCGAGGTGCCGATCAGGGCCTCGTCGAACGGCCGACGGGCGAGCAAGGTGCCGTCGGTCAGGCCGAGGAACATGGTGCCGTTGTCATCCAGGCTGAAGCTTTTGAAGAACTTGTCGAAGTACGACATCTTGATCCCGGCCAGCAACACGCCCTGGAAGTTGCCGGCGCGGTCGTTGACCCGTTTCGAGATCGGGATGATCCACTCGCCGTTCTCGCGGCTGCGGATCGCCGGGCCGATGTGCGCCACGGCCGACACGTTCTGCTGGTGAAACTTGAAGTACTCGCGATCCGCCACGCCATTGCCGCGCGGCAGATCCGGGAAAGAGGTAATGACCCACTGCCCTTCGCGGTCGAACAGGAACATGCCGTGCAACTGCTCCAGTTGCTGCACCCGCCGGGCGAGGGTTTTCTGCAAGCGAGGCTTCTGCGCCGCGCCGTAGCCGTCGTCCTGAATCCAGTCGACCAGGCTGGTCAGCACCAGATCCGCCGCCAGAAAGGTGTCTTCAGCCTGCTGCGCCATGGCCCGGGTCAGGTTGGCCGACGACATTTGCGCGTTCGCCAGATCCTGGCGCCGCGACTGCTCGATCTGCAAATACAGCAGACCGGACAGGCACAGACACACGGCAACGATGAACAACACCGCCGCCTTGCGCAGGGGCAAACGCTTGAGAGTGCCGCCGGGGGCCTGGTGCGGATCGTGAATGGGGATAGGCAAAAGCGTGTCCTGGGCAGGTACGACAGGGGCAAAGGCCCGAAACCCTTGTTTTTTGTGAGCGTAGCCCACCGGGTTGTGTGGGGCAACCAAGTGCCACCGCGACAATCCCGACCCTGTTGCTATCGGCGCGCAGGGCAATTGGATGACCTGCGACACAAATTATTTTTGCCTGCCCGTTTTTGCCCGCATCAGCCCTGACGGGCCAACCGCCGCATCGCACTGTGCATATGCGCCCGCGCACTTTCCGGATCGCCCTCGCGCATCTGCTCGTACGCCCGTTGCGCAATCGCGTGCGGCACCGGTTTCAACACCCGTTGCGTGGCCATCGCCAGCAGTTGCACTTGCGCGGCACGTTCCAGGTAATACAGGTCGTCCCAGGCTTCGGCGATGGTCGGCGCCGCGACAATCACCCCGTGATTCTTCAGAAACAGGATGTCGGCGTCGCCCATGACCCCGGCAATCCGGTCGCCTTCACGCTCATCCAGCGCCAGCCCGTTGTAATGCTCGTCCACCGCCGTGCGCCCGTAGAACTTCAGCGCGGTCTGACTCAGCCACAACAGCGGCGGCCCCTCCAGCAGACACAACGCCGTCGCGTTCGGCATGTGCGTGTGGAATGCGACCTTCACCCGGGGCAGCCGCTGGTGCAGCCGCGCATGAATATAGAAAGCAGTGGCCTCCGGCTGGCCCTCGCCGTCCACCACGTTGCCGTCGAAGTCGCAGACCAGCAGGTTGTGTGCCGTCACTTCGGAAAACGCATAGCCGTACGGATTGACCAGAAACAGGTCAGCGTGCCCCGGCAACATCGCCGAAAAATGATTGCAGATCCCCTCCTCCAGCCCGTGCAGCGCCGCCAGTTGAAAGCACGCTGCCAGTTCGTGGCGGGCGGTGATGATGACTTCGCTGTCGAGGTTCAACGAGCCGGAACGCGTGGGTCGGGCGCTGCCGGTCAGGGTGTGGGCCATGGCGAAACTCCTCTATTACCAGCCAAGGGACGCGAACAACGGCAGCACTTCGTCCAGCGTGTTGAGGATCGCGTCGGGCCGATAGTCCGGCAGCAACTGACGACCGGTCCCGCGATCGATCCATACGCAGCGAAAATGCATGTCGCGGGCCGCCGTGTGGTCGAGCATCGGGCTGGCGCAGATGTGCACCACCTGATCGCGGCTGACGCCCAATTGCTCATGAGCGTAGTCGAACAGCCGTGGCGCAGGTTTGTAGGCGCCGGCCTGTTGCGCGGTGATCACCCGGTCGATGTGGCCGCCGAGTTGAGCGACGTTGCCGGCGATGATGTCGTCATCGGTGTTGGAGACGATGCACAGTTTGAAACCCTTGGCCTTGAGCTGCGCGAGGGTCTCGACGACTTCGGGGAACGGCGGCATCTGCGGAATCGCGGCAGCCAGGCGCTGACTGTCTTCGCTGGCACTCGCCAGGCCCAGTTCTTCCAGGGCCAGTTGCAGGCCGAGGGTGCTCAGTTCGCGAAACGAGCGGTGCGGCGGCGTTTGTTCCAGGCGATGCTCTTGGCGGTCGTAGACCTCGATCAGGCGTCCGGCGTCGACCCTGTGTTCGCCCTTCTCGCTCAGGATCCGCTCGGCCACGGCGCGCAGTCCTTCGTCCCATTGAATCAAGGTGCCGTAGCAATCGAAGGTCAGCCATTGCGGGCGCGGTGTGTTGATCAAGGTCATGGGGGCATTCCTCTGCAAGTGAGGGCTTCAGCTTATGAACTCGGGGTGATAGTGTGAAATTAAATAAATAGCCAACCGTCAGTTGCCAAACAAATATCGAGACCGCCGCCATGCTGGATCTGGAGCTGCTGAAAACCTTCGTCTGCGTGGTCGATGAAGGCAGCTTCACCCGCGCCGCCGAACGCGTCCATCGCACCCAATCCACGGTCAGCCAACAGGTGCGCAAACTCGAAGACCTGGTCGGCCATGCGCTGCTGTTGCGCGACCGCACCGGGCTGAACGTCAGTGTCACCGAGCACGGCGAACTGCTGATCCACTACGCCCGCCGCCTGCTGGCCTTGTCCGCCGAGGCCAGCGAAGCCCTGGCCAGCGATCTGGACCTGGAAATCCTGCGCATCGGCATGCCGGAAGACTTCGACGCCCGCCGCATGGCGCTGATCCTCGCCGGCTTCACCCGCAGCCACCCGCAAGCGCGGCTGGAAACCGTCAGCGGCATGAGCCTCGACCTGCGCCAACGCCTCGACAGCGGCGAAATCGACATCGCCCTGATCAAACGCGAACCCGACAGCGGCCCCGCCTGGGCGACGTGGCCGGAGCGACTCGTTTGGGTCAAAGGCGTGGAATTCGACTCATCCACTGGCGTATTGCCGCTGGCGCTGTTTCCCCAGGGTTGCCTGTACCGGCAACGGGCGATTCGCCTGCTGGACGTGGCGCAACGCCCCTGGCGGGTGGCCTTCGGTAGCCACAGCCTGACTGGCATTCAAGCGGCGGTGGCCTCCGGGCTTGGGGTTTCGGTGCTGCCGGCGTCGGCAGTGCTGCCGGAACATCGGGTGTGCACGGACTTGCCTCCGTTACCGCCGACGGAGCTGGCGCTGGTCAGCCGCGAGGGGGTGTTGAGTGGATTGCAGCGGGGGCTGGTGGAGTTTTTGCGGGGGGAGTTGGGTGTGGATGCGGGGGGATTTGCTTGACCCCCCCCGAATGGCGCTGAGCTCAGGGCTTGTTGACTTCGCGCAGCAGGTCTGCGACCGGGAGGTTCATGGTGTTTGAGTAGTAGGGTTTGTAGCCGTAAGCGGTGACGACGACTTTGCAGGGGATTTGTTGTTTGCCTGAGAGGAGTTGGTTGATTTCTGCCACTGACAAGTATCTTTCCGAGCTTCGGTTGCTAGAGGTCTCGGAAATGAAAGCATGGGTCAGATAAGAGTATCCCGCCGGGGCTCCGTCTCTTTTATCCGGCGATATCAATCCAAACGCTGAAAACCGAATGGCTTTACCAACCGAGAAATCCTGATCTTCAGCCAAAGCACAATGAAGCATGCCTGAAGCCATTCCTACCCTCTCTCCCCGACCAAAAAGATCCAAGACATCAACATTCGACTGATACCTGATTACATATAGAGACCTGTCTCTCTCAACAGACACGTAGCTCAAATTCGCCGGAGGCCATACATGGTCTTTTGCACAACCAGAACAAATCACGAAAAGCAGGCAAACGAACAGTCTATACATTAGGAAAATTCCTCCATGATCGAGTCAAACAGCAGTTTTCCGCGATACGTGCGTAAGCAGGCTCCTTGCAGTATCACGTCATCATCCGTGGGGCGCGCAGCTTGAACAAAGTCCTTCCGTCGTTCAAACCCGCACGCAAAAAAACAGGCGCCTGAAAAGGCGCCTGTTTTTATGGTCGGTAACCGCTCCGGTCAACGCGACGGCGGCACCCGGATATCCCCCGCCCGGCACTGGGTTTTCACGCCCTTGCCGCAGGCGCCGAATTGCAGGTCCTTGCCCATGCACACGCGCACTTCCGAGAGTTCCGGGCCGTTGCAGATCACGGCGATACCGTCTGACGGTATGCCCGGATTGCTCTTGCGGAACAGATCGGCAATTTCCTGCGCTTCGAAGTAATAAGAGCTACTGAAGGGTTGCAACTCTTCCGGGATTTTTACCGCGGCCACGGCTTTGTCCGCTTCGTCCAAATAGCCCATCGCGCCGAGGCCGCTGCAGGTGCCGTGCTTGCTCCATTCGTGATCGAGCAATTTTTTGGTCGGGAACAGCGTCAGGCCTTTGGCCGTCTCGGCGGCGGACAGGTTGGTCAGCGGCGGGCAGGATTCCGGCCAGCCGCCCTTGGCGTATTGCGGCCACAGGCCATGCAAGACAAAACCGTAGCCCTTGCCGGTGCATTGCGGGTCGTCCTTGTGGGTCAGGCAGAACGTCGGCGACCAGGACAACGTCAGTAGGTAGTAATCGAATACCCCCGCCACCGATTCCGCCTTGCTGGCAGACGACTGGCGTGCCGAACTCAGGCCGATGCTACCGACCGTCAGCGCAATCAGCGCCATAATTGTAAAAAGCTTTTTCATGTTCCCGCTCCTTGGGACGCGTGCGTCCGTGGTTTCTGTGGTCTGACCATCACTTGGCCAGACGCTGATTGAGTCATGCCCGTGTTGCAAGCGCATGACGCAGGGCAAAACCTGCATTACTTTGAAAGGACTACGATGAAGTTGAAATCACCACAGGGAACCGACATGAGTAAAGCAGACGAACTCGCCGCGAAACTCAAACAAACCCGGCACACCCATGCTGACGAAATCACCTGCGCCGAACTTGAGATCGATTGCTGGCCGGCTCAGGTCTACGCCTTGTATCACCGCATCGAGGGCTGGTTGCAACCGGTCACCGAAGTCGGCCTGAAAATCCGGCGCAATCCTACCCATGTTTGCGAAACTTCGCCGGATGGCGAGACACACGACTACGCCATCGACCAGTTGATCATCGAAGCCAACCACCACAGCCTGACGTTCGACCCCATCGCCCGCTTCACCGAAGACGGCTCGGGACGCGTGCAAATCGTCCTGCCGGGGCGCGAAGCATCGCTGCTGCGTACGGTCGATGAACATGGCGAAAGCCATTGGTGGTTGCAGACGCTTGAGACCGGGCAACAGCTGGATGCGATTGCGTTGACGGAAAACAACCTGCTGTTGGTGGTCCAGGAAGGTCTAGGTCTGTAGGCCGAACCTGACACAACTGTAATCCGCCCCTCAGCCAGCTGAAAGCTGCCGCTGGTTAGCCTCCCCGTCATTGGTCAAACGGGGACTTCCAGCGCATGCCTTCCACCACCTCAAGACGCACTTTCGTCAAAGGCCTCGCCGCCGGCGGTCTGCTCGGCGGCTTCGGCCTGTGGCGCACGCCGGTCTGGGCCTTGAACAGCCCTGGCCAAGTGAATGAGTTAAGCGGCACCGACTTCGAGCTGTTCATCGGCGAAACCCCGGTCAACTTCACCGGCCAGCCCCGCACCGCCATGACCATCAACGGCAGCCTGCCCGGCCCGCTGCTGCGCTGGCGTGAAGGCGACACCGTGACGCTGCGGGTGCGCAACCGGCTCAAGGACAGCACGTCGATCCACTGGCACGGCATTCTGCTACCGGCCAACATGGACGGCGTGCCGGGCCTGAGTTTCAAGGGCATCGAGCCGGGTGGCGTGTACGTCTACCAGTTCAAGGTCCGCCAGCACGGCACCTACTGGTATCACAGCCATTCCGGCTTGCAGGAACAGGCCGGCGTCTACGGGCCGTTGGTGATCGATGAGCGGGAGCCGGAGCCGTTCCAGTACGACCGCGACTACGTGGTGATGCTCAGCGACTGGACCGACGAAGACCCGGCTAGCCTGATGAAGACCCTGAAAAAACAGTCCGACTACTACAACTTCCACAAGCGCACCGTCGGCGATTTCATCCACGACGTCGGCGAAAAAGGCTGGGGCGCCACCGTCGCCGACCGCACGATGTGGGCGCAGATGAAGATGAATCCCACCGACATCGCCGACGTCAGCGGCGCCACGTACACCTTCCTGATGAACGGCCATGCCCCCGATAACAACTGGACCGGCCTGTTCCGCCCCGGCGAAAAACTGCGTCTGCGGCTGATCAACGGCTCGGCCATGACCTACTTCGACGTGCGCATCCCCGGCTTGAAAATGACCGTGGTCGCCGCCGACGGCCTGCACGTCAAACCGGTCAGCGTCGACGAGTTGCGCATCGCCGTGGCGGAAACCTATGACGTGATCGTCGAGCCCGTGGCCGACGCCTACACCCTGTTCGCCCAGGCCATGGACCGCACCGGCTACGCCCGAGGCACCCTCGCCGCCCGCCCCGGTTTGTCGGCACCGGTGCCCGCGCTGGACCCGCGCCCGCTGGTGACCATGGACGACATGGGTATGGGCGGCATGGATCATGGCTCGATGGACATGAGCGACATGAGCGGCATGGATCACTCGAGCATGAACATGGGCCCGATGCAGTCGCACCCCGACAGCGAAAAGGACAACCCGCTGGTGGACATGCAAGCCATGACCACCGCCGCGAAACTCGACGACCCCGGCCTCGGCCTGCGTAACAACGGGCGCCGGGTGCTGACCTACGCCGACCTGCGCAGCCCCTTCGAAGACCCCGACGGCCGCGACCCGAGCCGCACCATCGAGCTGCATCTCACCGGCCACATGGAGAAATTCGCCTGGTCGTTCAACGGCATCAAGTTCTCCGACGCCGAGCCGCTGCTGTTGAAGTACGGCGAGCGAATCCGCCTGGTGCTGGTCAACGACACCATGATGACCCACCCCATCCACCTGCATGGCATGTGGAGCGATCTGGAAGACGAAAACGGCGACTTCCAGGTGCGCAAACACACCATCGACATGCCGCCCGGCACCCGCCGCAGCTACCGCGTGACTGCCGATGCGCTCGGCCGTTGGGCCTATCACTGCCATCTCCTGTACCACATGGAAATGGGCATGTTCCGCGAAGTGCGGGTGGAAGAATGAGGACGCCGACCATGACCCGATTTGCCGCGTTTTCGTTGTCACTTCTGTCGATGGCTCCGGCGTTCGCCGCCAGCGACATGCAAGGCATGGATCACAGCCAGATGGGCGATATGCAAAGCATGGACGACGGCATGATGCAGCCCGCCGCGCCGACCGAAAGCCGCACGCCGATCCCGGCGCTGACCGACGCCGACCGCGCGGCCGTGTTCACCAGCCACGCCGGGCATCAGGTCCACGACAGCGCCATCAACACCTACTTCCTCGCCGACAAACTCGAATGGCAGAACGCCGACGACGCCAGCACCCTGGCCTGGGATTTGTCCGGCTGGATTGGCGGCGACATCGATCGGCTGTGGTTGCGCTCCGAGGGCGAGCGCAGCAACGGTAAGACCGAAGACGCGGAAATCCAGGCGCTGTGGGGTCATGCGATTTCGCCGTGGTGGGACGTGGTCAGCGGCGTGCGCCAGGACTTCAAACCCGGCGCCCCGCAAACCTGGGCAGCGTTCGGCCTGCAGGGCATGGCGCTATACAACTTCGAAGCCGAAGCCACGGCGTTCCTCGGCGAAAACGGCCAGAGCGCGGTGCGGCTGGAGGGAGACTACGACATCCTGCTGACCAATCGCCTGATCCTGCAGCCGACCGCCGAACTCAACGTCTACGGCAAAAACGACCCGCAACGCGGGATCGGCTCGGGCCTCGCGAACACCGAAGCCGGGCTGCGCCTGCGCTATGAAATCCGCCGCGAATTTGCGCCCTACATCGGCGTGACCTGGAACCGTACCTACGGCCGCACCGCCGATTACGCACAGGAAGAAGGCGAGGATCGCAGCGAAGCGCGACTCGTCCTCGGCGTGCGGCTGTGGTTCTGAATCCCATCAAAAAACAACACCGAGGTCTTGCATGCGCACATTGAAAATCTCCCTCGTCCTCGCCAGCGGTTTGCTCCTGAGCACCCTGGCCCAGGCCCATCCGAAACTGCTGTCGTCGACTCCGGCCGAAGGTGCCGACGGCGCGGCGCCCGGCAAGATCGAACTGCGTTTTTCGGAGGATCTGTTGACCCAGTTCTCCGGCGCCAAACTGGTGATGACCGAAATGCCCGGCATGGCCCACTCGCCGATGCCGATGAAGGCCAAAGTCAGCGCCGGCAGCGACCCGAAAACCATGTTCGTCACCCCGCTCTCGCCTCTGCCGGCCGGCACCTACAAGGTCGAATGGCGCGCGGTGTCGTCGGACACGCACCCGATCACCGGCAACGTCACGTTCAAAGTGAAATGAGCGATGGCTGAACTGATCAACATCCTCCTGCGTCTGGCGCTTTATGTGGATTTTCTGCTGTTGTTCGGTCTGGCGTTGTTCGGGCTGTACAGCATTGACGCGGTGCTGCGGTTTCGGCCGATGCTGCGCGGGATGGCGTTGATCGGAGCATTGCTGTCAGTGGCGGGACTGGTGCTGATGACCCGCGCCATGAGTGGAGAAACGCAATTCGCGGCGCTGTGGCCACATCTGCAAATGATGGTGCTGGAAACCGACGTCGGTCTGGCCTGGGCGCTGCGGATGACTGCGCTGATTGTCGTGATGATCTGGCCGGGGTTGTGGCTGGCATCGGTGGCCGGCGCCGTCGCCCTCGCCTCCCTGGCCTGGAGCGGACACGGCGCGATGGATAACGCGTGGCATCTGCTCAGCGACATCCTGCACCTGCTCGCGGCGGGTGCGTGGCTAGGCGCAATGCTCGCGTTGATCTTGATGTCGCGGCTCGACGCACTGTGCAGCGAGGCGCGCATTCGTTCGCTGGCCGATTCCGTCAAACGCTTCGAAGGCGTCGGCGCGGCAATTGTGCTGATCCTGTCGGCCACCGGCGTGGCGAATTACCTGTTCATCGTCGGCCCGACACTGGGCGAAGTCCTGCTCGGCACCTACGGGATTCTGTTGGCGATCAAGGTTGTGTTGTTCGGGGGCATGCTGGTGCTGGCCGCGTTGAACCGCTTCCACCTCGGGCCGTTGCTCGAGCAATCGTTGCGCGCCGGGCAGTATCAAGTGGCGGCCAATGCCTTGCGCCGCAGCGTGGCATTGGAGCTGGTGATTGCGCTGTTGATCGTGGGACTGGTGGCGTGGCTGGGCACGTTGAGCCCGGAGCCGGGATGACACCCGGCAAACGCATTCACTACACTGGCCCGCACTCCCACTGCACAAGCCCGATCTCCATGACAATTCCAAAAAGCACGATGATCTTCTGCGGCCTGCTGGCCATGGCCGGCGCCGCTCAGGCACAAGAACCGGCCTCGCACCTCGACACCGTTCAGCAACAGGGCCAGTTGCGCGTCTGCACCACCGGCGACTACAAGCCCTACACCTTCAAACGCCCGGACGGCGGATTCGAAGGCATCGACATCGCCATGGCGCAAACGCTGGCCGACAGCCTCGGCGTCAAGGTCGAATGGGTGCAAACCACCTGGAAAACCCTGATGCCGGACATGCAGGCCGGCAAATGCGACATCGGCGTCGGCGGCATCTCGGTAACCCTCGAACGCCAGAAAAAAGCCTTCTTCAGCAACACCCTCGACGTCGACGGCAAGATCCCGCTGGTGCGCTGCGCCGACCAGTCCAAATACCAGACCATCGACCAGATCAACCAGCCGAACGTGCGCCTGGTCGAACCCGCCGGCGGCACCAACGAAGCTTTCGTCCACGCCTTCCTGCCCAAGGCGCAGCTGGCGTTGCACGACAACGTGACGATCTTCGAGCAACTGCTCGATAACAAGGCCGACGTGATGATCACCGACGCTTCCGAAGCCCTCTACCAACAAAAACTCAAACCCGGCCTGTGCGCCGTCAACCCGAGCCAGTTCATGCAATACGGCGAAAAAGCCTACCTGCTGCCGCGCGACGACATCAGCTGGAAACTCTACGTCGACCAGTGGCTGCACCTGAGCAAAGTCACCGGCAAATACCAGAAAGTCCTGAGCGAATGGATCGCCGTACCCGCGGCCCAGTAAACCTCAATCGTCATGCATCAGGCCGGAGCTGTACTGGTTGAAACTGTTACCGATATTGCTCCCGCCAAACTTCAACGTATTCACGTTCCGCGCCTCCGGCGACTGACAGTCGCTGGAGAAACAACTGGTGGTCGTCAGGCCACCGGCGCCGGAGCAGGCGCTTAAAACCGAGATGGTTGCGACGATCAACAGCGCTTTGAGTGGATTGTTCATGGTGTGTGGCGCTCGGGTGGGATCGGGATCTTGTGGATGGATCGTAGGCCTGTGTGGGTGGCGGGAAGATGAAACTTGCGGGGTTTTCAGCGTGGGTTCAGGTTCGGCCTTTCACAAAGGTTTACATCGGCCTTGCAGTTCGCTCGGTATAGTTTTTTGCAACTTACGAGACCTAGAGCACACGCAATGCCGTCGAACAGCCAGTTGGTAAATCCTGACCTGATAAAGATTCGACGATTGTTTACAACACCCCTCGCCAGCCTCCAGTACCCCGACGCCGCAAAACTCAATTCCCAACTCAAAACCCTCATCACAACCCGCATGGCGCAAGACCGCAGCGGCGCCAAGCGCAGCAACGACGGCGGCTGGCAGTCCGCGAACGACTTCCATGACTGGGGCGAAGAAGCCAGCGACGCTCTGGTGAAGTTCGCCAAAGCGTTCGCCGTGCAAATGACGGCAGTGCACAGCGAGCAATTCGGACTGACCGAACCGAGTTTCGAATGGAAACTCAACGCCTGGGCCAACGTGAATACCGCAGGCCACAGCAACGCCCTCCACGGACATCCAGGCGCCTTCTGGTCAGGCGTCTACTGGGTGGACGCCGGCGGCCGAGAAGACGACCCGACCGTCGGCGGCGACCTGGAATTCGCAGACCCACGCGGCATGGTCGCCTCCACCTACAACCCCGCGCTGCGAATGCGCGTCGAAGACTGCATAACCGCCGGCTTCAGCAGCACCTGCGCCGCCAGCAGCGGCACCTTCATCATGTTTCCATCGTGGCTGATGCACTCGGTTCGACGGTTTGAAGGGACGAGACCAAGGATTTCGATTGCGTTTAATTTTGGTGCTTGAGATGAAAAAGTTGATAGGTTGTTTACGGCTCTAAGCTTCAGAACAAATCAATTCAATCTCGTTTTTTGGTAAGTTTTGAAAGCTACATTCCCGGTCGCCCTTGGAAGCAAGGCTGACACCATCGCATGACAGGACGTCAAAAATGGCTGAACCAACCACTCGGAAGACATCTCCTACCAAGCGTGATTGGGCGTCAGCGACTGAGAAAGAGCGCTCCCACGTCTATTGGGCACTGTCCGACGCGTTTGTAGACAATGAGGTCAACTACGAATCCATCGCGCGCCAGACCGAAGATTACGACCCGCAAGAGATAAAGCGAATTCTCTACGAGGAAGTCGCACCTGTCTGCCATTCGAACCTTGAGACAGTGATCCCGATGATCTGGTCTGCTTTCAACCTTGAACAACTAACGTCTGACATTAGTGAAAATCTGAAAGCCCGAGAGCGCAGCCGTTATCGACGCCAAATAGACAAACTGCTGATACGTTGGCTTGAGTTTCGATACCGATACATATGGAAAGAAATCTCCAGGCACTATCGAAAATAACCTGCGCTGTGCGCGCATTCTCTACTGCCCTTCCCTTCATCGCTCGAGTGACGAACCCTCCGCGACAGCAAGCTGTCCGTCTGCCACAGAGGGTTGCAACGACCTACTTCGGCTCGACGTTATCCAACGCCTGATTCACCGCCAACGACCCCAACATCACCAACTGCGCAATGCCGATGGCGGTTTTGCGGTGGGCGGGTTCCAGGGTGGCGGCGAAGTTGTTGAGCATTTCGGAGGCTGAACCCAGGGATTCGCTGGCGTTGGCGAGCAGGGATTCGGTGTCGTAGGCCGGGTTGGCGAAGTACATCGGGTCATGTTGGGTGTGGCTGCCCATGATCCGTTGCTGTGGGGTGAGGTAGTGATCGAGGGCGCGCTCGGCGGCTTCGTTCAGGGTTCGTGAATCGGGGAATTTGTAGGGGGAAACCGGATCGGTTTCTGGTGGGTTGGGTGTTGGTTTGAACATGGATGAAACTCCTAACACTTTTAGTGAAGGCTTCACCCTTTCGCTACCAAACGAAGGGTGGCGGCCATGAACAGGTTGGTAGACCGGGTGTCAGGAGCCGGCGCGCCCGAAGACGCCCTGTACATGACCACCATAGACCCCGATCGAAAGCACGACCGGAGACGATGACGCTGTACATCTAACACACGGGCTACCAAACCCGATCACTGGATTTCAGTGACCCGAGAACGATAAAAGCCACGGGGTAGACGCACAAGCCGGCGGATTCTGTCTTAGGTGTAGGGGGTGGCGCAAGGTTGTGTAGGGCACGAGCATCAATGGCAGTTCGGATTTAAACACGACGAAATTTGTTGTTTATCCGCCCCTCTAATCAGACAGCTTAGGAGGGGCACCGGCCAGTGAATACTAGAAAATTCAGTTAAATAGATCTGTCCCCCTATTGAGGATCGCACTCCTCCAACCAGTGGGCGAAGAAGGCTACCTCTGCCTCACTTTGGGCACGGAAGAAGAAACTTTCCGCGTGTTGCTTCGCACATCAGAACTCAGTGAAGATCGGGTTCGTGCATTAATTGCGGATCATGAGCAATGAGATCTATTTTCTGGCCTTCAAAAACGCACACGAGGGCTGTCCCTTCGGCTATGCGCTTGCTGGTGATCCATCAAGTGAGAACCGCATGGCTGAGGCTGGCGTCAGCTATGCTGACATACGCCACCTCATCCTCTGGCTATTTGCAATCAGCTACTCCAGCACACGTCGATTGTGCTGGGATATATGTGTCGAGTTCAGCTCTGGAGGCCGGTATTCAAAGACAATAACGCTGTCCTGCCATATGAATGACATCGTATCAATTACTTCTCCGATCAAGAACAGGTTCTCTGCGCATGACTATTCAACCGGAACTCTTCGAATCAGTGAAAGAATTTTTTAAAGTCGCTCCCGGCCTAATCCTCCTTCCCCTTACCGGATACTTGGCATGGAAAAAAATAAACAACAAGATACTTGCATCTTTTTCCACCTATCACAGTAGAACATCAGCAACCAGAATTGGAAACGTCGTATTAAGCAACCTTAAAGACAAGCCTGTCCCCATATTTTCTATTTATGTAACAATTGATCGACACATAGCAATCAAAGTAGAGGAATTCAACCCCCCAATTATACTTAAGAGCCTTGAGAGCTTAAGCATCGACACTTCACCAGTTTCGAACTACTACATAGGCATGGACGAATACGAATCAAATTTCATGCCGCCGCAAAAAATAGAACTTTATGTATTCAGCATCGGCCGTCCGATCAAATGCAAAATCACCAATTCACACTCGATAGAATCATTCAAGGAGTTCTCACACTATTCAATAGCTACAAACAGCACTAGAAAATTTAATGGATTCGTGTATAACAATAATGTTTTGTACGCAATCATCTATCACTTTGAGGGAAAGCTCAAGACTGCCTTCGTAGAGGATGGAGGCTTCATTACCAATGAATGGGACTTCCAATACAACATGATCCCAATGGAACAAATGAAAAGCATTAGCGGGGTCATCGATTTTCTAAAACATTGCAAGTACAATCAACTATTTACAAATTTTAGCGTTATCTCACCAACTGACAATGAACGACACAAATAGGCATTTACCTCCACAAAATTAAATAAGCTCGAGATCATCAAGCATGACGCAAAAAACCTTATCAGCTTTCGAGATGGAATAAATCAATGCTGCAATTTTTCGCAGACCAAATTGATCAGATGGATTTGGCATTGGACCAACTGGCAATGCACGATCGAAACTTCGACCGTTTCGCGCTTATGCTCATCGACAACGTTGTTGAACTCACACTCCACAAGTATGCACAAGACCGTTTTTATGAAAACGACATGTGGAAACGTTTTTCTAAACCAAGTACTGACCCAAAACTTGTGGCTGCAGCTCTCGGACAAAACTTTGATTCAAAAATAAAGCTCGCCAGGATGAAAAAACTTATACCACCAGCCACATGCGATAGAATCCAATACTTACATACTTTTAGAAACACTGCATATCATCGCGGACTTCGTCATGATGGAATACTTCACTCACTTGCATTATTTTACTTTAAAAATGCGTGCACGGTCCTCTCCAGTTTCTCACCCTTAATATGGTCATCAGGTAGCGGTGACAAAATATCTCATCGCGCAGCCAAATATATTGGAAAAATTGACTTTTTTATGTCCCGACTCGCCTTCGACTCCGCATGGAAACGGTTAGGCGAGGTTGCTGAGTCCATGAATGACACGATGATATCTGACCTTCATTTTGACATGAAAGAAACAATCGAGCGCACCGACAGCTCGCTTATCTTCTTAGAAGAATACGAATTCGGCTCTCCTAAGAGCCGTGCATCTATAATAATCGATTGCCAAGTTTGGCCCTTCATTAATAGTAAAGCAGGTAGAAAATATGCCGAGGACAACAACATAACAGTTAACAACACTGGTGAATACATTCAACAAATTGCCTCCAGCTACCCATGGCCAGTCAAATCAGACCCGCTCCCAAGCTGGATGAACCGGCTCGACTCCCTTGCCAGAGAGAAAGACTCAGATGCAGCACTAAAAAAATATTGTGATTTCATGAAGCAAACGGACGAAATCCGTTCGCACATCAGCGAAGCTGAATCCCAGTTAGACGCTCACATCCAAAACATGATAGATACCCATCGTGGCAAATAACCATTACCCGCACCTACAACAGATACTGTGATTACATACGGCACGCTAGATAGAAAGCGGAGGGTCGATTTTCTGGGGTAGTTATTCAAAAAAATAGTTATAGGGATTTGGACCAGTCCTTGTGGCGCCTGGTAGGCATGCAAACTAATAACTTTACCACTGGATAGCAAAGTGCAATATTCCACAAAGAGAACTATTGCTAACCCCACCAATAATTAACGGGCAGCACGGTTTTTTTATTTTTACAGCCCCGCTGCGATCCAGGAGATAAACTTGAAATCAACATGGATTAACCCAGCCTACATTTCCGAGCTTGTAAATACAATTCGCGACTGCTACAGCTTAACCTCAGACGGCAACGTCAGCTATAAAATTCAAGCAACTTTTTTCTTCGACACAATATTCGGACTAATCAAACACAACCACAAACTTGACGAAAACACTTTGCATTCAACTCTAAAAGAAACAATAGACAAGTGTTACAAGAAAAACAAAATTTCCAATCACAACGATTTACTTTTAGAGTTTGACAAAAGCTGCAACCTGAAGGCAAAAAAGCAGGAAACATACAAGCTCATCACACAAATCAACATTAAAAATATTTATAAACTACCAACAGTCAACATAAATGACTGCCGTATTAGCTTCCACAACACCTTGCCTAAAAAATACTACACAGCCAGACACTACCAACTAACACGCAACGAGGAGAGCGATTTTAAAAACCAAGAATCCTACACTTTTGTCTGCATCACAACCAGCGCTGCTAACACAGAGCACGCCGTTAATAACGCAATCGATACGTTAAGCTGCGTCAGAGCGCTCCTGCAAATCGGCTTTAAGAAAAATCGCCAATTAATCACAACTTCAAAAGAGCGAGAATATCCTACGAAAAGCGTAGTTCAATGCGGTGAGGTTCACACACTGCATCATCTGAACGGCAAGAGAGCCGGAGACGGCTGCTGGATCAATCTATCGTTTGAGGACAACCCAGCACTGACGCTAAAATCACCTCCCAAGACTCTAGAGCATTTGAGAAAAAATGTCTCTCGACTAAAAAAATGCCCATATATCACAGCTACGATTTCCGCACTCATTAACTATATTGACGCCACAGACCGAGCAGACCCCGAGCTTAGATTTATGAAGTTGTGGTCAACCCTCGAAAGATTAACTATGACTCACGAGTCCGCAGCGCTGATAAAAAGAGCATCATTTTTCTATCAAGATAGAATACTGCACCAAGCAATATTAGAGTCATTACGAACCTCTAGAAATACTCATATTCACGGGGGACACCCTCCAATAAATATTGAGTTGAAAAATTTTCAACTCTGCGCTTTCATCGAACACCTAGTAGCCTTCTTTATTATGAATCCATTCAAATTTTCAACTACCGATGATATTAAAAATCTAATTTCCCTTCCGACACAAGCCATAAACTTAAAAACACAGATTGCCATGCTCAAAACGGTTCAAAAATTTATCGGAGAATCTCCCCGCTGACTTCCTTTATAAAAATTTTGGACGCATTTAAAAAATGAGGACGGATTTATTTGCAACCCAAAATTCCAGAAAAAATAAATCTGTCCCTTTGTTCCCAAAAATAACACATGCGTTTCCGGCTACGATCTTTTATTAGCTACAGGAGACTCGATCAAGAATTTAGGCTTCAAAGAGGTTTTCCGCGAAAGTGATCCAGTATCATTTCACATGATGTTTTACCAGCGAGCCACGCCTTCTGAAAATTCTCCATGTGCTGTTCCTTCTGCTCATTGAATCGCCCCGGGTTTTCTAG